>JAISJM010000072.1 GCA_031261525.1 Eubacteriales Family XIII. Incertae Sedis bacterium
AAGAGCAAGGCGTCGGTTTCAATGCAGCAACAGAAGAGTATGTTGACATGCTATCTGCTGGTGTCGTAGATCCGCTCAAAGTTACAAGATATGCACTCCAGAATGCTGCTTCCGTATCAGCAACACTGCTCACAACAGAGGCAGTCGTTGTCGAGATTAAGAAGGAAGATCCAGCCGCTGCTGCAGCTGCAATGGGCGGTATGGGTGGCATGGGCGGTATGATGTAACAGATCTCCCGTGATAATAAAGACTATTTATTTAAGCGCAACCCATATTTAGGGTTGCGCTTTCTATTAATATTTTATCGCAAAAGCCCAACTGGTTGAAATATAAGCAATTATCTGCGATAATAGAAGTGTTAGTGTTTTTAAGGTAGCGAACGCGTTACGTAGGTTATATTGTTAATACGCAAATGGCGACATTTGCCCCAAAATTATTATATAAGGAGGTTCTAATGAAACGATTTTTTACTTCTGAGTCCGTGACAGAAGGTCATCCAGATAAGGTTTGCGACCAGATATCCGATGCGATTTTGGACGAGATTTTTAAACAGGATCCAAATGGCAGAGTTGCTGCTGAGTCTGTGACAACGACAGGATTGGCAATGGTTGTCGGCGAGATATCAACGGAATCTTATGTAGATATTCCAAATTTGATACGCGACGTCATCATCGATATTGGCTATACAAAGAGCGATTACGGATTTGATGGGCACACTTGTGCCGTTATGACATCGATTCACGACCAGAGCGAAGACATTGCGCTCGGTGTCGATGAAGCGCTTGAATACAAAGAGGGTACGATCAATGACAACATCGAGGCGATTGGTGCGGGCGATCAGGGAATCATGTTCGGTTTCGCTTGTGATGAGACGAAAGAACTCATGCCAGCACCGATTACATGGGCGCATAAGCTCGCTCGACGACTTACAGAAGTTAGAAAATCTGGAGAATTAACATATCTGAGACCAGATGGCAAGACGCAGGTTACGGTTCAATATGACGACGACAAAGTCGTAAGAATCGATGCGGTTCTCGTGTCAACGCAGCACGATCCCGATGTGACAAATGCACAGATTCGAGCAGATATCATCGAGAAAGTCATCAAAACAGTGATTCCTGCGGAATTGCTCGATGATGATACAAAGTATTTTGTAAATCCAACGGGCCGATTTGTCATCGGTGGTCCAAACGGCGATGCGGGTCTAACAGGACGTAAGATTATCGTCGATACCTACGGTGGCTATGCAAAGCATGGTGGCGGTGCCTTTTCTGGAAAAGATCCAACGAAGGTAGACCGTTCAGCAGCATATGCGGCGCGTTATGTGGCAAAGAATATTGTAGCCGCAGGTCTCGCGAAGCGTGTTGAAATTGAACTTAGCTATGCAATCGGCGTGGCAAGACCAATGTCAATTTTGGTAGATACTGCTGGAACTGTAATAGATGGCATTACCGATGAGCAGCTTGCCAATGCAATCGATGAAGTATTTGACTTCAGACCTGCTGCGATTATCGAGGCGCTTGACCTGAGGAGACCAATCTACAGACAAGTGGCGGCTTATGGACATTTTGGTCGTGACGATTTGGATCTTCCTTGGGAGAAGACAGACTTAGTTGATAAGTTAAAAGAGTATTTTGTAAAGGAATAATAAGTTGAGTACAAAAGTAGCAAAGTTTGGCGGCAGCTCTGTTGCCGATGATATCCAAATCAGGAAGATAAAGTCAATCGTGTCAGCAGATCCGGCAAGACGTTTTGTCGTTGTAAGTGCGCCCGGAAAGCGGTATTCCACAGACAATAAAATTACAGATTTATTGTATCTGTGCAAAGAGCACGTTGACAAGCACGTGACATATGAGCAGGTGTTGCAGGTCATTCATGACAGATATATCGCAATCGAGTCCAACCTGGAAGTCGATGCAGGTATCGCAAAGGAATTCACAATTATCTCGCAGAACCTTGAAGAAGGTACAACTTCGGATTATATCGCAAGCAGAGGTGAGTACCTCAATGCCAAGATTATTGCGGCATTTTTAGGATTTGATTTTATAGATGCTGCGACATTTGTGAAGTTCGATGCGCGTGGACGTTTCCTCTTTGAGGAGACCAATGACGCGTTGGCAATTGAACTGGCAAAGCATGAAAACGGCGTCATTCCAGGTTTCTATGGTACGACGCCTGATGGCAAGATTAAGACATTTACACGTGGCGGCAGCGATATCACGGGTGCGCTTGTAGCGAGAGCAACGGATGCGGAAGTCTATGAGAACTGGACGGACGTATCTGGTTTCCTCATGGCAGATCCTAGAATTGTTGATAATCCAAAGGGTATTGACGAAATTACATACAAAGAGCTTCGCGAACTTTCCTACATGGGTGCGTCGGTGCTTCACGAAAATGCCGTCTATCCTGCGCGCCTTGCAGGCATTCCAATCAATATCCGCAACACCAACAAGCCTGAAGACAAAGGGACGATTATTGTCGATGAAGGACAAGCCAAAGAGGGCGGTATTATCACAGGTATTGCAGGCAACAAGGACTACACGGTCATCGCATTTTATAAGAATATGATGAGCACAGAAATCGGTTTTATCCGTAGAGTGCTTTCCATCCTCGAAGAATATCAAGTTCCCGTCGAGCACATGCCATCTGGAATTGACACATTATCCGTAGTCATTGCGAGCAAATATCTCGAAGATAAGCTATCGGATATTCTAGAAGATTTTGAGCGAAAGCTAGCTCCAGACACGATAGACGTCATTGAAAATGTCTCACTCATCGCGACTGTAGGACGCGGCATGGCTTCCAAACACGGCGTTGCATCTAAATTGTTCAAGGCGTTATTCGATGCGGATATCAACATTCGCATGATTGACCAAGGCTCAAGCGAAATCAACATCATCGTCGGTGTTAACAGTACAGATTTTGGGCAAGCAATTCAGGCAATCTATGCTGCATTTGCAGCTACAAATTAGGAAAGGCTATATAAGAGATGGGTTTTTTAGAAAAAGTATTACCAGACTTAAATAAGCGCGAAGTCAAGAAGATTAGCGCGATTGCGGACAAAGTCATGGCGCATGAGTCAGACATGAGAACGAAGTCAGATGCGGAGTTGCGCGAGCTAACTTTCGTACTGAAAGAGCGTGTGGCAAATGGCGAGACTTTAGATGATGTGCTTCCTGAGGCATTTGCGGTTTGTAAAGAAGCATCGAAACGTGTTCTGGATATGGAACACTTCTATGTCCAGATTATCGGTGGTATCGCCTTGCATCAAGGCAGAATCGCAGAGATGAAGACTGGTGAAGGTAAGACGCTTGTTGCAACATTGCCGGCATATCTCAATGCGCTCGCAGGTGAGGGCGTACACGTCATCACCGTCAATGACTATCTTGCAAAGCGTGATGCGGAGTGGATGGGTAAGCTTTATAACTTCCTCGGATTAGAGGTTGGCGTTGTTGTACACGGCATCTCAGACGAAGAGAAGCAAGCCGCATACAATGCGGATATCACGTATGGAACCAACAATGAATTTGGTTTCGACTATCTTCGTGACAATATGGTCATCTACAAAGAGCAGCTCATGCAGCGTCCACTTAATTTTGCCATCGTCGATGAGGTCGATTCTATACTCGTCGATGAAGCAAGGACACCGTTGATTATATCTGGACAAGGTGACAAGTCGACCGACATGTATAAGCAAGCGGATGTCTTCGTCAAGAAACTCCGAATCGAAGAGGATTTCGAGAAAGATGAGAAAGACAATGTCATCTCTCTTACGGAGGAAGGTATCGCAAAGACTGAAAAATATTTTAGCATCGATAACTTCTCAGACCCTGACAATATTGAGATTAATCACCATATAAACCAAGCGCTCAGAGCCATCAATATGATGCAGCGTGATGTGGACTATGTGGTAAAAGATGGCGAGATTCTCATCGTTGATGAGTTCACAGGTCGTCTGATGGAAGGTCGCCGTTATAGTGAGGGCTTGCATCAGGCAATCGAAGCAAAAGAAGGCTTGATTGTCAATCGTGAGAGTAAGACACTTGCGACGATTACCATTCAGAACTATTTCCGTATGTATAAAAAACTCGCAGGTATGACAGGTACTGCAAAGACTGAGGAAGAGGAATTCCGCGAGATTTATAACATGGACGTTGTTGTCATTCCGACCAATGTAGAGATTCAGAGAGTCGATGACAATGATTCCATCTATACTTCCGAGATCGGCAAATTCGAGGCGCTCGTTGAGCGCGTTGTCGCAATTCACGAGACTGGACAGCCAATCCTCGTTGGTACCATTTCCATCGAGAAGTCCGAGCAGATCAGTGATATGCTGAAGAAGCGTGGCGTCAAGCACAATGTCCTCAATGCGAAGCAGCATGAGAAGGAAGCACGCATTGTCGCAGAGGCAGGTCGTCTCAATGCCGTAACCATCGCAACCAACATGGCTGGTCGTGGTACGGATATCTTGCTCGGCGGTAATCCTGATTTTGAAGCGAAAGCGGACATGATTAAGATGACGGAGAAAGATGCCGATGGCAAGCAGCAACGCAAATACTCCGATAACCTAATTTCTTATGCATCTTCACGTATCCCAACGGAAGATGAAGAAATTCTCGCAGCGCGTGAAGTTTATCGCGAACTATACGACAAATATAAGACGGAACGTGCCGGTGAACACGAGAAAGTCATCGAACTCGGTGGTCTCGTCATTTTCGGTACAGAACGACATGAATCCAGACGTATCGACAATCAGTTAAGAGGTCGTGCAGGTCGTCAAGGCGATCCTGGTTATACCCAATTCTTCCTATCTATGGAAGATGAACTACTGAGACTCTTTGGTGGCGAACGTATGCAATCCATCGTCAACGCACTTGGTGTGCCAGAGGGCGAGCCAATCGAAGCTCGTATTTTGTCAAAGCGTATCGAAGACGCGCAGAAACGTGTGGAAGGCAAGAACTTCTCAATCAGAAAGTACGTCCTTCAATACGACGATGTCATGAACAAGCAGCGTGAGACAATCTATAGCGATAGACGCAGAGTCATCGACGGCGAGGATTTGAAAGACAAGATTGTTGGTATGATGCTCGGACTTGTAGAAGAGTCCGCTGAAAATGCCGCAATGGGTTCCAAATACGCAGAAGAGTGGGATTTTGAACTGCTCGCGAGGACACTCAAGGGCTATAGCAAAAATTACGAACTGCATACCTATCCAGAAGCTGAGTTAAAGCACCTATCGCTCGAAGGTCTTCAAGAAGATTTGGAAGCACAGTTCTTGGGCATTTATGAGGATAAAGAAACTGAAATCGGTGACGAGCGCATGCGTGATCTCGAGCGTATGATTTTGCTCAGAGTAATCGATAGTCTTTGGATGGATCAGATCGACGCGATGGATCAGCTTAGAACGGGTATTGGCCTAAGAGCCATTGGCCAGCAGAATCCAATTGATGCGTACAAGAACGAAGGCTATGATATGTTCAATCTCATGCTGGAGCAGATTAAAGAAGATACAGTCAAGTATTGTCTTGGTGTCAGTGTCGATACCCAATCTGTACGTAAGCAGATTGTCGAAGTTGGCAAAGAAGTCAAAGAAGATGTCAGTGATGGTATCTCGCATGCAGTGCCCGGTAGCCCTGTAATGGCAACGGCTAGTGGCAATGGACCGCAGGCTGCCCCAAAAGAATCAAAGGAAAAGAATCATGAGCCTGTGACGCGTGATGCGCCGAAGATTGGGCGTAATGACCCTTGTCCATGTGGCAGCGGCAAAAAATATAAAAATTGTTGCGGTAAAGACGCGTAAGCACTGTCGCCGCAGGAGAAGCCACACGCCCACACGCTCATTTGCAAATGCGAGCGCGTGCGCGTAGCTTCTACTACTCGGGTGATTATGTGTTAATCATCTTTACCTTGGGTAGCGAGAGAATTTAATGAGTACGAAGAGGGGACAGTAGGTATGATCGAAGTCGATCAGATACGTTTTGAATTAAAAGATGCACATGATAGTCTTGAGGATTTGGGTGCTGCGCTAGATTTGGAATCGCTCAGGCAGAGTCTGGACGAGCTGAATACGACAAGCGAGCAACCTGGATTCTGGGACGAGCATGAGCGGGCGACGAAATTGCTCAAAGAAAAGAAGCGTCTTGAAAATAAGATTGCGCTCTATGATGATTTGAATTCGGACTTGGAAGAACTGGAAATTATGCTGGATCTTGCAGAAGAGGAAGATGATGCTAGTCTTGCGGAGGAGTCACAGATTGCATACAGGCGGTGGACGAAACGCCTCGAAGATGCAAAACTTGCGACCTTGCTCGATGGACCTTATGATAGCAACAATGCAATCGTAACGGTTCATGCAGGCAGTGGTGGCACGGACGCTCAAGATTGGGCAGAGATGCTTCTTCGTATGTATACAAGGTACGCCGAGAAGCATGGCTACAAAGTCAAAATCTATGATTTTCAGGATTTAGGTGATGGCGGCATCAAGTCTGCGACATTTTTGGTCGAGGGCGAAAATGCCTACGGATATCTTAAAAATGAAAAAGGCGTACATCGAATTGTACGTATATCGCCGTTTGATTCGCAAGCGCGGAGACATACGGCATTTTCATCTGTTGATGTCATGCCTGAAATCGATGAAGATATCAATGTTGACATCGCATCGGAGGACATTCGCATCGATACATTCAGAGCGAGTGGCGCGGGCGGACAGCACATCAATAAGACGGATTCAGCGGTCAGGATTACACATCTTCCTACCAATATTGTCGTATCTTGCCAGAATGAACGCTCGCAGCATCAAAATAAAGAGACGGCGATGAAAGTGCTTATGAGTAAACTCATCGAACTAAAAGAAGAGGAGCACAAGGAGAGTCTTGCCGAACTCGCAGGTGATTATTCGCAAATTACATGGGGTTCGCAGATTAGGTCTTACGTATTTCACCCATATTCAATGGTTAAGGATCATCGAACGGATGCCGAGACAGGCAATGTCAACGCGGTGATGGATGGGGATCTCGACTTGTTTATCAACGAGAAACTCAAACAACGCTAGAAATGCACAGTTAAATTTACGCATCATACAAAGGGGGAAATATGGGGCAGGCACAGTTCGATACGGTGTTCTTCGATTTTGACGGGACGCTTATGGACACCAATGAGCTGATCTTCAAGTCATGGAGACATACAATAAAGACGTACGACAATCGGTACATGTCTACGGAAGAAATTATGGACACCTTTGGCGAGCCAATGGATGTGACGATGAGAAGTCGCTATCCACACCTGCCTATAGAAGAAGCGATTGACACCTATCGTGAATTTCAAAATACAATGTACGAAGAACTGATTGAGATGTTTCCGGGTATGTATGAGCTGATTCATACGTTGAAAGATCGCGGTTACAAGATTGCAATGGTGACAAACAGACTGCGCAACACGACGCTGATCGGTCTCGATAAATTCTCAGTGACGGGACTTTTTGATGTCATTGTCACTGCAGATGATGTCCCTCGCGCAAAGCCAGATCCAATGCTTCTTTTGCTTGCAATGGAGCGAATTGGAAGTAAACCTGAATCGACCATCATGATTGGTGATACCCTTCACGATATTCACGCAGCAAAAGCTGCAGGGGTTTCGACGGTCCTAGTCGATTGGTCTATTGCGATTCCACCTGCAAAGCGGCAGAATCTCACAGCGAAAGAGAAGCCCGATGTCGTAGTATACGATGCGATGGATATCTTACGATACATTGAAAAAAGGTAGACAAATTTATATACACGCAACCTGCACGAAGCTTGCGTGTATATAAATTTGTCTTGATTATTAGCATAGAGAGGTAATCATGATCATTACAGATCTTCTTGAAAGAAATGCCGTAGCGCATGGCAAGCGCGTTGCATTAGTTGATATCAATCCAGAAAAGGACCAAGCGAAGAATCTTCTTTGGCAGGAGTATTCTCTTGTAGAATCTGGTGGAAATGCCGCCATATTTAGAAAAGAATTAACATGGGCGCAGTTTGATATGCGGGCAAATGCCTGTGCCAATCTGTTGAGAGCACATGGTATACGCAAAGGTGATAAAGTCGGTATCCTTCTATTGAATTCATTGGAATGGCTGCCGATTTATTTTGGTATCTTAAAAGCGGGTGCGATCGCGGTACCGCTGAATTTCCGTTATGATGCGGACGAGATTGCATATGCGGTGACGTGGGCGGAGTGTAAAGTATTATTTTTCTCACAGGAATTTACTTCGCGCGTGGCACTCGTGCGTGTACAACTTGAGACATCGGTCAAACATTTTTATTATGTTGGTCTCGATAAACCAGAGTGGGCGGCGAGTTATGAATTGAACATGGCTGATGCACATACTTCAAAGCCAAGTGTCGATATCAACGAGGATGACAATGCCGCAATTTATTATTCTTCGGGTACGACGGGGCGCCCAAAAGCGATTTTGCACACACATGCCTCGCTTTATTCGAGTGCGATTACGGAGCAGGCACATCATGATCAAGAATTGGACGATGTCTTCTTGCTTCTTCCGCCGCTTTATCACACGGGCGCGAAGATGCATTGGTTCGGCAGTTTGATGAGTGCATCGAAAGGTGTGCTGTTAAAAGGCACAGATCCGAAGCTCATCTTCGATACTTTGTCGAGTGAAAAAGTGACGATTATCTGGTTGCTTGTGCCGTGGGCGCAGGATTTGATTCATGCAATCGAGATTGGTAATGTCGATTTGGATAGCCTTGACTTATCAGCCATTCGCCTCATGCATATGGGCGCACAGCCAATCCCGCCAAGCCTCATCAAGCGCTGGAAGGAAATCTTCCCAAATCACAGTTATGATACGAACTATGGATTATCCGAGTCCATCGGACCAGGCGCTGTCCACCTTGGCATTGAAAATGAGCACAAAGTTGGTGCCATCGGCAAAGCTGGTCATGACTGGCTGACGCGAATTGTCGACGAGCATTGTGAAGATGTCGCGCAGGGCGATGTTGGCGAGTTGATTCTTCAAGGTCCTGGGCTCATGAAAGAATATTATAAAGACGCCGAATCTACGGCTGCTACATTGAAAGATGGCTGGCTTTATACGGGCGATATGGCAAAACTTGACGAAGATGGGTTTATTCATCTTGTCGATCGCAAGAAGGATGTCATCATCACGGGTGGCGAAAATCTATATCCCGTTGAGATTGAAAACTTTTTCCGCAAAGAGGCCTATATCAAAGATATTGCTGTCATCGGTATGGCGGACAAAAGGCTCGGTGAGATTGCTGTCGCAGTCATTGAACTGCATGAAGATGATGCAGGCCAGTCCATTGATGCAGCAGAACTAGAGCGCATCTCGCAGGCTTTGCCAAGATACAAAAGACCGCGTCATTATATCTTCGACAAAGTTCCACGCAATGGAACAGGCAAGATTGAGAAACCAAAACTCAGAGAAAAATACGATGCGACGAATCTAGTTGCGCGTGAAACAGAATCGTAACCAACTTTAAATGCCGTCAGTCTCGTACATGGCGGCATTTGTGATATAATCAGAATATTATATGTTAAATCATACAGATTATTTCGAATTTTGGGTAGGAGGTACAATATGGTTAAGACACTTATTGCATTTACAGATGAAATAGACGATATCGATTATGCGTTAGAACAGATTCAAGAGCAAATTGATTTCGACGGGGATTTATACGCCAATTCTGTCGGAATTGTAAGCTGTATCCCTGCCTATGTTGAATCGGGCGTCGTAAAGGCGTTGGCAGAAGTGGTGCCATTTGCCATTGCTGGTATCACGACGATTGGTACGACAGCATCAGGTGCTGATGACCTCACGCAGCTGACACTCACGGTTCTTACGAGCGATGACGTGTCGTTTAAGGTAGCGTGGACAGATCCGATTCAGAGCGAGGATGCAAGCATTATTAAACGCAGTTTTGAGGCAAGTTTCGCCGATTCTGATCGTACCGATGCCGATGCCGATGCGAAACCTGAACTTCCAAAGCTTGTCATTGCATACGCCCCGTTGTCGATGAACGTTGGCGGCGATTTCTTTAACAACACAATTGATGAGGCAACTGGTGGTATTCCTTGTTTTGGAGTCTTAGCAGTGGACGACACGCCAGATTACCATTCGAGTCAGGTCATTTATAACGGTGATGCGGCTGCGGATCGTCTTGCCTACATTCTTGTCTATGGTGATATTGAACCACGTTTTCATCTCGCGACTATTTCGCAAGAAAAGATTTCAAAAGACAAAGGCGTCGTCACGAAAAGTGATGGTGTCCAACTGCTTGAGATTAATGGGAAGTCGGTAAGCGAATTTCTCATCAGCCAAGGTCTGAAACTGAATAAAGATGGCATCTTCGAGGGTGTGAATTCATTCCCTTATATTGTAGATTTTAACGACGGTGCGGCGCCATTGATTCGCGTGATGTTCATGGTTACGCCGGAAGGCTACGCTGTCTGTGGTGGCTCGATTCCAGAAGGATCCATCCTTAGTGTGGGGTATTTCGACCGCAATGAAATCATCAAGTCGACCGATGAAGCTATAAAACAGATTGACAAAGATCCCGATACACAGGGAATCCTCATCTATTCTTGCATCGGGCGCTATTTTAATCTCGAATTTAATCCAGAGGAGGAAGCCGAAAAGGTTGAAGATTGTTTTGGACCAGAGGGCATTCCCTATCAATTTACCTATGGTGGTGGCGAACTTTGTCCAATTCCAACAACGGACGGTTCTGGCAGGCTTGTCAATCGTTACCACAATTGCACGCTAATCGCTTGTGTCTTCTAAGACTGTATACAACGGGAAAAGAATATGCCTACGGATAACAATAATCAATTGGCCGAGGAAAACAAGAGACTTCTTCGCGAAAACAATAAACTTCAGCGTGCTTTAGAGCGTAAAGACAAGCTCCTTGCGCGCAACCAGATAACGCTTGAGGCAAGGCAACAGTTCAATGATATTGTCAAAATGGAGCGATCCAATCTTGAACTGAACATGAACCTACTTCTAGCAAACATACGTGATTATATTCTATTTTTTAGTACCGCGGGCAAGATTCAATTTTGCTCCGATTCTTTTCTACGCGCAATTGGGGTTCCAAGTGCTGCACTGGTCAAAGATCGGATTCTGAGTGACATTTTAGGGGATATTTTACCGGCAGAAAGCATTGAACAGATTCGGCAAATGGCTCGAGATTTTGTCGCGGGCACTGGTGACAACAATATGGAGATGTCACTACAGCTAGATTTTGGAAGGGATGGCAACTATCGCGATTATCTTGTAGAATTAAGTATCCTTGTAAATGATGATGGCGGCAGCGAAGGCTTCATCATGTTGTTCTATGACACAACGAGCCTTACAAATGCACGCAGAGAGGCTGAGAGGGCAAATGCCGTAAAATCAGATTTCTTAGCCTCCATCTCGCATGAGATACGGACGCCAATGAATGCGGTAATCGGTCTGACAAGCATGATTGAAGATACAAGTCTCAACGCACGTCAGAGAGATTTGGTGACGAAGATTAAGACTTCTTCAATCAATTTACTCGATCTCATCAATGACTTGCTTGACTTCTCGAAGATAGAAGCAGGTAAAGTAGAGATTCTAAATGAATATTTCGATTTGTCAAAGTTGTTATCAGAGATGAAAGCGCTCTTTACCTTGATGATGGCTGGCAAAAGTTTGATATTTTCGTGTGAATTTGCTGCGGATTTACCGCAAGTCATCTATTCTGACGGCAAACGGCTTCGGCAGATTATCGTGAATTTGCTAAATAATGCCTACAAATATACGCCGCAAGGAAAGGTTTTCTTCAAAGTATCCAAGGGCCCTGATGAAACGTTGTGTATCTGGGTTACAGATACGGGCATCGGCATCAAAGAGGACGAACAATATAAACTTTTTAAGGAATTTTCGCAACTGGATCAAGTGCGCAACAAACATATCACAGGCACGGGACTCGGTCTTGCAATCACGAAAAAACTTTGCGAATTGATGGGCGGTAGCATCTATGTGCAGAGTGTCTATGGCGAAGGCTCCACATTTTCGGTCATCCTGCCACTTCAAGCGGGGACGATCAATGACCTCGAACATAACGATGCAGACATACCTCAATTTACAGCACGGAACGCGCGTGTTTTGATTGTGGATGATGTCGAGATTAATCTTGAGATTACGCGTTACATGCTTGAGTTCTTGGAAGTACAGACTGAGGTTGCATTGAATGGTCAAGAGGCAATCCATCTGATTGAAAAAGAACATTTTGATCTCGTATTGATGGATCACATGATGCCAATTATGGACGGCATTGAAGCCACACGTGTCATCCGTAAAGAGGAGCGGGAGCGCGCTGAAAACAATCCTGATAATCCAGAACCGGCAACGCATCTGCCCATCGTAGCACTCACCGCCAATGCGATTTCTGGCGTCGAGGAGATGTTCAGAAAAGAAGGCTTTGACGGATTCATCTCCAAACCAATTGATCGTAACAATTTAGTCTGGGCACTTTACGAGTTGCTACCGAGTGACTTGATTGAGCAGTAGAGGTCAACTTATGTTAAAAATCATCAACCACAATGCACATACTGATGTCATGCGATTCATTGCAGATGGCATCCATACAAGCGATGCAAAAGAAAAGATTGTCATCGTTCCAGAACAGTCGAAAGTCTCTGCGGAGCGTGATGTGACGTACGCCCTTGGCACCAAAGGGCTCATGCATACGGAGATTCTCAGTATTTCAAGGCTTGCCGCACGAATTTATCATGAGACGGGCGGCGGGCGCGACCCGTCCATCGACGAATTTGAAAAATACATGTTGCTTTCTTATATCACGGGCAATAGAGAGGAAGAACTCGAGATTTACAAAGGTCTTGAGATGTCATCCTCTTTTTTGAATGCGCTTGCGGCGACGATTGGTGAACTGAAAAACTCCGGTATCACACCGGAGATGCTTCCTGACGGCGAATCCGATATGCTGTCAAAAAAACTCAGAGACGTCAGACATGTCTATACGGCATACAATCAGATTTTAGAATCACGCGCGGTTAGCGATAGCGTGGATAAGCTTCTTGCAATCAGAAACAAACTCGACAAATCCAATTATGTTAAAAATTGCGAAATCTGGATATATGGCTTTGACTATTTCACCTCCGTACAAGCCGATGTGCTACTTGATATCTGCAGATATGCCAAAGGTATGCACATCTTACTCACGGGCGGTCGAGAGGACGATTGTTTTCGGGTCACCGCAGATATGAGCAAACGCCTAAGAGCTTTAGCAAAGAACCTCGGTGCAAATGTCGAAATCGTGGACATCAGCGATACTTATGCACTGGCAGACATCTTGCCAGAATTCAGACATATTGAACGCTACCTGTATGCCGATGTTAATCGAAATTCTACAAATGTCATAGAATCTGCTTCTGAACAAGATTCCGCATTGCCACATGTCGAAATCGTCCATGCTTCAAGTCCCTATGCCGAAGCACAGGATGCCGCAATACGCATCAGTAAACTCGTCCGCGATGAGCATTTCAGATATCGCGACATTCTCGTTATAACCAATGACCGTGATGCAAAGCTACGGACATTAAAACGCGTTTTTGACGAATACAATATACCAGCATTTATGGATATGAGACGTAGCATTGATAAGAATCCAGCGTCGGTGCTTCTTCTATCCATGCTTGCATGCGAAGCTTATGGCTATAAGACGGAAGACATTTTCTCCGCAATGGATACAGGATTGTTCTTCGAAGGGAAGCAAGAACAATCAAACTCCTTTTCACGCCTAGAATTCGACGATATCTATGACTATGCGGTACGCTATAAGCTCCGCGGTTTGACTGCATGGTCAAAGCCTTTGCGATATGGCAAGAAGGAATATGGCGAAACACGACTCGCAGCGTTAGATACAAAACGGGCGCTGATTTACGAGGAACTTGCAACTTGGCATGAGGCATTGACAGGTAAAAGAACCTGCCAATCGATTGTAGATGGGCTATCCGCAGTGTTATCTGCCTTATATGCAAGGACGAATCAACTTGCAGATTCTCTGAATGTACAGGCTTGCAATACAGATGATCATCAGCAAGATGCCGATGATCTTATGACATACGCCTCGGAGATGTTACAAGCCCCTGCCGCCATCGATAAAATTCTTTCAGGCTTAAAGCTTGTGTTAACAGATACAAAACTAAGCATGAAAGAATTCCTAAGATTAACCAAAACTGGATTATCTCAAATTGATATCGGCATTGTTCCACCATCTATCGATCAAGTAACGGTAGGTACCATGCTGCGAACCAGGACATCAGGCGTCAAAGCTGTCTTCGTACTTCACGCAACGGAAGATATTCTGCCACTCAGTCACAGTCCGCAGACTTTATTTAGCGATTCGGAAATCTACGAGATGAGTGAGATGGGACTTGATATCGGCAATGCATCGACAGGACTCACGGGTGGCGAAGAACTTGCCATTTACAACAACTTGAGCAAGCCTTCCGAGTATCTCTATCTGAGCTATTCGCCCGTGGGTGGCAAAAATGGTGAACCTGCAGAAGTCGTATTACGCATACAGCAATTGCTCCATTTGCAATTGCACAAAGACATCGCATCGCAGCCTGACTTGATTGATTTAGACATGATTCAGACAAGGCATACCTCAAAAGCGTATTTCTTAAATGCCGTGAGTAAATTGCGTGATGATTTGCGATATGGACAACATGGAAAACAACAACAGACGCGTGGCAATACCAATTCTGCCAATCATGAGTTCCGACTGCTTCAGTTACTGTACAATGAGCTCTATCAATCTAGCACGCATACACCGATTCATACAAAAAACATCTCTCTCGATGCATTCTTGCAATCAGAGGATATTCGTATTGGCGCACTGCGCGCAAGAAAACTGCTCACGCGAAATCATGACAATGAAATCAAATTATCGCCATCAGGTCTCGAGCAATACAGCAAATGCCCGTTTGCGTTCCTCATGTCCAGAGGGCTTCGACTCAGAGAAAAGCAAGATACCACCGTGAACAGCATGGATATCGGAAACTTAGTCCACGAATCAATGGCAAAATATGCGCTTTTTGTATTAAACAAAGGCTACGAAGAGTTCGAATCAAGGCAAGTCAGTCAGCAAGCGATGCACGAAATATTCGAAGAGGTCGCGGCGAATTATGGCGATGAAATTCTCTCAAGATCGGCATATGATAGCTACAAGAAACGCAGAGTTGCAAGGCTGCTTGAAGATGCCGCATGGGTCATGCCAGCATCCTTAGCGTCAATGGATATCGTTGATGTGCAGACGGAAGTTCGTTTTGGCGATGATATATCACACCATTCTGACAATATCAATACAATCAATGCGGACGATACAAATGATACAAACGATACCGCTTTAAAACATGGTGGTAGCGCGTCCACGCTTCCTGCAATCAAACTCGGTGGCGCAAGTATCGAAGGCATCATTGACCGCGTCGATATCCTCGCATCGGGAAGTGTCGGCATCACAGATTACAAGACTGGCGCCGCCGAATACAACCCCGCGTGGGCAATCTCTGGCTGGCAACAGCAATTAATCGTGTATCTCAAAGCCGCATCTGTCGGTCTCCATAAAGACCCCCAATATGCCTATTACCAAAAGATACCCGACAATCTCATTGATATAAAGGATACTGGACATGTCACAGCAGATCATATCAAACAAGAACTCGTCAAAGCCTACAAACAAGATGGCGAAAGCAGGGACAGCAGACCTTACCAAATGGATGAGAAAGTATATGATTTTGAAGATGTGATGAATCTATCTTGGGAGACCATTGAATCGCATGTAACAGACTTAACCGATGGCATTTTTGACATCAAGCCCATGCGCAAACCCCAGAAATGGACACAGCGCAGCGGTCTATCAAAATCAAAAGAGACTGAGACCGCCTGCACGTACTGTGATTATAAGACGCTTTGTAAACATATATAATTCGTTTTTTATCATTAGATTTTTATCATTAGATTTCGTACAGCGCAGATTGTTTATCGCGATCCATTACTTTCAGATAAAAATCGCGTCCGAACTCAAAGCCTTCCGACGTGAGCAGATTGTGTGTCGTATCAAATGCCTTGCGCGGTGTATTGTTATCTTTACTCAGATGTGCCAAAAATAGTAAGCGTTTCTTCGAATGTTCCTTCATGATATAGCAGATGGCTTCGGCACAGCTTTCATTGCTTAGATGACCCTTATCGGATAGGATTCGTTGTTTGAGATAGTATGGATATGGACCATTTTGTAGCATGGTGATATCGTGATTGCTTTCCATCACGAGGATATCGGCTTCCATTGCATGCCGCAACGCAGTTGGCGTCACATAACCAGTATCCGTCAAAATCACAATCGTCTTCTCGCCGCGCACACTGATTTTATATCCAAGTGGTGCTACTGCATCGTGGCTGATTTTAAATGCTTTTACGTCCATTTCACCAATCGATAGCTCTTGTTCACCTTCGATGTATTCGGCGTCGGCATGCACACTCTCATCAATCGATGCGACGGTATCGCTACTTCCGACAACATGTAGATGTGGCAATCTTTTCTTAAGCACGCGCACACCACCGACATGATCGGTATGCTCATGTGTAACGAGCAATGCGCGCACATGATCGCGCTTCGTCTTGCTACGCTGGATTCCGTCAAGAATCCGCTTTGCACTGATGCCTGCGTCGACGAGAATCGCATCTGTGCCATGTTTTATAAGGTAGCAATTCCCACTGCTGCCACTTGCAATTGAAGTAAATTGAAGCATTATGAACCCTCTCTATTCTACGAATTTAGTGGTCTTCGCCGCGCAACATATCGATGCCGTGAATCACTGCTGGCAGGATAAATGGCAACGTCTCGCTCACGGCTTTTGGACTGCCAGGAAGATTGATAATCAGCGTCTTTCCTCGGATGCCAGCTTCTTGCCGTGCAAGCATTGCGCGGTTTGTCGATTCCAAACTGTGCATACGCATCGCCTCGGGTATGCCAGGTACGCGTTTCTCGATTACCGCAAGTGTCGCCTCAGGGGTGACATCTCGAGGCGCAAATCCCGTCCCACCGGTGGTTAGAATCAAATCGATGGCGCATTCGTCTGACATTTGCACCATCTTGGCACTTAAAATCTCTTGCTCATCGGGGCAAATGTCGACAGATTCGACGGCAAACTCTTCATACGTCGCCAATATCTCAGTGATTCTGGGCGCAGATAAATCTTCGCGCTCTCCCTTATAACTGCGATCACTTGCCGTGATGATTCCTACTTTTATCATTTTTTAATCCTCACAATGTCTATCTATCAATCAGTAAATTCTAAAGTATTTCCACTAATTATTATATCATAAATCTGTAAGATTCCTGAACTCTATAAAATACTTTAATATTTGTAGACAATCATTTACTATACTTGAGAATTGTCATATAATTGAATTAATATCGATGGCAACGCTAGAGCCGTAATGGTACGTGTAGACTCGTAATACGATGGAAGGATCGATAAATATGCTGGAAAATTGCACCAAAATATTGGTGATACTTGTAATACTAATTACCCTTATGCTGATTCACGTCACAAATGTGCGGTGCAAGAGTGAGAAAAAAAACTATTTTATGTATTGCCTTGTTGGCATGTTATTTTATGCACTTGGCTATCTGATGGAGATTACAAGCTCGGATACGGCTTCGGCACTGGCTGGCGTCAAAGTCATGTATGTCGGCGCGTGCACGATGAGTCCGATGTTTTTGATTTTCATTGCGGATTATTGTGACTGTAAGATCATTCGAAAGCTGAGATTTGTCTTGATGTTGATTGTATTGCTCGAGACGGCTGTTGTCTGGACGGTGGAGCGGAATCACCTCATGTATTCTGCGTATCGATATTCATCGAGTACGTCTATTTCTGGACTTGAAATTGTCAAGACGGGACCACTTTATTATCTGACGCCTGTAACTTCTATCATTTGCATACTCATCTCTAGCTTTATCATCATCGGGCGCATGAAACAATGGAATCAAAATATGCGCCGCCCCCTTCTGCTGATGCTGCTCGGTGCGTGGGCACCAGTCCTTTCAAATCTATTTTATATCATGACGACCTATGTGCTTTCCACAAATGCGTATGGGCTGAATTTTACACCATATGCGCTCGCTATTACGAATGTTGGCATGTATCTTTTTGTGCTAAAATACGATCTTTTCGATTTTGCATCAGGTGCATATGTCACAACGTTGGATGTGATGCGAGATGGGTTGATTTATATGGACACAGAAATGAAATATATCGACGCCAACCGAATTGCGAAGAAGATATTTCCCGATCTCACGACACTTCCAAAGGGCGAGTCCATCGAGAACATCGTGCATTGGCCGACGCTTTTATTGGATTTGACATACTGCCCTGTCGATACAGATATTCGGTTCAGACTGTCTGAGGAGGACGGGCGCGTGTTTACAGCATGGGTCAATAAGGTGACAATCGAAGCACAGCGCGTTGGATATATCGTCTTAATACAGGACATCACGGAGAACAATAACCTCATGCTCAAGCTTGAAAATGCCGCATATACGGACGAACTCACTGGACTCTACAATCGCAGACATTTTATGGAACTGTCTGCAAAATCAATAAACCAAGCGGCGCATACGGGTACAGAGGTGAGTGTCATCATCTTCGATTTAGATTGGTTTAAACGCGTGAATGACACCTATGGTCATCTTGCGGGCGACATGGTTTTGAAAGTGGTGAGTGCAACAGTTCGGTCTAGCGTGCGAGAATATGATATACTAGCTAGATACGGTGGTGAAGAATTTGTCATATTGTCGCCAGATAGTAGCACGGGCGCAGAAGTGAAACTTGCCGAAAGATTGAGGGCAAAGCTCGAGGTTTTGGATATCTTCGTTGGTGATGCGGAAGGAACTATGATTCGTCAGACTTGCAGTTTTGGTGTCGCATCTTCAATCGGCGCCAATGCTAGGCTTGACGACTTGCTCGCACGAGCTGACAACGCGCTCTATATGGCGAAAAATAGCGGACGCAACAGGGTCTGCGTGTCACCAGAAAACATACAAGACTTGTGATGCCATAACTTGTGATACATAAGGAGAGAAATTTAGTATGACATTGATTACAGATAGCGTGCTACAGGCGGCGAAAGATATTCGCATCGTTTTCTTTGACGTGGACGATACTTTGAAGGTGAAGAACACTGCGTATCTGCCGGATTCTGCGGCGGAGGCGATTACACGGCTTCAGGATGCTGGCTATCTGACAGCGATTGCGACGGGCAGAAGCTACTACGCTTTACCCGATGACATCAAGGCGCTTGGCGCAGACTATTACGTTACGATTAATGGGCAGTACGCGTTGACATCAACGGGAGCCAGTATTTACAAGAATCCAATCACCCCGTCTGCAATCACAATCCTGACACAGTGGGCTGATTCTCTTGGCATTTCCTATGGCTTTGTGGGTGCAAATGGATCCGCAATCAGCAAATGGTCAGACTACGCGCGTGGCGCATTAAGCAATGTTCACGACGACCTGCCGATTGATAAATTTTTCTATATTGATAATGACGTGTTTCAGATGTGGTTGTTCACGCAAGATGAACTCGAACTACCACCAGCCGTGACAGGGGCAATCCGCATCTTGAGATGGCATGAGTACGCATACGATGTGATTCCGCGCACTGGTTCGAAAGCGAAGGGCATCGCTGCCGTTGTCAAAAGACTCGGACTTACTGCTGACAATGCGATGGCATTTGGCGATGAACTCAATGATTTGGAGATGTTCGATTACGTTGGGCTTTCTGTGGCAATGGGCAATGCGCATCTTGAATTGAAAAAACGCGCAGACGTGACGACATTAGACCTCACGGATGATGGCATTTTACATGCACTGGAGAAACTTGGTATGATATAGAGATAGTGTGGATTGGATGATATTTTGTCCAAAATCAATAGAAATTAGAAGATATATAAATCAAAGATATATAATGATAGTAGGAATTGAAACATGGGCTACAGTAGGCGCGTACGAAAAAACATTTACAAAAACATCATCGGATTAACAGAGGATCGCATCGACAAAGCCGATGTTGCCATTACAGTGCTTTCACGACTCTCTGGTGTGCTCATCGCAATCATTTTGCCACTATTTTTGATTTCAGCAATCACCAATGTTTTGGTACGGATTCCTGATATGTACACGTATGAATTTACGCAATCGAATCTTCATACAGAGATGCGTATGGATATAAGCGACGATAATCTTGCAGAATATTTTAGTGATTTCATTGCACACAAAAATGATTTATCACTGAATACGGCGTTTCAAGGGGTAGAAAGGAATGTATTCACCGTTGGTGATATCCACATCTTGACCAAAGCGCGATATGCGCTCGATGTCAGCTTGATTGCTGCCATTATCATGTTCATTCTTCTTGTATTGTGTAGCTTGATGCTTTTTGTAAATAACCAAAAGAAAATCCTCCGATACACGAGTGCCGCGTGCATTCCAATCACACTATGTTATGTCGCAGCCTATGTTGCACTCATCGCCTATACGCCAATTCGGGACAGATTGCAATTATATGTCTTTAGATATAGCTTTACTGGCGATGATAGCATTCCGTTACTGTTGACCGATAATTTCTATCGCTTGATTGCCGCAATTGTTGCAATCGCCTCCCTGATTATCGTGCTGTTCATCCGATCGTTTATCAAGAAACGGACGGTGGTAAAGCGCATGTTTGATGATCTCATATAGAACCATCAAAGAATAGGAAACCAAAAAATGGATGTAATAAAAATGGATACGATACATACCGCATATGGTGATTTTACGCCACATACGTCGGGACCTGGCTATAGGCGGAAAGACAAGTTTCCTGTCAATTATCACAAGGATGGCGTGACTCTGAAAAGTGTTCATATTGAAGAGCAAGATGTTGTCCATACGAGTGTTGGCGATATTAAGGCTGAATTTGTGACATTTCACGAAGATGGCAGTCTGAATGCCGTGTTTCAAAGGTATGCACAGATTGGGTTTGGCTGGAGTGAGAAAGAAGAAAGAGAGTGGTTGACGACGATTGAGCTTGATACAAGTGTTGGTCACATCTCCTCAAAATTACAAAACATAAGATTTTACAAATCTGGAAAAGTGAAGTCGATTACGTTCTGGCCCGATGAGCAAATCGTGGTAAATACGCCAATTGGCGAACTAAAAGTCAAATCGGGTTTGAAATTTTACGAGTCTGGAAAACTTGCAACCTGTGAGCCTGCAAGCCTGACGATAATCAATACACAGAATGGACCGATTCATTGCTACAATCCATTCTCACTCGGTATCGATGTCATCACAAACAGCATTAAATTCGACGAGGATGGCGCATTGACCGATGCCATGACAACGATGGCGGTGGAGGTGACAATCGGCGCGGCTCAAGCTGATGTCCATTATGATACCACCGTAATCATTCGCCCCATCAGAGTACCAGACCCTGACGATGAAGATAAATTTATGACGGTACCCATTTCCCTATTCTGGAGTAGTGACAATCTATATATCAACGATAGCATTGATACCTGTTCATGGCGGGTTGACATGGAAAACGTGCAAATTCGCTCGATCATCGCAGGCACAAGGGACTTAGGTGCGTTCGGTGACGACATCATTGACGACGAAAACTGTGAAGGAGATTGCTCCGACTGCAAGCTATGCTCAAGCGGCGCATTCAACCCTTTCAATTTAGTATAATAAGACGGTGCATTGTAGCAGAAATTGTCACCCACAGCGAGAGCGACAGAGCGCGCGCTGGGGGTGACAATTTCTGCATAAATAAAGGAGTCGAATTGAATAATCGTATTATTTGTGTCGGCAATTTAAAAGAAACATATCTCAAAGATGCTTGCGCAGAATATCTAAAACGCCTCACGCGATATGGCAAAACCGAAGTCATTGAGCTAAAGGAGTCCAATTCTGAGCAGGAGTGTAAGCAAATGATGCAGAAACTCGGACTCGATTCCAAATCTGACATATCTGGAAAATCCACCAAATCTACCAAGCCCACCAAATCTGGAAAATCAAACGTCGCAACAACGCCCATGACACGTTCCTACATTTGCGCCCTAGACATGCGTGGCGAGCTCATTACAAGTGATGGCATGGCGCATGACATTGAAAAACTCGCGGTTTCAGGCACCTCGCACATGACGTATATCATCGGTGGCTCGGACGGTCTCACGGATGAACTTCGTCAGCACACGGATAAATGCATCTCTTTTGGCAAGATTACCTATCCACACCAACTCATGCGTGTGGTATTATTAGAGCAACTTTATCGTTGGAATACAATCATTTCGGGCGAGAAGTATCATAAATAGCACAGACGCTAGTCAAAAAATTTGCAGTTATATGATATAATGTTTAAAGGAGTATTTGTAGATGTGATATTTGCAAATGATGAGTGTGTAAGGGTATTTGATGGATGAGCAGGTTTGGTTAGGGAGAGGATCGAAAGTTATGAAGAGAATAGCAGTATTGACAAGTGGCGGTGATGCGCCAGGCATGAATGCGGCGGTGAGAGCCGTTGTACGTGCAGGCAAATATTACGGGCTGGAAGTGTACGGTGTCAACCGTGGTTATGAAGGTCTTATGGCCGGTGATATCCACGAGATGAGTATAAAAAGTGTATCTGGTATCATTCAAAAAGGTGGTACGATGCTCCACACCGCGAGAAGCAAGGTGTTCATGACAGACGAAGGACAGGAAACTGCTGCAGAGATGCTTCGAAGCTTTCAGATTGACGGGCTTGTTGTAATCGGTGGTGATGGCTCCCTTACGGGTGGTCTCATGCTTGCCAAAAAAGGTGTCAATGTTATGGGACTTCCCGGAACAATTGACAACGATTTGGGGTTTACAGATTATACCATTGGTTTCGATACGACAGTCAATACCGTACTTGCAGCATTATCCAAAATCAAAGACACTTCTTCCTCACATGAGAGGACCTTTATTGTCGAAGTAATGGGTCGTAATTCTGGTCAGATCGCGCAGTTTGCGGGAATTACAGGAGGTGCCGAGATTATTCTCACACCCGATAAAGAAGTCGATATCAAGAATTTGACAAGGACGCTCATCCGTGGCCGCAACAGAGGAAAGAGTTACAATCTCATCCTCAAAGCGGAGGGTGTGCAGATGAATTCTGAAGAGCTTGCCAATATCATCTGCGCAGAGACGGGTATGGAGACAAAAGTCGTCATCCTCGGATATATTCAAAGAGGCGGCGATCCATCCGCCAAAGACAGAATGCTTGCAAGCCGCATGGGAATGGAGGCTGTCGAGCTATTCAACAATGGCGTAAGAAATAGAGCCATCGGTATGCGTGGCGATACCGTCATTCACACCGATTTAGAAGAAGCACTTTCAATTGAAGAGCCAAGAGAAACCTACATGGATAAGTTGCAGGAAGTGCTCTCAATATAAGATAAGTATGATTACAGTATGCGGAAATTACGTATCAAAACAAGGAGGACAGCTATATGTCAGTATTTACAGGTTCAGCAGTTGCCATTATCACGCCATTCAATGAAGATGGCTCAATCGATTATGATTCGTTAGCAGATATTCTTGAATGGCATGTACAAGAGAAGACAGATGGGATTGTCATCTGTGGCACAACTGGAGAAGCCTCAACACAGACAGATGAGGAACAGATTGAGACGATTCGTTTTACCGTAGAGAAGATTGGTGGCCGGATTCCTGTAATTGCAGGCGTGGGTAGCAATGAGACGCTGCACGCAGTGAAACTTTCACAGCTTGCCGAAGCGGCTGGAGCAGATGCGTTGCTACACGTGACACCGTATTACAATAAGGCGTCAACAAAGGGGCTCATTGAACATTTTACAACGATTGCCGCGTCAACCAAGCTTCCTATTATTCTCTATTCTGTTCCATCGAGAACCGGTGTCAACATCACGCCAGAGATTTGCGTCGAGCTTGCAAAAGTTGACAATATTGTCGGTATTAAGGAAGCGACAGGCAATATTGCGCAGGTTGCTGAGATTAGCAGAGTGACGCCAGATGATTTTGATGTATATTCTGGCAATGATGATATGATTGTGCCACTTCTTTCCGTTGGTGGCAAAGGGGTCATCTCCGTGGTTGCAAATGTCGCACCTAGAGACACCCATGATATGGTTGCCAAATTCTTTGACGGAGACTGGCAGGGCGCAATGAAGCTTCAACTTGATATGAAACCTCTGATTGATGCACTCTTTATTGAAGTGAATCCAATCCCTGTAAAGGCTGCTGTATCCATGCTCGGACAGTGCAAATATGCCTATAGACTCCCAATGACAACATTGGAACAAGCACACTACGATACACTCGAATCAGAGATGAAAGCATACGGCTTGATTTAAGCTACAACATGCCAACAAGTTTCGTTCAGATTGTGCCACAAAGGGCGAAGAGACTCCCCGAGCGCACGACCTGCTACGTGAGGAAAGCGCTTCTTCCTTTGTGGTGCAAGCTGGGCTAAAATCGTTGACATGCATGTTATGGAGAAACTATGAATTCAAAACGTTACAAAGACGCATTATATGATGCACCAATGGTATGGGACTTAAAAGAGATGCTGGAGCGATCAGCATCTCTTTATGCGCATAAAGCAATCTACCTATACAAAAATAATCCAAGTGAAGCATATAAGCCAATCCTATACAAAGACTTTTATGAGATGACGGGTGCGCTCGGTCAGGCATTTATCGACCTTGGCTATAAGGGCAAGAAGATTGCTGTTCTAGGCGAAAATCGCTATGAATGGGTTATGACCTATATGGCGACAGTCAATGGTTCAAGCATCATTGTCCCAATTGATCGGGAGCTCAGTGCATCAGAAGCGGCAGGATTGATGATTCGTTCTGGGGCCTCTGCCTTGGTATATTCGGAGAAATCTGCCAAATTAGCCTTGGGCGCCGTGGACGAACTGGTCAGTGCGGGCTCCAAAATTGATACGTATTCGATGGATGTTGATCTTCCCATTTTACTTGAACGTGGACGCAAGAGCATCGCACAAGGTAAGACTGATTTCCGCGATGTGCGGATTGACCGTGAGGCGACCTGCTCTATCATTTTCACATCAGGAACTACTGGCATGGCAAAAGGTGTCATGCTCAGTCACAAAAATATCATCAGCAACGTCATCGCGATGAGTGAATTTGTCAATGTCAAAGGTATGACAGCACTATCTGTGTTGCCGATGCACCACACTTACGAATTTACGTGTCTGATTATGACGACGATGTACCAGCAATGCACGGTTGCATTCTGTGATGGATTCAAATACTTGACGAAGAATCTTGCGGAAGCCAAAGTCGATGTCATGATTGCGGTACCACTGATTTTTGAAAAGATGTACAAGCGGCTCATGAAGACGATTCGGGATAGCGGCAAAGAGTCGACATTTTCAAAAGCCCTGGCTGTATCGAAGAAGACGGGCGCAGGCAAGACTTTTATCGCCAAGAAGATTTTCAAGGATGTGCATGAGGCGCTCGGCGGTCATGTGAAATTGTTTATTGCAGGCGGTGCACCGATAGATCCGCAGATTATCGAAGACCTGAACGCGATTGGTATTCCAATGATACAGGGCTACGGCATGACGGAAAATAGCCCCATTATCGCAGTCAACAAAGACCGATATAGCAAGGCTGCGGCGGCTGGTTTGCCACTTCCCGGCATGATTGTTGAGATTAGCAATCCTGATGTGGACGGAATCGGCGAGGTCATCGTCAAAGGATCGTGTGTCATGAATGGCTACTATATGGATCCCGACGCGACGGCAGATTCGATTGTCGATGGCTGGCTTCATACGGGTGATCTTGGCAAATTTGATGAGGATGGCTTCTTATTTCTCACCGGTCGCAAGAAGAATGTAATTGTTACCAAAAATGGCAAGAATATTTTCCCCGAAGAGGTAGAATACTATCTGCTAAAGAGTCCATTTATCGAAGAGGCTGTTGTACATGGGATCGATGAAGATGGTTATGACACGGTGGTATCAGCCCAGATTTTCCCACATTATTCTGCCGTGCGGCTTGCACTGGGGATTTCTGAAAGTGAGTGGGACATTTCCGATTTATCAAAGCACGAAGGCGGCATCCATAAGCTCATTAAATCAGCGGTAGACGATGCCAATGGACAAGCACCATCGTATAAGAGGATTAAGCGGTTTACAGTTCGGGATACTGAATTTCCGAAGACAACCACGCAGAAGATTAAGAGGCATGAAGTCATATGATTGAGAATACAAGATATAGCGATGAAAAATACGCTACAATCGCCCACGACGATTCCGCTTGGGCGCAAGGGATTATTACGACACTCAAAGATTCGCATGACAAATTCGTGAGATATACAGATTTGAGACCCGTATACAACTTGAAACAGATGTGGGACGAAAGTTGCAAACTTTATCCGAAACACATTGCATTCAAGGAAAAGCCCTCTCACGATGAGCCTTACGAGGAGATTACGTATGGGAAAGCGCGTTCCGACGCGCGTATGATGAGCTCCGCCTTGCTTGAGCTTGAATTATATCAAGAAAAAGTTGCGATTATGGGTGACAATGGCTATGCGTGGGCAAGTGCCTATCTTGCAGTCGTCACGGGAGGTATGATTGCGGTTCCGATTGATAAGGATTTAAGTGAAGCTGAAGTCGAAAATCTGCTGATTGATTCAGGCGTAAAAGCGATTTTTTATTCCAAAAAATATCAAAATATGATTTCGTCCATTCACGCAAAAGGGAAGACTGAGATTTCGTATTTTTTCAATAATGGTAAAAATGCTTTCAAGGATTTGCCTGAAGAGGAACGATTGGGTCATGAGATTCTTCGCAGAGAGCTGATTCTCCGAGGCAATGAGTTGATATTTTTGTTGAAAAAGGATTATTATCAGTCCGCTCAGGTTCGTGCAGATGATATGGCAGCCTTGATTTATACTTCTGGCACGACTGGAATGGCAAAAGGCGTCATGTTGAGTCACAAAAATATCTGTACGGATTTGATGGTTCCGCCGTCGATTATGCATGTGTATGATACGGATGTATTTTTCTCGGTATTGCCGCTACATCATACTTACGAGTGCACCTGCGATTTCTTGATTCCACTTTACAGGGGCGCGACGATTGCCTATGCGGAAGGCTTGAAGCAGCTGACGAATAATCTTTTGGAAGCGAAGCCAACGCTGCTTCTCTGTGTGCCATTGCTCGTTGAGAATCTATACAACAAGATTGTGAAGACGATTGATAAAGAGGGCAAGACAAATCTGGTTGCAAATGTCAACAAAGTCAACAACATCACAAGACGTATTGGTATCGACTTAGCGATGCCGTTCTTTAAGTCGATTCGGGCTGCCTTGGGCGGACAATTAAGACTCATCATCTGTGGTGGTGCCAAGATTAACCCTGATGTACTTCAAGGCATTAAGAACTTTGGAATCAATGCAATTCAAGGGTATGGACTCACGGAATGTGCGCCCATTTGCGCATTGAACCCAGATATTGGTGGTAAAAATGGCGCTGCGGGCTATATCATTCCAAACTTTGACGCGCGCATTGATGAGCCTGACCCAGAGACGGGTATCGGCGAGATTGTCGTCTACGGCGACAACGTCATGATGGGGTATTATAACAAGCCTGAGGAAACCGCTGAAGTTGTGAAAGATGGCTGGTTCTATACAGGTGATTACGGTTTCATCGATGACGACCGATTCATCACGATCACAGGTCGCAAGAAGAGTGTAATTATTACCAAAAATGGCAAGAATATCTTCCCTGAAGAATTAGAATATCTGTTAAACAGCTCTCTCGATATCGAATCTTCAATGGTCTATGAGATTCCGCGCAAGACGGGCGAAGATGGGCTGGTTGCCTGCTCCGTGCATAAATCCAGTAGCGATGTGTCCGATGAAGCGATTGTCAAGGTTGTCAATGACATCAATAAGGATCTCGCAAGCTACAAGCAGATTAAGAAATTGTTCATCCGCGATGAAGAGTTTGACATGACGACGAGCAAGAAGATTCGAAGATTTGAGGAAGCAAACAAGGGCGGACGGGAGGTTCATCTCTAGTGGCATATCCAAAACTTGTAATCAATATGGATAAGATACGAGACAATGCGAGAAGCATTGTCTCTTGTTGTTATGAAGCGGGCATTGCGGTATCTGGCGTCGTCAAGGTAGTCGGCTCTGACCCTAAAATCAGCGAACTCGTATACAATCAAGGCTGCGAATCTCTCGCATCATCGAGGTTGAGCGAGATAAAAAAACTATCCGATTATTGGGATGCCAAAGAGGTAGTTCATGCCGCAACTTCGCATCGAAAACCGAAATTTCATCTCATTCGGATTCCGATGTTAAGTGAGATGGAAGATGTCGTGAAATATGTGGATACCTGCCTGATATCAGACGTACGCATCGCAAGAGAAGCGGAGCACCTATCCACGCGAGCTTGCGAGCGTCTGGAAGGTGCCCCTCGAGGATGCCCCGCGAGGGACGAGCGGAATGGCGTCTACCGGGAGCACCTATCCACGCGAGCTTGCGAGGAACGTCATGAGGATGATGCCACTCGCCGACAGAAAGCCTCGCGACTCTCTGTATTGTTGATGATTGAACTCGGCGACCTGCGCGAAGGCATCTGGAACAAAGACGAGCTTATCAGCACCGCACTCGAAATCGAATCGATGCAGCACGTACATCTAAAAGGCGTTGCTACCAATCTCGGCTGCTATGGTGCCATTCGC
The DNA here is from genome assembly GCA_031261525.1 of Eubacteriales Family XIII. Incertae Sedis bacterium. GTDB lineage: Bacteria > Bacillota > Clostridia > Peptostreptococcales > Anaerovoracaceae > JAISJM01. The sequence continues at coordinate 28,851 of JAISJM010000072.1, forward strand.
CCGACTCGGGATAAATTGCAAGAATTGGTAAATGCCGCAGAACTCATAGAATCGAAAATTGGCAGGCGACTTGAGACAATCTCCGGTGGCGGTTACACATCACTACCGCTCGTATGGGCCGGCGAGATGCCAGAGCGCATCAATCATCTGCGCGTCGGAGAGGGCATTTTAATCGGCTATGATGTCGAGAAATCAACGATGCTTCCCGCCGCAGGATTTGAATCAGGGACCATTGTCTTGCAGGCGGAAGTTGTTGAATCGAGGGTGAAACCGACGCACCCAATTGGTGAGATCCTGTTGGATGCATTTCGAGTGAAGCCGACTTATGATGACTTCGGGGAGCAGGCGCGTGTGATTGTCGCCGTTGGCAGAGGCGATTATGGTGCGACTGATGGCATCACGCCACGTAATCAAAATTTAAAAATCATCGGGGCGAGCAGTGATCACACGTTGCTGATGGATAAAATCGGAGATGAAATGAAAAATTCTCTTCCTAACTCGATTTTGGACAGAAAAACAGGCGTTTTCGTGTCCGAAATCGAGTTAGGAAGAGAATCGCGGGTTGTGGGTGGTCGAACGGCAACGAGCGAT
>JAISJM010000081.1 GCA_031261525.1 Eubacteriales Family XIII. Incertae Sedis bacterium
TTTGGGGCAGCAATCATAAATGCGAGATAGACAGGTTCCCCATCTAAACTATCAAATTCAACACCATCGGGAATCACCATAGCCGAAAGTGCTGGCTTCGTGATCGAGTCTGATTTTGCATGAGGAATGGCAATACCTTCCCCGATACCAGTAGATCCTTGCGATTCTCTCGCTTGAATTGCTTGTCTGTAGACTGCCTTGTCTGTGAGTGCGCCAGATGCGTCTTGTAGTTCTACCATCTGGTTTAACACATCGTCTTTATCTTTTGCTACTGCACCGATTTGAATCGAATTGATATTCATTAAATCAGTTATTTTCATGTATCATCCTCCTTTTTTATGAAGTTTTTGAATCTCAAGTTTGTTATACAATTTCTCGATGTCCTCGGGTGACGCGAGCCATTCTGTAAAGGCTGTTGCGCTACCTGCTGCGATGCCTTTTTTAAAGGATTCCACATAGTCAGATGTCTTGATATAAGTTGTAAGGAATCCTGCAACCATTGAATCACCAGCACCGACGGAGTTGACAACTTGACCTTTTGGCGATTCTGAATAATAAGTGTCACCTGTCTGGGTGAGGAGTAGGGCACCATCACCAGCCATGGATACGAGGACATTTCTAGCACCGAGTGTCTGGGCTTTTTTTGCAAGTCTGATGATGTCATCGAGTGAATTTATTTCTTCTCCAAACATGTCTGCAAGCTCATGATTGTTTGGTTTTATGAGCCATGGATTCAATTTTAATACATTCAATAGTAAATCTTTTTCTGCGTCGACAATGATTCTCACATCTTTATCATGAAGCCTGTTCATAATGGTTTCGTAGATTTCATCGTTCATTGTGCTCGGGATGGCTCCTGCAAGTACGATGGAATCGCCGTCTCCAATCTGATCGATTTTCTTATAGAGTGCTTCGACAGCGTCTTTGCTGATATTTGGACCTTGTCCATTGATATCGGTCTCTTTCATTGATTTTACTTTTACGTTGATTCTTGTATTGCCATTATCTAGCCGAATCATATCGTTTTGAACTTTGTATGATTCTAACATATCGAGTAAGGTATGCCCTGTGAATCCTGCGATGTAACCAAGCGCAACGGAGTCTATGCCGAGTCGTTCACTTACGATGGAGACGTTGATTCCTTTGCCGCCGGGATAGTAACTCTCACGTACGGTTCGATTGACTTTGTCTTGAACAAGATCATCAACAAACATGATGTAGTCAATGGATGGATTGAAAGAGACCGTATAAATCATATTCTGCTTACCTCTATTACATTATCTAAACCTTGAAATTCAACAATATCTGTCATGGACGTGATGACTTTTGCAGAGTCAAATGTCCCAAATGATACGGTCGAGACTCTTGCAAACTTGCTTGAGTCTGCGAGTATGTATGCTTGTTGGCTTTGCTTTAATGCTCTTGCTTTGACCATCGCTTCCGCGTCATCAGGGGTTGAGAAACCTGCGCCGACAGAGATGCCATTGGTTCCGAAGAAACCTTTTGTGAAGTTGTATTTCTCGAGCTCTACAGCCGTTCTACCGCCGACAATCGCATCGGTGATGAGTTTATACTTACCACCAAGAATCTGGACTTCATAACCTCTTTGAGCGAGTTTGATGGCATGATTTGGGGCGTTGGTGACAAATCTTACACCAGGGGTGACGATATAGTCAATCAATACTGCTGTAGATGTTCCTGAATCAATGTAGACAAAATCATTTGGCGCCAAAAGCTTCGCAGCATATTCCGCGATAATCTTTTTTTCGTGCCTATTCTTACTTTGCCTTTCAGAAAATAAATCGTCATTGGTGATGGAGCTCATCTCTAGTGATGTTGCTCCGCCGTAGACTTTCCTTAGCTTGCCCATCTCATTGAGTGTCGATAAATCTCTTCTGATTGTAGACTCCGATGCGCCAAGCTCATCTGTGAGTTCTTGGACTGTAACCGTGCCCCTTGTCTTGATTAAATTGAGGATCTGTGAAAATCTTTGTTCTGTAAGCATCGTTTCTTTGCCTCCTAATTCTTCCTACAATATTCTATCTATCATAATTCCATCTAATCATATAATATAATAATTGTGACTAAAAAGCTACCATAAATGATTGAGTTTGCTTGAAAAAGATTATCGAGCAACATCGTGACTTACTTTGACTAAATATTTGCTTGTAAATCTATAATACACCCACAAACATTCAATGTCAATCATAATCAATCAGAAATTCAAATAATTTTAGAAATTTCTGTGAATGTTTTTGACTTGAAAAGAATGAGTAGCTGTGTTATATTGTAAGTCAATTAATCCTGGAGCTCGCGTTAAGGCTATTAAATTTCTTCAACACTACATTCTTGGATTACTGAGTCATCACTGTGGCCGGGGTGCCGGATACGGTTCGGATCCGAAAGCAGTGAGCAGGTTTTCCCCTTAAACACGCGTTTAGGGATGAATTTGTTAGCCTGACGGTTCTTTGGGATTAATTTTTGTTCTTTATCATTAGTGGAGGCTTGGGGCCTCTATTTTTTGGTTTCAGACATAGAAAGGACATTTTATGGCTTCTACTCAAATGCTCGAACCGCAAGAAATTTTAGATACATGTATTCACAAAGCAGAAGTGAAGGCAAATGGTGGATTTGTAAAACTTTTTGTCTTAAGTTTCTTGGCTGGTGTGTTTATTGCTTTTGCTGCCGAGGGTAGCAACATGGCGGCTTTTAACCTCTTTGCGGAAGCGGATACGTATGGACTTGGTAAAGTCCTCGCGGGGTCAATCTTTGGTACAGGTTTGATGCTCGTATTGCTCGCAGGTGGTGAATTATTTACAGGTAATACGCTCATTATTACAGCCGTCGTCGATAAAAAAGTTCGCGTCCTTGCGATGTTACGTAATTGGCTGATTGTGTATATCGGCAATTTCGTTGGCTCAATATTCATTGCATGGATGATGTATGAGTCTGGATTATTTTCTTCTGGAGCATTTATGCTCGGCGTCGTTACGCTGAAAATTGCTACTTATAAAGTGGGATTAACTTATTTACAAGCATTTTTACTGGGTATTATGTGTAACTGGCTTGTCTGCCTTGCTGTCTGGCTATGTTATGGTGCAGAAAGTATGGTTGGCAAAATTTTTGCTATATTCTTCCCGATTTGGTTATTTATCACATCTGGCTTTGAGCATAGTGTTGCCAATATGTATTACATTCCAGCAGGGATATTAAGTAAGGCAAATGACACGATTGTCAATCTTGCCTTGGAGCACGGTGTCACGCAGTCGGCAATCGACGCGCTTACATGGAAGAGTTTCTTCATCAATAATTTGATTCCAGTGACGCTTGGCAATATTGTCGGTGGCGGTGTCTTTGTCGGCTGCGCATACATGCTGGCATACAAATTTGGAAAAAAGAAATAATAAAAGGGGCTTAAAATTGGTAAAATATAATCAGACCATCGTACATACAACCACACTCGGAGCAGAGCTCCTCTCAGCGATTCTGATGGATCTCGGAATCGACAATGTGACCATTGAGGATTTCGCAGATGTCAAAGCGATTCTTGACAATAAGGATAAGCTTGATTGGGACTTTATTGATGACAGTCTCCTTGAAGAAGATGAGGATGTCAGACTGACTTTTTATACATCTGCTGACGAGGATGGCAATCAATTGCTTGAGACTGTCATTGCACGCCTTGCAGAATTAAGATCAGATGTAGACAAAGGTATTTATGGTGCAAATGTCGATATTGGCAGCATAAAATATACAACGCAGGCCGTTGATGAGGATTGGCAGAACAGCTATAAGGCGCATTTTACGGCATTTGCGCTCGGGGATGATTTTATCATCAAGCCGACGTGGGAAGATATTGATGCGGCGGACAAGGTTGTGATAGAGATGGATCCTGGCATGGCATTTGGCACGGGAACGCATGAGACGACTTCGATGTGTGCGCTTGCGATGCAGGAGTGGGCGAAAGATTTTAACAATGCTGCGATGGATCATCAAAGCAATTTTAGCTGCCTCGATGTTGGAACGGGGTCTGGGATACTTGCCATGATTGCGGCGCATATCGGTGCAAATCAAATCAGCGCAGTTGAGCTTGATGTCGATGCATATGAAGTTGCTGGACAAAATTTTGCAGCAAATGGACTGGCCGATCGCATTGAACTCATCAATATGGATGTGAAAAATTACTATGAATCCGTTGCTTTGTCAGCGGAATCTGAGGGCAAGGTTTTCGAGCCGTTTGATATGGTAGTATGTAACTTGACAAGTGGACTCATTAAGTTGATTCTTGCAGATATTAAAAAGGTCACAAAAAAAGGTGGCGTTCTGATACTTTCGGGGTTGCTAAAAGAAGAGATTAATGATATTGTTCTTGCAGTAAAAGATCATGGGTTTGAGCTTCATTATACAAAGGAAAAGGGTGATTGGGGGCTCGTATGCGCAAGTTCTTTGTCGGACTAGATCAAATTGATGATCGCTACATACGGATTACGGATTTGGGTGATATCAAGCACATTGTGCAGGTGCTTCGCATGCACGTTGGAGACGAGATTATCGTGTCCGATCAGCATGAGCTGGAGTATGTTACTCGTATTGAATCATTCGGCGATGAATTGGAGGAGAAACCTGCCAATGCAGGCATGACAAACGGAGCCATTCTCCTGCGCATCATGGACAAGCAGTCCATTCATACGGAACTTCACACGGACATTACCGTCTACCAAGGGATTCCAAAGGGTTCGAAGATGGATGAAGTGATTCAAAAATCTGTTGAGCTGGGTGCGGTTCGAATTGTACCTGTATTTATGAAACGAAGTATTCCCGATAAGATTAATAGTTCCAAGCAGAGGCGCTTTCAAGCGATTGCAGAAGAATCTGCAAAGCAAAGTAAGCGGGGTGTCATTCCCGAGGTTGCAGAAGCGATGTCGATGGAAGCAGCACTTGCGGATGCTTTTTCTTGCGATTATGAACTGAATTTGTTATGCTATGAAGATGAACACAAGACGACGTTACGTTCCGTATTGCAAGAGGGCAAGGCAGATTCTATTGCAGTTTGGATTGGTCCTGAAGGCGGATTTTCTGATGCCGAGGTGCAGCAGCTTGAAAGTTCTGGTTGCAGAAGTGTGAGTTTGGGGCGTAGTATTCTACGAACACAGACTGCATCGACGGTCGCACTTTCCATGATCGCCTATGAGTTTGAACTTTAGATCCAATCTATGTAAGGGAGGCATACTTTGAAAATAGCAGAGCTTGTGAATAAGAATTATGATAAATTTAGTGCCAACGATAATAGAATTCTGAAGTTCATTGAAAGTCATCGAACGGAAGCTGCCGAGATGTCCATTGAAGAACTCGCAAGCAAATGTTTTGTGAGCCGGACAACGGTACTTCGTTTTGCGAAGAAGCTTTCTTTTTCGGGGTTTTCTGAGCTAAAAGTCCATCTGAAGATGGAATTAGGCGATAGCTATACGGCTGAGACAGGCATTGCAAATGTCGCAAAAGTCTATTCAGACATCATCAATTCCAACTTTGATAAGAATTATGATGACTTCTTTGAGATTTTTGACAAGGCTCAAAATTATTATGTTTATGGTTCTGGGCTTGTTCAATCGATGGTTGCAAGGGAGATTGACAGAGTCTTTTCTTCCACGCTTGACAAGCATTTTTATGTGATTGATTCCAATCGTGAAGCAGAATACGCGGAACAATTAATCACGGCAGATGATGTCTGTCTGATTGTCTCAATTACAGGTGAGTCCAATCATGTATTGGATTTTTCTAAAAAACTTTATTTAAAAGGTGTTCCAACGCTTTCCATTACTGCTTTGCAGAGCAATAGTCTCGCACATTTAGCCAATGAAAATCTATATATATCGACGCATTATATCGCAAATCATGTCGGACAATGTGGTTATGAATCCACGACTGGCTTTTTCCTTTTGGTTGAACTTTTCTTTATGAAGTTCCTCGACTATGCCAATCGCAATCATTCTGAAGCCCTGAAGTCGTGAAGTAGAAGGAGCTAGTCGTCATGATAGATAAAAAATATTTTGAACAAAGAGCGCTGGCGTGTTTTGAAGATATGACGGAGAGTGATATTGAAGTCTATCGATTTATATTAAGCCATAAGTCAGAAGCAGTACATATCTCCATTGATAGTCTGGCTGCCGAGTTATATCTATCTCATTCATCTGTTGGCCGTTTTTTACAAAAGTTGGGATATGATAGTTTTGCGGATTTTAAGAAGAATCTACAAGAAGAGATTATTGAAACAACGATTGAAGCTCCAAGCACCAAACAGATGGTTCTCGATTATAAGGCTTCTTTGGATTATATGGCAGAAGCAAATTTTTCGGAATTATTTGAACGCATGGATCGCTCGAAAAGGATTTATGTATTTGGGACAGGTGCGGTTCAAAAGCAAGTTGCGAGTGAGTTCGTAAGGCAGTTTCTTTACTGTGACAAACTTCTCTACATTGTCGATGGATATGAAGAGGCGATAGAGACTTGTGCGAAAATGACTTCCGATGACTTGATTTTTATCATATCAGCTTCTGGTGAAGATGAGTTTGTCAACCATTTGCTCAGCGTCCTGATGGACCAGAAGGTTGGTATTGCGTCTATTACAGCAAGTAGTGACAATACACTCGCGTGGATGGCAGATTATAAACTGCACCTTTCGGTTACAGAAGACGGTATTATGTCAACCGTGCCGCAGACCATATTTACTGCCAAATATTTTATGCTCATTGATATTATGATAAACAGTTACAGGCGTAGACGCTGTGTATGATATAGGTGACACAGGGGATATAGAGGACATAAAAATAGAATAGAATAGAAATAGACATTGATGTAAATGCAGATATTGCATTTACATCAATGCGTGATTTATTTATAATTTATAAGTTGTTCATTACAAGGAGGACATTATGGGAAATTACATCATCACAATCAGTCGTCAATACGGTTCAGGTGGACGAATTGTTGGAAAGAAACTTGCCGAACAATTGGGAATCAATTTTTACGACAGAGAGATTATCGCAACGCTTACATCAAGAGATGGATTGAGCAAAGAATACATCGAGGAGATGGAGCATACAAAGCCGTCTGGTTTTCTTTACAATATGTATATGAATTCCTTTGGTGGCGAAAATATCCTGCCAATGCCAGAACAGATTTTTGTTGAAGAGTCTGGAATCATTAAGGATATCCAAGCAAAAGAATCCGCAATTATCATTGGTCGTTGCTCGGATTATGTACTTCAAGATTACGATCATGTACTCAACGTCTTTTTTAGTGCGCCGATGGATTATCGTATTGAGTTTGCGAAAAACGAACTCGGTTGGGGACAGATTAAAAATCTTGAGCATCATATCAAAAAGCTCGATCGAAGTCGTGAACAATATTATTACTACTTCACAGGTCGCCATTGGGGCAAGGCCGAAAATTATAACTTATGTATCGATGGAAGCATGGGTGTCGACGCCTGTGTGGATTTATTAAATTACTCGAAGGATGTGTACTTGAATGCAGGAAAATAACGATTTATTAGCTCAGAACAAGATGGGGCATGTCCCCGTTGGCAAATTACTTTTACAGATGTCAGTCCCGATGGCAATCTCCATGCTCGTACAAGCACTATACAATATTATAGACTCCATGTTTGTTGCACAGATTTCCGAAAATGCCCTTACTGCTGTATCGTTGGCATTTCCAGTACAAAACTTCATCATTTCAATGGGTGTTGGTACTGCGGTCGGTGTCAATGCGATTCTCTCTAAAAGTTTAGGAGAGAAAAATCAAAAGCTCGTCAATGCTTCTGCTGAAAATGGTCTGTCTTTGATGGGCATATACGCAATTTTCTTTGCAATTCTCGGTCTGCTTTTCTCCAGAATCTTTTTTACCTTGCAGACCGATAATCAAGCGATTATCGATTATGGTACGCAGTATACAATGGTCGTGACGATTTGGTCCGTTGGTTGTTTCATTCAGGTAATCGGAGAGAGGTTGCTCGTTTCAACAGGAAAGACACATTATGCAATGATTACACAGATTACAGGTGCTGTAATCAATGTTGTCCTTGATCCCATTCTCATCTTTGGTATCGGACCGTTTCCAAGGATGGAAGTTGTTGGTGCCGCGGTGGCGACCGTATTTGCACAGACGGTTGCAGGTCTTTTGGCATTGTATTTGGGTCATAAGAAAAACACAGAGATCCAGCTTGATTTAAAAAAAGTATTCAGACCAAGTGGACTCGTCATCAAGAGAATTCTTGCAGTCGGTGTGCCGTCCATATGTATGATGTCCATCGGTTCCATCATGGTGCTTTTGCTGAATGTGATTTTGAATACCTTTACCTCTACAGCGGTTGCTGTATTTGGTGTGTATTTTAAATTACAAGGTTTTGCAATCATGCCATGTATTGGAATCAACAATGGTATGGTGCCAATTATTGCATATAACTATGGCGCAAGAAATAAGACGCGCGTCATGCAGACGATTAAATTTGCCGTCCTATACAGCTATGTTGTATTGGTCGTTGCGATTGCAATATTTCAGATATTTCCATCTCCGATTTTGAAGATTTTCAATGCAACACCAGAGATGATGGCAATTGGCGTGCCTGCACTAAGGATTATCAGTTTATGCTGGTTCTTCGCTGGATTGTGTATCGTATTTGGTTCCGTATTCCAAGCACTTGGCAGTGGAGTTTCAAGTCTGATTGTGAGTTTTGGACGTCAGCTTGTCGTCCTCGTACCTGCAGCATTTCTACTATCGTTGACGGGTTCTGTCACGAACGTATGGTGGTCATTTCCAATCGCAGAGTGCATGTCGCTATTACTTAGTATCATCTTTATGAAGCGTATCTACAGGTTGAAAATTCATCCACTCGAATTACCGATTGTCGACGATTCGAGCAGAGAATAACGGTAACGGACTTTCATAATAAAAGCCAGTCACAGCAATTATCGTGACTGGCTTTCTATTTTTCTCTATGTATTACTCATAATCAAATGGAGCGATTAAGCGCTTTGTTTGATTTGATTGGACGCGGGGTAGGCTTTCTGTAAGGCGAGTTTGATTGCAGGATAGAGTGCCGCTGCTACGATAACGCCGCCTGCCCACTGGATTGCATTGAAACCAGCTGCTGTGAGTGCAAGTTTCAGATTCAATCCATAGATGAAAAAGATTTCAAAGGTGAAATAACCTGCAACCATAATGGCACCACCCACGATGCTTGCGATGACAAAGGTTTGATATTTGCCATTCTTCGCAATGAATCCAGCGGCGAGTCCCATCAAGGCTTTGATGATAAAGGTTGCTGGCGCATAGAGCGTATATCCAGCGAGAAGGTCACTTAGTGCCGATCCAATTCCTGCTGAAAGCGCGCCAAGTGGTCCGCCGAGGATGCCTGCCGCGATGTATATGACGCTATCGCCGATATTGAGATATCCTCCACTGGCAAATGGGATTGGTATTCTTACGATAAATGTCACCACAAAGGTAAGTGCTGCGAATAGTGCTGTAATCGTTGTTTTTGCTACTTTACTGTTGATTTTCATCTGTTGTCCTCTTTCTCTATTGTGTTTATATTACATTTTTGCGCATTAATGATGTTATGTACATAATTCGATTATACTATTTTTTGATATGTTGTAAATAACCAAAATGATAAACATTGAATATACCAGATGGAAATGTCAAAGGAGACTATATGATTAATATATCAATTGACTATGATGATAAAAGACCATATTTTGAACAGGTCTACTATGGAATCAGAAATATTATTGAAAATGGTGAACTGAGTACAAATGCCCGTTTACCGTCCAAACGAGCACTTGCAACGCATCTAAAAATATCTCAAGGTACGGTGGAGAAAGCCTATGGACAATTACTTGCGGAAGGATATCTGTTTTCGATAGAACGCAGTGGGTACTTTGTATCATCTACGTTTTTCGACAATGAAAATGCAAATGAAGTAAGACGCGATTGGAATCTACCAGATAATTCGGGTCATATTATGACCTATACACAGACGTATAACGCTGCAAAAAATTATGATTATGATTTGAGAATTGGTGATGTTGATGAGAGCTTTTTTCCCTATAGTATTTGGAATCGACTCCAACGTCAGATTATTAGTTCGAAGAAAGAGGGGCTGCTTAAAAGTTCCGAATATAAAGGGAATGAAGAACTACGGAATCAATTGGCAGAACATTTGAGACAACACAGAGGAATCGTTGTAGATCCAGAATGTATTATACTCGGTGCGGGTATGGAATATCTGATGAGTCTTCTTTCTGATATCCTTGGAATTGCGACATTTGCATGCGAAGATCCTGGTAATTATATCATGCATGAGTTGCTTAAATTACAGCGGCGGAAAGTGGTTCCTGTACCAATTGACAAAGATGGAATTATTATTGAGACTTTGGCGAAAAGTGGTGCGGGTGCCGTACTTGTCAAGCCGTCCCATCATTTTCCGCTTGGTAATGTGATGAGTATTGATCGTAAGAAAGAGATTTTAAGTTGGGCGAAAGATGATCATCACCATAAACGATACATTATCGAGGACGATTTTGATTATGAATTTCGGTATTCGCTTCGTCCCATGCCGACTTTAAAAAGTATGGATGAGGATGACTGTGTTATCTATATGAATAGTTTTACGCGTACAATTGCGCCGTCGCTTCGGCTTGCCTATATGATTCTACCGTATGATGTGATGGATCGATATGAGACGGCATTTGAAGTGTTTTCAAGTTCTGTATCAGAATTTGAACAACGGACATTGAATCTATTTATCGAGGGTGGATACTATGAAAGGCACATCAATCGTATGCGAAAGGAATATAAGAAGAAGCGGGAGTGCTTGGTGCAGGTGCTCAATTATGCGGATTATAATTCCGCACCGAAGCATCTGAATTATCATGTGGGTATGCCAAAAGCAGGATTGAGTTTGTTTTTGTCAAGTAATCGATATACGGAAGATGAGCTTGTGCGAAGAGCCGCAGACGTGGGTGTGAGGGTCTATCCAATTTCAAAATATTATTTTGATACCAAACCAAAACAGCCTGCTGTCCTGCTTGGGTACGCAGGATATTCGGAAGATGACCTCCGTGATGCGGGTGTACTTCTTCGGACTGCATGGGCAGATTAGCGATAGATGAATACGTTAGGCTTGAAATTGTGCGCATTTGCAGTCATAATAGTATGAAGTTAAATAATAGGTAAGAAAGAGGAAGGATTGTTATGAAATCGAAAAAGGTAGTGATTTGTTCTGTATTGGCATTGGTATTAGTTGCTGCAATAACAGGGTTGTTTGTCACGGCATGTCAGAATAAGAAAAACAAAGAGGTGCCCGCGCCAGTAAAAGCGAAAGAAGTCGTGTCCAAGCCAGCAATTGAGGAAAAACCAGTCGATGTATTTCCACTCACGGGTGCGCCTGCCGATGATCTAGAGAAGCTCGGCATCTCTGAACGAAGACCACTCAGCATTAAGATTGAAAATTCAAGTGACGCAAGACCTCAGACGGGAATCAATCATGCCGATCTCATCTACGAGACAGAAGTTGAGGGCGGCGAGACGCGATTCAATTGCCTCTTCCAAAGTGATATTCCATCAGAAGTAGGACCTGTAAGAAGTGCGAGATTGAGCGATATTTATGTCGTCCCTCAATATCAAGGCATCTTATTTTATTCAGGTGCCAACATCCAAGTGGCAGATTTAATCAAAACGACAGGTATCACGGATATGTCTAACTTCGATGGCTATCATAGAGTTAATTTTAAGTATGCGCCACACAACTATTATCTGACACTCGATGGGGTGTACGATAAAATTATGACGAATACACAAGTAAAGCTCGACCCCAAATACACCGTTCTTCACAAAGAGATTGAAGCCGCTGACAACAAAGGGTTGGAGAAAGCATCTGATATCAGTATCGATATGACGCCTGCTTCAAAACCATCTTACAAATATGATGAGGCGACAAAAAAGTACACGAGATCGTTCAATGACACGGTTCAGACAGATTCAGATGATGTCCCTGTAACGACTTCCAATGTCGTCGTTATGGAAGCGGCATATGTCGAATCACCGATGAAAGATCCTGCGGGTTCGCCAACTTATGATACCTTATTGTCAGGTAAGGGTAAGGCGTATATCTTTAGAGATGGCTACAAAATTGAAGGTACCTGGGAGGCAACTGCAAATACACCTCCAGTGTTTAAGGACGCAAATGGCAAGGACATTCCACTTGCTGTCGGCAACGCTTGGTATGAAGTCATCCGTACAGACCGAACTGTGACGAGTACAGCGTCGTAAAGAAACAGATTTTAGAACTACGTATTTTTTAGCATTTAGCGCTACATGAATTTAGCGCTACGTAATAGACCAGGAGTAAGAATAGTGTAATGAAAATATCCCCCCGAATTGCGATTTATACATTGGGCTGCAAAGTCAATCAATATGAAAGTCAGAAGATAAAGGATGAATTCGCCTCCCAAGGGTGTGCGATTGTCGATTATGATCAGGAGGCAGATGTATATATTGTCAATTCATGTACCGTCACGGGCATCGCTGATCGTAAGACAAGGCAGATGGCAAGGCGTTCTAAAAAAATAAATCCATCTGCGATTACGGCAGTCATCGGCTGCTATGTGAAAACGGACGAAGCGGCTCTGGCTGAGATTGAAGAAATTGATGTCTTGCTTGACAGTGACAATAAGGATGGGATTGTAGCGCGAGTTTTGGATATACTTGCTAAAGATGGTCGATATATCCAAGATGGGGCGGAGCTTGTTGAAGACAAAGATGTAAATGCAGATGGAGTCCATGTTCATGATTTTCTGCACACGGAAGATCGAACACGTGCATATATCAAGATTCAAGATGGTTGTGACCGATTTTGTGCGTACTGTATCATTCCTTATGCAAGAGCTGGACTGAAGAATAAACCTGTGCGTGAAATTATAGATGAAGTAAAGTTGCTTGTTGCGCAAGGCTATAAAGAGATTGTCGTGACGGGGATTAATATGGCATTGTATTGTTGTGATACAATCATTCCTGCAAATAGTGCTGTCAGTTCCACGGAGATGGGAATCCATAAGGATGACCGTAACGTAGACTTGCTGGTATTGCTTCGGCTGATTACAGCCATTCCTGGCGACTTCAGAATTCGCTTGGGCTCTCTGGAACCCAATGTCCTCGGTGCAGAAGCAATCAGCGCCTTGGCGAAACTCGATAAAATCTGTCCGCAGTTTCACCTCTCTTTGCAAAGTGGCAGTGATCGTGTCTTGAATACGATGAATCGAAGATACACGCGAGCAGATTATATTCATATCGTTACTGCATTACGAGAAGTAGATCCTCTTTGCTCCATTACAACCGATATCATCGTTGGCTTCCCAGGGGAGACCGAAGAAGATTTTGAGGAAAGCCTCTCGATTGTTGACATTTGCCAGTTCTCACACGTCCATGTATTCAGGTATAGCAAACGTAAGGGAACAGCAGCATATCGCATGCCAAATCAAGTGGATGAAAAGGTGAAGTCTGCGCGAAGCACAAAGCTCATTCGAGCTGCTGAGGTGGCCGCAAATGAATTCAGACAGCTGTGCAGTGGACACACGAGACAAGCGTTGGTGCTTAACGGCACGCGTGCCATTACGGATAATGGTATTGAGGTCATGGGGCTATATGATGAGCGTCAGATCAATCGATTCGTGGATGTAGTATTGTAGATTTTCATGGAAAGGAGCTATTATGGATTGTATCTTTTGTAAGATTGCGGCTGGGGAAATCCCGTCAAATGTCGTCTATGAGGACGAAGAGATTCTTTGTTTTCATGATTTAGAACCGCAGGCACCTGTGCATGTGCTGATCATTCCGAAAAAGCATTTTGAGTCTCTGAGCAGTGTGAGTGAAAGTCCAGAGGATAAAGAATTGCTAGGACATCTGATGAGCAAGGTTGGCGTGATTGCCGAATTGCTAGAGCTGGAAAATGGCTATCGGCTTGTCAATAACTGTGGCGTTGATGGCTATCAGACGGTGATGCATCTGCATTTTCATCTACTCGGTGGTCGCCGTATGACTTGGCCTCCGGGTTGATATTGGACTGAGTTCCAATATATAAATAGATTCTAAAACAGAAAGCCGTTCTTGCGACATTTGCGCAGGGGTGGCTTTTGTCTTAATGTGATACGCGTTTGCACCGTAAGCGTGTAATAGTGCACACCTATTACCCGCTTACCGTATTTATGTGAGAAACGCGAGTTTTTCGCGCTTGCAAGTTATTTGAAATTTGATGAATATATAAATCAAAGGAATATTTTGTAAAAACATTGATTACTCTCTTGTATTGGTATATACTGTAAATAATAATAAGATTATCCATGTTGAAATTGATTTGAAGACGATTGCAATATGGAGTACAATGAAG
>JAISJM010000087.1 GCA_031261525.1 Eubacteriales Family XIII. Incertae Sedis bacterium
GGACGTCCTACCAACCATCCGCTATGCGTATGGGGTAGGACAGTCAAAGTAGGACGTCGCCAGCTTCTATGATTAGACTCACGTTTACGCGTGAGTCTTTTCTGCTTTTGAACATCTAATCTATTATTATAATATAATTTCAGAATAATATTATAAGTTTGATAATATTTTCACGAAAATCTCTATACGAAATACTAGAATATATAGTATAATTATATATGCGCGCATTATGATGTGTTAGCATAACAAATAACGTTTTCTTACAATAGGAGGAAGAAATGGCAAAGAAAAACATGATTATCGCACAGAGTGGTGGACCTTCATCAGCGATAAATGCTTCAATCTGTGGTGCAATCTCAAGAGCAATTGCTGCTGATGAAATTGGTCACGTGTTTGGTGCAGTCAATGGTATGCAGGGGCTTTTGGATCGCAAAATTATCTGCATCGACGAGCAGATGATAAAGACAGAGGATTTCGATATGCTCATCCATACACCTGCACAGGCTCTTGGTAGCTCACGTTACAAGATTCCACAGGGACCAGATGGCGATGCTGTATTTGAGCAGATTCTTGAAATCTTAAGAGAATACAATATTGGTTATTTCTTCTATAATGGTGGTAATGACTCCATGGATACGGTAAATCGTGTTGCTAATTTCCTCAAGGAAAAGAACATCGATGATATTGTAGCTGTTGGAATTCCTAAAACAATCGACAATGATTTGATGTTTACAGACCACACACCAGGATTTGGTTCTGCAGCTCGTTATGTTGCAACATCCATTGCAGAGCTTGAGCTTGACTCCGGTGTATATCCAAACCCAGGTGTTACCATTGTTGAGATTATGGGACGTAATGCTGGTTGGCTTACAGCTGCTTCTGTACTTGCGAAGGATAGTGGTAGCACTGCACCTGATCTTATTTATCTTCCAGAAGTTGCATTCTCTAAAGACAAATTCATTGAGCAACTTGGTGCAAAGCTTGAAGAAAAGAAGCATGTCCTTGTTGCGGTTTCTGAGGGTATCAGAGACAAGGATGGTGTATATCTAGCTGATACAGGTGCTGCTGTTGACATGTTTGGTCATAAGACACTTGGTGGCGTTGCTACAGAGCTTGAGAAGCTCATCAAGGAGAAGCTTCCAATTGATAAGCTAAAGATTAGACCTGTTCAGTTCTCAACGCTACAGAGAGCTGGCGCACACCTTGCTTCAGATACGGACCTTAAGGAAAGCTTCCAGTGTGGTTTCAGAGCTGTCGAAGCAGGTATTGCTGGTAAGACTGCGATCATGATCACAATCAATAGAACTTCTGACGAGCCATACCTCGTGAAGTATGATGAAGCACCTCTCAACAATATTGCCAATGCTGAGAAGGAAGTACCAGCTGAGTGGATTACAGAAGATGGTGCTGGTGTAACACAGGATATGGTTACATACCTAAGACCGCTCGTATCAGGCGAAGCTTCTGAGAAGTTCGTTGCTGGTCTACCACAGTTCTTCAGATTTGACTGGACAAAGATTATCAACCCTGCTGACTATAAGTAATTTCATCTTATTTTTATATAGAGTAAGAATCAAATCAAACATAGAAAGTCCCGCCTCTCAATATTACAAATGGAGTAGGTGGGGCTTTTTATGTTTTCAATATATTAATGAATTCCTAATATACCAAGAACATGGATAATTTTGACTACGCTTCCAACGGTATACAAATTTAAATTTTTATTATATAGTATGTAGAATAACGCAATTTGATATTCACAATATTATTTGATAGGGAGGCTCACAATGATTAAGACAATGATTGCGCATACGACGGAGATGGATTTTGTTGAGGATGCCTTAGAGGAGATATTGGAACAGCTTGATATTGAAAATAATTTATTAATGAATTCAGTTGGAATTATTACATGCAATGAGGATTATATTGCAACAGGGGTTCTTCGAGAATTATGTAGAAAATTACCTTTCGATTGCACAGGACAGACTACAATCGCAACCCATGTTGCGGGTATTGCGTATGACGACATGTCAACAGCGTTACAGATTACAGTTCTCACGAGTGATGATGTCAAGATGTCAATCGCATTTTCAGATCCAATCATTAATGATTGCTTGAATCAATTTACGGGCATTTACGAGCAAGCGAGCGTGATTCATGAATCAGAGATAAAGCTGAATATTGTCTTTGGACCATTGCTTCATGCGATTGGTGCAAATTCAATCGTAGATGCACTCGATCAATCGTCAGGTGGTGTTCCCATCATTGGTGGACTTGCGATCAATCACAATATTGAGAATCACGGCGGAAAAGTTCTATATAATGGACAAGGCTACACAGGGCGACTATCGTGCATTTTGCTCAGCGGAGCACTTTCGCCAAATTTCTATATTGCAACCATTCCGAAGAATAAACTATTGCATGATAGTGCAATCGTGACCGACTCAGAATCTATTTATCTAAAAGGCGTCAATAATAAACCAGTCAAAGAATATTTTAAGGAAATCGGATTGCTGGACGATGAACAATATGGATTTGTCGAAGGAATTCAGTTTTCACCACTTCTTGTGGACTACAATGATGGTTTGAGTCCAGTTGTGCGTGCAATGTTTGCAATGACATCGGAAGGATATGCTGTATGTGGCGCACCGATTCCTATCGGTTCAACCATTAATATTGGATCCATTGATGCTGATGGTATGTTGGCTGCTGTTGGCGTATTGCTAGATGAAATCATCCGCATTGATCATAATAACAATATGCTCGCCTTTTCGTGTATCGCGAGGTGCTATGCATTTGGACATAATTCACACTTAGAAGCGAAGTTACTTTTTAACAAAATGAATCATAAAAAAAATTATTGTTTTACATATGTAGGAGGTGAACTGTGCGCGGTTACAAGTGCCAATAGGAGATATAAATATAAGAATCGATCCCATAATGATTCCTTTGCCGTAGTGACCTTTTAGGAGTTTTTGATATGGATACGACAAGAATACATGAATTAGAACGACAGGTAAAGCATCTTGAACGCAAGTTAGAACAAGAAAAGGCTGTATCAGCACGTATTATGCGAAGCTGTACGATGAAATTATCACTGAATAATGTGCATAAGAAGGAGCGCATACGTATTGAACAATATATGACGCTTCTTCTTGATAACAGTAAAGATATCATCTTACTTTTCGATAAGGATGGTCGTATTGCTTATGCAACACAGTCCTACTTGGATATTACTGGAATAAAAGCATTTGGCGAAATTGAACGTACGCTATTATCGGATCTGTTAGGAACAATCTTACCGAAGACATTTATAGACGAGCTTAGAGCAATGATTGGTGGAGAGCAAAATGGCAATGACTGCATAGAAATTGATCAAAATATTGCTTTTGTTGAAACGGACATGCGAAACTATCATGTTCAAGCAAAACCAATGATTGATGAAAGAGGCGTGACCGAGGGATTCATGACGTTTTTTTGTGATACTACAGAATATATGAATGCAAAAAAAGATGCGGAGAGAGCAAATAACGCAAAATCTGATTTTTTAGCTACGATATCACATGAAATCCGTACACCGATGAGTGCAATTATTGGAATCAGCTCCATGATGCGAGATACGACATTAAGTGTTAAGCAACTAGAATATCTGAAAAGAATTGAAAATGCCTCCAATGTTATGCTTGATTTAATTAATGAGATATTGGACTTTACGAAAGCGGAGTCCGGAAAATTCGATATCATCATAGAACCTTTTGATTTAAAAGAATTGCTCAGTGGATTGGATTCAACCTTTACATTGATCAACAATCACAAAGGATTATTTTTTGAGCTTCAAGTTGCAGAAGAGGTTCCTGTAGTTGTGAATGGAGATCCCAAAAGAATACGACAAGTATTAACAAATATACTCAATAATGCGACAAAATATACAATGGAGGGTGGTGTCATCCTTCGTGTTTCACATGAGAATGCTCATACATTAACATTTGAAGTGATTGATACTGGTATTGGCATATCATCGGAGGATCATGATAAAGTATTCGATCCCTTTGTTCAAGTGGATCAAGCAAAAAATAAGAATATCATCGGAACTGGATTGGGATTATCGATTACGAAGAAATTAGTTGAATTGATGGGTGGCACGATTTCATTGAAAAGTGTTTATGGAAAAGGAACCACATTTACCATTACGCTTGACCTTGAAACGGGTAATATTGAAGACATTTTCGTACCACAAATATACGTGACATCGTATAAGATTCCAGATGCTAAGATCTTAATTGTAGATGATGTTGATATTAATTTAGAAATTGTTTCGTATATGCTCGATGATTTGGATGCCGATATTATTACCGCTGAAAATGGTTTACTGGCAACTAAAATAGCGAAGAAAGAAAAATTTGATATGATATTGATGGATCATATGATGCCCGTAATGGATGGAATTGAAGCAACAAAGAAGATTCGCGAATCATGTAGTCACAATAAAGAAGTTCCAATCATTGCACTGACTGCCAATGCAATTACTGGGAACGATGATATGTTTGCCTCCAAAGGATTTACAGATTTTATAAGTAAACCAATCGACAGAGTGAAATTACTTACAACCATTCACAAATATATTTCGAAAGAGCTTATTGAAAGCATCTAATAAAAAGAGCCACCGCACGGAATTTATCTAAGTAATTCGTGTGGTGGCTCTTTTTATTTGTTAAAACCATCAGTCTGTGATTGTTTTCTCCATATACAAGAGTGCTGGTCCAATGACACTTACGTGGTCATCGAGTTTTGACATGACAATCTGTGTGTTGTGTGGACTATTACGTGAGAAGACTTCTTTCTCACAGATTGCGAGAAGTGGCTTTAGTAGCCGATCTCCTTGGCGTGCAATGCCACCTGTGATGATGCAGATATCTGGTTGAAGTAAGTTAATCATGTTGATTAATCCGACTGCCACAGCTTCTATATAAGACGTTACAACGGCTTTGGCGGTTGTATCACCGAGATCTGCCGCATCGAATACTGTTTTCCCCTCAACTTTTGTGATATCGCCACTAGCGAGTTCCCACATCTTGGATTCAGGATGATCAATCATGTAGTCTTGTGCTGTCATAATGAGACCTGTCGCACTTGCATAACGTTCCCAGCAACCTTCTCTACCACATGGGCAAGGTCTGCCACCGCGCTCAATGACAATGTGACCAATCTCAAACCCGGCATAGTTGAAACCGGTGTAAATTCTGCCATCCTCAACGAATCCGCCGCCGATACCTGTTCCGAGTGTAACCGTAAGAGACGTTCCATAACCTTTGCCACCACCGATTAGATATTCAGAAAATGCAAGGGCATTTGCATCATTATCGATATAGACATCGAGACCTGTGATTGCTTTCAGTTTGTCTCGTAGTGGTACATCGCTCCAGCCAATATTGACGGCAACCTCGACAACTCCAGTCTTCTTGTTGGCAAGTCCCGGTACGCCAATTCCGACATTTTTTACGTCTTTGATGTCGATACCAGCTTTATCACACACATCAAAACACAATTGCCCCATGTTGGCAATCATCTCATCCGATGTGCCATTGCCGGTCTTTATCTTATGGCTCGCAAGCGTGGATGCTTCCCCATTTTCATCAAGACGAATCAGCCCCGCAACAATATTTGTGCCCCCAAGATCAATTCCAATACTATACATTCTGCCTCCTACTAGTTCATCAGCTATGGTAACTATCATGCGTAACCACTTAATATTATACTGTATTGTAGACTATTTGTAACCTACAAAAATCACTTTTCTGCTATAATCAAACCATGAGGAATCAAATCATACCATAATGATTTGTAGTGATATTGTACGATTTGTAGTGATATTATAGAAGGAGGGCTTACAAATGAAAAAATTTATTGCTGAATTGATTGGTACCTTTGTTTTGGTATTATTTGGCACGGGTACGGCTGTACTTGGTGGCGGAATTACAGGTATTGGTACAACTGGAATTGCCCTAGCATTCGGACTGACTGTCGTTGCAGGAGCGTATTCTATTGGCAATATCAGTGGAGCACATTTGAATCCTGCGATTTCTGTTGGGATGCTTTGCGCTGGTAGAATCAAAGTGAAAGAATTCATCTCCTATGTGATTGCACAGATTATTGGGGCGATATTGGCTTCGGCATTTTTGTATTATATCTTGGTCGATCAAGGTGAGAAGACGACAAATATGGGACAGAATTCATTTGGAAAGCTCAGTGTCATCGGGGCAATTTTAGTCGAGGTTGTTCTGACATGTGTCTTTGTACTCGTTGCAATCGGGGTTACATCGAAGAAATATGACGTGGGTAAATTCGCGGGTATTGCGATTGGTGGTGCGTTGACGATGGTGCATTTGGTTGGTATTCCACTTACGGGCACGAGTGTCAATCCTGCCAGAAGTATTGGACCAGCACTCTTCGCGGGTGGCGATGCGCTTGCTGAGCTTTGGGTCTTTATCCTTGCACCCATCATCGGTGGTATTATCGCTGCCATTATTGGAAAATATCTCTTAGGCACCGAAGATGATGATGTAAACAAAGCGATTTAGTCGTCGATTTGCATCATAATTCTGCATCATATTCGTTTGTTTATAGGATTTCGCCGTGTAACCTTTCGTTGCACGGTTTTTTTATGATATAATAGTAAGTTGAATGAGAAAAATGATCTGTTGAAGTCGCCAGGAGGATTTTATGTCTACAAAAGGAAATTATTATATAACAACACCTATTTATTATCCAAGTTCCAATCTACATATTGGTCATACCTATTGTACGGTCATGGCAGACGCAATGGCGCGTTTTAAGCGACTTGTCGGTTATGATGTCATGTTTCTGACGGGTACAGATGAGCATGGACAGAAGATTCAGAAAGTTGCTGAAGAGCAGGGTGTGAGTCCAAAAGAATACGTGGATGGCATTGTTGACTGGGTGAAAAATCTTTGGGCAACGATGGAAATCAGCTACGATGACTTTATTCGGACAACGGACGACAGGCACGAACGACGCGTGCAAGAGATTTTTATGAAAATCAATGAAGCTGGCGACATTTACAAGGGCGTGTATGAGGGCTGGTATTGTACACCTTGCGAGTCCTTCTGGACGGATGTACAACTCGTCGATGGCAAATGTCCCGATTGTGGCAGACCCGTAGAAAAAGCCAAAGAAGAAGCGTATTTCTTTAAATTATCAAAGTATGCGGATGCAATCCTCAAACTCTACGATGAGCACCCAGACTTCCTCGAGCCAGAGTCTCGCCGCAATGAGATGAGAGCCTTTATCAATCAGGGGCTTGAAGATTTGTGTATCTCAAGGTCGACATTTGACTGGGGAATCAAAGTACCGCTAGACGAAAAGCAGGTCATCTATGTATGGCTTGACGCGCTTACAAACTATATCACGGCGCTCGGCTATCCAGAGGCTGGCGATGGTATCGATCAAGAGAAATTCGACAAATACTGGCCGGCTGATGTGCATCTTGTCGGCAAGGAAATCGTAAGGTTCCACTCGATTATCTGGCCTGCAATGCTCATGAGCATGGGCTTGCCGCTACCGAAGAAAGTGCTCGGTCACGGCTGGTTGCTACTCGATGGTGGCAAGATGAGTAAATCCAAGGGCAATGTCGTGGATCCACAGAAATTAATCGAACGCTATGGCGTCGATGCACTCAAATATTTCCTATTAAGAGAATATACCTTTGGTCAAGATGGTCTTTATACAAACGAGACGATGATTAACCGCATCAATGCAGACCTTGCAAATGACCTCGGTAATCTACTCAGCCGTGTTGTATCTATGGTTGAAAAATATCAAGGCGGGCATGTCCATACACCAGAATTACCGGCAGATGAAGCCACAATTAATCTGGATCATTCGTTGAAGGATCTTGCTGTATTTACAGCAAAGAAGGTTGAAGGGCATATGGATGTATTTGCATTCAACCGTGCACTTGAAGAAATCTGGGTGCTGATTGCTCGATCCAACAAGTATATCGATGAGACGCTTCCTTGGGCACTTGGCAAGGATCCTGAGAAAGCGGAGAGACTCAATACCGTACTCTATAATCTTGTTGAATCACTGAGAATTGTTTCAATCTTGATTTATCCATTTATGCATTATTCTGCCGATGAGATTCGAAAGCAGATTGGTGTACAAGATGACGAAGTCGTCTGGACAGACGCTGAGATTTGGGGTACGCAGACCGAATACAACGTTGTAAAAGGCGATTCCCTCTTCCCAAGACTCGATCTTGCGAAAGAACTTGAAGCACTCGAAGCTTTGAATAAGACGCCAGATGTTGCTGAGGAATCAGACATTGCACCATCACTTGGCGAAGTAGAAGCGCAGGAAGAAATCCCAGAATTGGAAAAAGCTGCAGAAGAGGCAATTGCTGCGGAAGTCAAGCCATTGAAGCCTTGGATCGATTATGAGGATTTCGATAAGCTCGACTTACGTGTTGGTAAGATTATTAGTGCAGAACCTGTGCGCAAATCCAAGAAATTACTTCATTTTGAAGTAAAGATGGGGGCAGAGACGCGTCAGATTTTAAGCGGTGTCGCTGGTAGCTTTACGCCAGAGGAATGTATTGGAAAGAGCGTAATTGTCGTTGCCAATCTGAAACCTCGCAATATGATGGGCGTTGAGAGCAAAGGCATGATTCTTTTTGCAGACAATGGCGCGAAGCTAGGCTGGGTTGAAGCAGATGTGGCTGATGGAGAGAGTGTGTCATAAATGCAGAAAATACTTTTTGACTCGCATACGCATATCAACAATGAGGATTTTGATGATGAGAGTCGTGCACAATTGATTTCTGAGATTGAAGACTCCGCTGTTGCTTATGCGGTTGATATTGGTTTTGATATTGCGAGTTCACAGCTTGCTGTGCAGCATGCCCAGACTTACGATTGGTGCTATGCTGCGGTCGGCGTACATCCGCATGATGCGGAAGATATGACCGATGATGATCTCATGACCTTGAAAGAATTATTGAAGCAGCCAAAGGTTGTCGCACTTGGAGAGATTGGCTTAGATTATTTTAGGGACATCTCACCGCGCGACATTCAACAGAAGCGGTTTGTCCAGCAGCTGAATGTGGCATATGAAGCTGGTGTACCAGTGACGATTCACGATCGCGATTCACATGGCGATATGATGGAGATTCTTAAATCGAGCGGTGCCTTTTCGGAAGCGCGAATCAAGACATTTGCATCTAGACCTGGGGAATTTAGTAAAGATGCGGGGATCTTGTTGCATTGTTACAGTGGTAGCGCCGAGCAGGCTAGGCAATATATCAAACTCGGTGCGACACTGTCGATTGCGGGGCCTGTGACTTATAAGAACAATCACAAGACAGCAGCAGTCGTGCGTGAGATTCCGCTGGAGTATCTGCTCATAGAGACGGATGCGCCTTATCTGACGCCAGAGCCTTACCGCGGTAAG
This sequence comes from Eubacteriales Family XIII. Incertae Sedis bacterium, assembly GCA_031261525.1. Classification (GTDB taxonomy): domain Bacteria; phylum Bacillota; class Clostridia; order Peptostreptococcales; family Anaerovoracaceae; genus JAISJM01. The sequence continues at coordinate 9,466 of JAISJM010000087.1, forward strand.
CCCAATAAGAGTCCGTATGCCGAATATACAGCGCGCAAGATTGCTGAGATTAAAGGCATAAGTTATGAAGAAGTTGCAGCACAGACACTCGCAAATGCGAAGAGGTACTTCCGTATTGACTGACATATTAAGAATCGTTAAAGACACGAAACTTATAGTAAGAGGAGATTGTGTCATCATTGGATTATCAGGTGGCCCAGACAGTACCTGTTTGTTCCATGTGCTAGTGCAAATGTCACAAGAGCTCGACTTACGGCTTATTGCCGTGCATCTAAATCATCAGATCCGTGGTGAAGAATCTGACCTCGACGAGCAGTATGCGAAGTCTCTCGCTGAAACTGTTCATGTTCCATTTGTATCCGATCAAAGAGATGTGCGGGCAATTGCACAAGCATGTGATTTGTCTGTGGAAGAAGCGGGCAGAATGCTTAGATATGAACTCTTTTCACAGGTTGCAGATGATATCGGTCAAGAAATGCCACGTGTGATTATCGCAGTTGCACACAATAAAGACGACCAAGCCGAGACTGTGCTCATGCGAATGCTTCGTGGCACAGGGGTCGATGGTTTGGTTGGGGTTGCTCCGAGCCGAGATGATATTTCGGATTATCCGATTGTCAGACCGCTTTTATCCATACCGCGCACGGAGATTGAGGCATACAATACAGCATATGATTTGCATCCTCGTATCGACTCCTCTAATTCTGACAATAATTACACGCGCAATAAGATTCGTAATGAACTGTTGCCATATCTGAGAAAAGAATTTAATCCAGTTGTCTCAGATGCGCTCGTTCGGCTTTCTAGCCTCGCTGCGCAGGATGTGGATTATCTATATGGGATTGCAGATGAAGCGTGTCGTAATTACGCGACATTGTATGCACAAGGCGTTGCGATTGATTCAGACGATAAGATTACAATCGAGCTAAATGCGCTCAACTCTTATCATGATGCGATTAAGTCGCGGATTCTTATGATTATGTTTGATGAATTGGGTTTATCGCGTGATTTAAGTTACAAGCATATCGAAGCTGTGATGAAACTTGCATTGTCGATGAAGACGGGCAAGCGCATTGAATTGCCACACGGGTATATCGCTCGGATTGTATATAACAATCTTGAATTGATACGCAATCCAGATTTAGAGATGGTAGATGACGAAGAGTCAGAACATTCCAATCAATCACACTTTGAAAAGGATATTGACGCTTGCATTATCAATATTGTTGAGTACAAAAGACGAGGTCATGAACTGAATAACAGACGTGAAAATAGCAATACCTATTGTGTTGATTTTGACAAGTTGACCAGTCGGATTGGACCTCAGATTAAGAATATGATGCGTATCAGATATCGTGAGCCAGGAGATGCCATTTCATTACGTGGTATGACGGGAAAGAAAAAGATATCAGATGTGTTCATTGATATGAAAGTTCCACAAAATGTCCGAAATAAGACAAGGATTCTTACTTGTAAAGGCGAGGTTTTGTGGATTATCGGATTTCGAAAATCATCAAGATTTATGATTGACGATACAACCCAAAATGTTCTTGTAATTCAATACAGCCCAAAGATGTAATATACTGACAATTGAATGAATAGGCAATATATGCTAAAATCATAACTTAATAAGCTAAATATGTAGAGCGGCACAGCCGGAGGAATAATTTGAAATTAGGAAAAAGCGCGACAAAAAACATCATTGTATATTTGATTATCTTCTTTGTAATCATGGGTGGTGTATGGTACTTCAAAGGCTTCTTTGCAAGCGAAGGACCAACGGAGGTGCCATTTTCAAAGTTTTCACAGATGCTTGAAAATGGTCAGGTAAAGGAAGTACAAGTTATCAATACTCAGATCCTTGCTAAAGTTGGTGACAACAAGGCTGGCGACATTCTTGTAGAGGATGAAGAAGAACAGTCTGAGGAAGCAAAAAAAGAGATTAAGAAAGAAGAAAAAGATCTCGTAGCTAAAATCGAGGGCAAGTCTGAGGATAAAAAGAAAGCAAAGGCTTCATCTGACGAGAAGACGACTCGGGAAGCTGTAGCCGCTGATGATGAAACTGCAGATACAGATGCTGATACAGCTGTCGATACTGCACCAATTGCCTCAGAGCCTGAAAAGAAAAAAGAATATCCAAACAAAACTTATGAAGATGACGATTTAAAAGATATCGTTGTCTGGTCATCGAGTGTTCTTGAGGTAAACTGGCTTGAAGATACCTATATTTTCCCGCAGATGCAAGACGGTATCATCAAAGACGTAAGCAGTCCAGAGCCAAAGGGTTCCAATATCCTCATGACGCTACTGCCAACTTTGATTATGATTGGTTTCTTGATTTTCTTCATGTACGTTCTGCTCAATAGCGGTGCTGGCGGCGGTGGTAAGGTCATGAGCTTTGGTAAATCTAAGGCGAAGCAGTACAAGGATGGCAATAAGCCAAATGTGACATTTGCAGATGTCGCTGGACTGGATGAAGAGAAGGAAGAATTGACGGAAGTTGTTGATTTCCTTAAGAATCCACGTAAATATAATGATTTGGGCGCTCGTATTCCAAAGGGTATTCTCCTTGTTGGGCCTCCAGGAACAGGTAAAACCTATATTTCAAAGGCGGCAGCTGGTGAAGCTGGTGTGCCATTCTTCTCGATTTCAGGTTCTGATTTCGTTGAGATGTTTGTGGGTGTTGGTGCATCTAGAGTACGAGATTTATTTGAGCAAGCAAAGAAAAGTGCGCCATGTATCATCTTTATCGATGAGATTGATGCGGTTGGTCGTAGACGTGGTGCCGGGCTTGGTGGCGGACATGATGAGCGCGAGCAGACATTGAATCAATTATTGGTAGAAATGGATGGATTTGGAGAGAATTCGGGCATCATTATCCTTGCTGCAACGAACAGGCCAGATATCCTCGATCCTGCACTACTCAGACCAGGACGTTTTGACAGACAGGTTGTCATTGGTATTCCAGATATCAAGGGTCGAGAAGCAATCTTTAGAATTCACTCCAAGAATAAACCGCTCGATATCGAAGTGGATCCCAAAGTGCTTGCAAGACGTACGCCTGGATTTACACCAGCGGATATTGAAAATCTACTCAACGAGGCAGCACTTCTCGCGGCGAGACGTAATGGCCGCATGATTCGTATGGAAGAGATTGAAGAAGCGATTACGAAGGTCATTGCAGGTCCAGAGAAGAAGAGCAGAGTCATCAGCGAGTCGGAGCGAAAACTTACGGCATATCATGAAGCGGGTCATGCAATTGTTGCAAGATCACTACCAAATACAGACCCTGTACATCAAATTACCATTATTCCAAGAGGACGCGCTGGCGGCTTTACGATGATTCTTCCAAAGGAAGACAGGAATTACGGCACAAAGAAAGAGATGACAGAACAGATTATCCATCTATTTGGTGGACGTGTTGCAGAAAAACTTACACTAAATGATATCTCAACAGGTGCAAGTAATGATATAATGAGGGCGACAGACATTGCGCGTGATATGGTTACAAAATATGGATTTTCTGAGCGTCTGGGTACAATCAATTACTCAACGAGCAATGATGAAGTATTTTTAGGTCGCGATTTTGGAACGCACAAGACGTATTCTGAAGAAGTTGCTGGCATTATCGACGAAGAGATTAAGAAAATTGTCGATGAAGCCTATGACCGATGTGGCGTGATTCTGAAAGAGAATCTCGATAAGCTTGAGGTCATTGCACAGGCGCTTCTCGAGATTGAGACGCTCGATGGGGAGCAGTTCGAGAATCTATATACGGGTGCGGTTACGGTAGAAGAGCTTGCGGAACAGATTCGCGAAGAAGAAAAAGTGACAAGAGCGCGTAACGAACAAGAAGCAGAAGAGACGCGTCTTGCACTTGAAGAAGCGGATCGTAAAGCACGTGAGGAAGCGGAGTCATCCAACACAAATCCAATTGGATTCCAAGATGGAAATGGGAATGGTGGCAATGGTCCAAGCGGCGGCACACCGCTACCTCTATCAACGGATGGAGAGACAGATGAATCTGTTGATACGAGCAATTATGGTACCTACGGGACACCGCAAAAGGGTCCAGATACGACAGATGACGAGAAGCAATCATAGCAAAATCATGGATATTTATAGGTGGAGTATTTTAGAAGGAGGCGAATATGTCCAATTCAAAGCTCGATATATTGCTTGAGCAAAAGGCACAGATTGCTCTGGGGGGCGGTAGTAAAGCAATCGAAACGCAGCACAGTAAAGGTAAATTAACTGCGCGCGAGCGACTGGAGTACTTTTTCGATGAAGGAAGCTTCGTCGAACTCGATGTATTTGTCTCACACCGAAGCAACAACTTTGATATGCCTGAAAAGCATGCGCCTGGAGATGGTGTTGTGACAGGCTATGGTACGGTCGATGGCCGCTTAGTGTATGCATTTGCACAGGACTTTACCGTTCTTGGTGGTTCACTTGGTGAGTATCATGCGGAGAAGATTGTCAAGGCTCAGAATATGGCATTGAAGATGGGTGTACCAATTGTTGGACTCAACGATAGTGGTGGTGCGCGTATACAAGAAGGGGTCGCTTCGCTTTCTGGTTTTGGAAAGATTTTTAAAAACAATACGATTAGCAGTGGCGTGATTCCGCAGATTGCGGTGATTATGGGTCCATGTGCTGGTGGCGCGGTATATTCTCCGGCGATTATGGACTACGTGTTCATGGTTGACAAGACTTCGCAGATGTTTATCACAGGACCGCAGGTCATCAAGACGGTTACAGGTGAAGATATCTCCGCTGAGGAGCTTGGCGGTGCGATGACGCACAACTCGAAATCTGGTGTCGCGCATTTTATCGGCGCGGACGACAAAGATACGCTTGATCAGGTGAAGGAAGTATTGAGTTATCTACCTTCCAACAATTTGGAGACGGTTCCACTCGTACCTACAGCAGATGATAGCAATCGTCTGATTCCAGAATTTAATGAGATTATTCCAGAGAATCCAAATAAGGCCTATGATATGTATAAAATCTTAGAGGGTTTGGCGGATGATGGAAAGATTTTAGATGTAAGCAAGCATTATGCAAAGAATATCATCACTGCCTATATCAGGCTTGGTGGCGTGACCGTTGGTGTCATTGCCAATCAGCCGATGTATGCTGCAGGCTGCTTGGATATCGATGCATCAGACAAAGCTGCAAGATTTGTAAGACGTTGTGATGCGTTCAATATTCCATTATTGGTAGTTGAGGATGTTCCTGGATTTTTGCCAGGCGTCACACAGGAGACTGGTGGTATCATCAGACACGGCGCAAAGCTTCTCTATGCGTTTTGTGAGGCGACAGTGCCAAAAGTCACATTGATTCTACGAAAAGCTTATGGCGGTGCTTATATCGCGATGTGCAACAAGGAACTCGGCGCGGACATTGTTCTTGCGTGGCCAAGTGCACAGATTGCGGTGATGGGCGCGGAAGGTGCTGCAAATATCGTATTCCGTAAGGATATCAAGGCTTCCGATGACCCCATTGCAACACGTCAGGAAAAGATTGCTGAGTACGAAGAAAAATTCAACAATCCGTACAGGGCGGCTGAGCTTGGGTATGTAGAAGATATCATTGAACCGAGCACATCCAGACAGAGACTCATCAGTGCGTTTGACATGCTTGAGAGCAAGCGCGAGAGCTTGCCTGAAAAGAAGCATGGCAACATACCTCTATAGGAAGGCGGCGTGATATGTTTGGTAAGAAGAAGAAAGGTAAGCACGAACCTGGTGCAAATGTCACAAATACTGCAAGTGTATTAACTGCAGAGGTAGACAATACTGCGTCAGAGGTTGGCATACCTGAAGAGATTATTGCAGTGATTACAGCCGCACTGAGTGCATACAATGCGAGCTCAGGAAAGCAGCTCATCATCAGAAAGATTAATCGTACCGCGGGCGTTGTCCCTGCATGGCGTACGGCAAGTATTGCAGACGATATGGCAACAAGAATCAGATAAGAGTTGCATTTTATTTTTGGAGGTAACAAAATATGGCTAAGACTTACAATATAACTGTAAATGGTACAACCTATGCTGTTGAAGTTGAAGAGACTGGTTCTACGCAAGGTGCGCCTGTATCCGCTGCACCAGCCCCTGCATCACCTAGCCCCGCGGCTCCTGCTCCTGCAGCTGCGGCACCCGCAGCGGAAGCGGCTCCTGCACCTGTTGCGACGTCAGCGCCATCCGCTGATGCTTATAAGATTGAATCTCCAATGCCAGGAACAATCTTGGATATCAAAGTTACACCTGGTCAAGCTGTAGCAGAAGGTGATGTCCTCTTAATCCTCGAAGCGATGAAGATGGAAAATGAAATCGTAGCGCCTCAGGCTGGTACTGTTGATGCAATTGTCGCAGCGAAAGGTTCTTCCGTCAATGCTGGTGATATTCTCATCTCACTCAAATAAGTGCTTAAATAAGGAGTAACGCGTAGTGCTAATCGCATTTGATGTGGGCAATACAAATATTGTCCTCGGAGTCTTTAAGGATGGCGAGCTAATTGAGAGCTGGCGTATGGATTCCATTACTAAAAAATCTGCTGATGAATATGGCATGATTATTGTACAGTTATTTGAGCATGCGAAGCTCAGTGTCGATGATGTAGATGATGTCATTATATCAACGGTTGTCCCATCCGTATTATATACATTACAGCATTTATCCCAAAAGTATCTTGGACGTAAGGCGATTGTCGTTGGTCCTGGAATTAAGACAGGATTAATCGTAAAGTATGATAACCCAAAACAGGTAGGTGCTGACAGAATTGTCAATGCTGTCGCTGCGCTTACAAAATATGGTGGTCCGTTGATTATCGTAGATTTGGGCACGGCAACAACCTTTTGTGCTGTGACAAGTGATTGGGAATATCTTGGTGGTTCCATTGCACCAGGATTGAAAATCAGTTCAGACGCACTTTTTGAGAAGACTGCAAAGCTTCCAAAGGTTGAATTGGAGTCACCTGGGCGGACAATCTGTAAGAATACAATCGATAGTATTCAATCTGGTCTTGTCTATGGGCACATGGGCATGATTGAGTATTTTATTCGTGAGATGAAAAAGGAACTTACGAAGATAGAAAAGACGGACAAACCGGTGCGTGTCGTTGCAACGGGTGGTCTAGCAACAATGATTCAAGAGGGGGTAGACTGTATCGACTATGTTGATAAATTGCTCACTCTAGAAGGACTTGCGATTATCTATGAAAAGAATAAGAGACCACGGAAATGATCGATAAAATGATTCTATTGGCCCCACTTGCGGGTATTACAGATGCACCATATCGGCGCCTTGCCAAAGAGCAGGGTGCCGATTTTGTGTATACAGAGATGATTTCTGGTAAGGGAATCTACTACAAAGACAAAAGGACGGATGAACTCCTTCGAATTTTCGATGATGAAAAACCGATTGGCATACAGCTTTTTGGTAGAGAACCAGATATTTTGGCGCATGCTGTGCATGAACTCGATGATAGAGAACATGTAAGCTATGATTTAAATATTGGTTGTCCCGTTCCTAAAATTGTGAAAAATGGTGAAGGCTCTGCTTTATTAAAGCATGTGGATCTTGCCGCAGCGTGCGTAGAGGCGATGGTAAAAGAAAGTAAAGCATGCGCATTGAAACGAAGCGGTAATCGTGGTGCGTGTGGTGCGAATGGTGAGCGTGGTGCGAGTTGTGAGAGTCGTCCCGTGAGTGTCAAGATGCGCATCGGCTTTGACCACGAGCATATCATCGCACGTGAATTTGCGTTGGCGATGGAAGCTGCGGGTGCAAGCTCGATTACTGTACATGGACGTACACGAGAGCAATATTATTCAGGGAAAGCGAGCTGGACTGAGATTGCTGAAGTGAAGCAGGCACTCAAGATTCCGGTCTATGGCAATGGCGACATTTTCACAGGCATGGATGCGCTTCGGATGCTTGAGGAGACGGGCGCCGATGGTGTCATGGTTGCACGCGGATCAATGGGCAATCCGTGGATTTTTAAAGAGATTAAAGCGGCGCTGTCTGGCGCGAGCGAGGAAGAACAGATTGCATGTAGACCGAGCCTAAGAGAAAAAGGCGAGATGTTTGCGCGGCAGTTTCAGATGACCTGCGAATTGAAAGGAGAGCATGTCGCGGTCAGGGAGATGCGAAAGCATGCCGCATGGTATTTTAAGGGGTATCACGGAGCAAGTCGGCTTAAGGATAAAGTAAATCATATTGACAGCATGAGCTACTTTCTAAGAGAAATCGATCGATTTTGTGAGCAGTCAAAGTAAGTACATGAGTAAGTGGGGAATGTAAATGTCAATCATAGAAGTTTTTTTAATTGCGTTAGGTCTCTCTGCGGACGCAACGGCAGTAAGTGCTGCAAATGGTATGAAAATGAGTCATGTTCGTATGACGGAAGCGCTGAAAATTGCAGCAGCATTTGGAATTGCACAAGCGCTTATGCCTGTGATTGGCTATGTGTTTGGATTGTTTCTCGCGAGCTATGTGTCGGCATTTGATCATATCATCGCTTTGCTTTTGTTGGGTTATATCGGTGGCAAGATGGTCTATGAAGGTCTTGCAGATAATTCAGATAATGATATAATAATGGAAAGCACCGTATCGGATTCTTCATCAATATCTGCAAAAACTTTAATCATGCAGGCAATTGCAACGAGTATTGATGCCCTTGTTGTTGGATTCAGTTTTTCTACAATGGGTATGGGGACACTGGCATTTACATTGAGTGTCCTTATAATTGGCGTGATTACTTTTATCATGAGCATTGTCGCGACACATCTAGGCAAGCGTGCTGGAGATATTCTTGGCAGTAAAGCTGAGATTGTCGGGGGGCTGATTTTGATTGGGATTGGTCTGAAGATTTTTATTGAACATACTTGGTTTGGAGGGTAAAATCAATCATGAGGGTAAACATATTTGACAAGGTTATCTTGCCAATCGTGCTTGTGAGTCTCATCGTGGCTGCACTTGCATTTATGGCCTATATTGAAAGACCTGTTTCCGTGCATACGGATGATTTATATGAAAACTTGATGAATAGTCCTGCATATGTAAAGTCAGGATTCGATATCGAGGATGCAAATGTAACAAATCCAGAGACCGAAGAATGGGACACTGTATTACCACGTGGTCATAATAGCAATATCACAATAAACACCCTATTCAAGTCGTCCAAAGATAATCCACGGCATTTTCTATCCATATACGATCAGAGACCTGAAGAATATACCATTGTCATACCCTTTGAAATTGATGCAGAAAAATACGAGAAAATAAATCAGGATCCACCCGATATTCAGGGTATCTTTCTTGCGGGAATTGCAGATGACTGGGAGGTTTTTCTCAATGGTGATTCGATTCTTTCTGAAGTAGATTTAAATGAAAATGGAACCATTGCCATCCATCATGAGAGACATGATATCTCCATTCCGCTGGAACGAGAGCAGCTAAAACTTGGGGAAAATATTTTAACATTCAGAATCATAGGTGCTCCTAATTTCAATACGACAGGGCTCATCTATAAGACACCATATTTCTTTGGTGATTATGAAAACATGCTTGGTGGCAATGGCAATACGAGCATGATGGTCTTTTGTTCCGTCTATGTATTTTTAGGGCTCTATCATATTCTCATGTATATCATGAATAGTGAAAATAGACACAATCTCTATTTTGGCTTCTTCTCTATCAGTGTTGCCGCGTATTTCTTTTCGCGAAGTGCGGCTGTCTATGTGATTTCTAATAATTTTGCGGTTACGCAACGGATTGAACATGGTTCACTCTATATTCTGTCATTTCTTCTTGCAGCATTTATTGAACGAGTTACGTTCCACAAAATTCGTCGAGTGGTTAAGATCTATGGCGTGTTCTGTGTCTTTTTAGTTGTCTTGTTAATCGCATTCTCATCGATCCAATTTGCTGGAGATTTGTTACTAATTTGGCAGATTGTTGGTCTTTCTACGATGCTATATATCGGTGCATATGATGTATTTTATACCTTTATCAAAAGAACTCGTGAAAAATGGCTCGCATTAGACAATAATCATAATGACAAAAAAAGTAAATATCCAAAATTCTTCTGTAATAATCTATTGCAGACGCCATTGGGAAATATTTTCATTACAATGTTGATTCTCTCGTTTTCCTCAATCTATGACGTGCTTGATTTACTCGTATTTCATACAAGTATCGTGTTGTCTCGGTACAGTTTCTTCATCTTTACTGCTGGTGGCGCGTTAATCCTCGCACGGCAATACGCTGAATCCTATAATCTAGCGAACCAATCGAAAGAAGTACTCGAAGCAATTGTGAAGGATCGCACCAAAGAACTAGAAGAACAGGTATCTATCGCAGAAAAAGCTTCACGTGCAAAAAGCGAGTTTCTTGCCAATATGAGTCATGAGATACGTACACCGCTCAATGCGGTCATTGGTATGACTACGATTGCAATGAATTCTGACGATGTACAGAAGAAAGATTATAGCCTGACGAAGATTGATGAATCGTCCATGCAGCTACTTGGAATTATCAACGACATCTTAGAGATGTCCAAATTCGAGGCAGGTAAATTTCAACTATCAAATGTGATTTATGATTTTCGCAATACGATCAATCGTGTTACACATATAATGGAATTAAAAGCAAATGAAAAGGATATCGCTTTCACATCGTCAATTGATGATAACATTCCAGATTCATTGATTGGTGATGACCAACGCCTTTCTCAAATCATTACAAATTTGCTTAGTAACGCCATCAAATTTACCCATGAACAAGGTTCCATTGAACTGAGCGCAACATTAAAACCTGAGCTTAATCATGGTGATATGGAGGATTGTGTCATAATAATCACGATCAAAGACAATGGCATCGGTATCTCTGAGGAACAGCAACAACAACTGTTTGAATCTTTTCAGCAGGCAGAAAGTGGGGCGTCACGGTCTTATGGTGGTACGGGTCTTGGTCTTGCGTTATCCAAAAATCTTGTAATGCTCATGGGTGGTCATATTTGGGTGGAATCAAGTCTCGGGGAAGGTTCGATGTTTGGATTTGAAATACATCAGAAACTTACAAAAGTCGAGGAACCTACAAGTGAATCTGATTCCATTCAAGAGGAAATCACGCATGGTGAATTCGAAGGACAGACGGCATTGCTTGCGGAAGATATTGAGATTAATGCAGAAGTCGTGATGGCACTTCTTGAAGAAACAGGGTTGACCATTGAACACGCATGGAATGGTGCAGAAGCGCTCGAACAATTTATTGGGAATCCAAATCGCTATGATATCATTCTCATGGATTTGCAAATGCCCACAATGGATGGCTTTGCAGCAACAAGAGCAATTCGCGAGTCAGGTTGTGGCAATTCAAAAACAATCCCGATTATTGCACTGACCGCAAATGCATTCAAGGAGGATATTGAGATGAGCATGGACGCAGGCATGAATGAACATGTCGCAAAACCAATTGATGTTGATACAATATTGACTGCACTGCGTAAGTATCTGAAAAAGTAATATTGATGTACTTACTTTTATTACAAAATTGAGAATTATACAATAAAAAATGATTACACAGAATGTTTGTTGATATTGGTTACAATCTAAAAATCAAAAGTCAATTCATCTGATAACATTTGAGTCGATGTTTGATTGACTCAAATGTTAAGCACTAAAATGTTGATACGAAAGCCGTTCTTGCGACATTTGCGCAGGGCGGCTTTTGTTCTAATGCGATAAGATTTTAATACGAATAATAGCGATAAAACGCATGAGATGTAAGGTTGGTATCACTTTAGGCGCGTTTTTCGCGCTTGCAAGTTATTCGAAATCTAAAGAAGATGTAAGTCGAAGGAATATTTTGTAAAAACATTGATTACTCTCTTGTATTGGTATATACTGTAAATAATAATAAGATTATCCATGTTGAAATTGATTTGAAGACGATTGCAATATGGAGTACAATGAAG
>JAISJM010000098.1 GCA_031261525.1 Eubacteriales Family XIII. Incertae Sedis bacterium
GAAATTACCACATGAAAGTGATGGGTCGGAACTCTATGGATGGCTGTGTCTGTTCAATGCAGTAACGGAGGATGAGATGAACGCAATTGCGAAGGACAACCCAATATATGAAAAGGCTGTAATGAAGGTGATTGAGATGAGTCAAGACGAGAAAGAGCGCCGTTATGCGGAGGCGGAGGAGGAACAGCGCTTTCGAGAGAGGTCGCTTTATGATACTGGGCATACTGAGGGTAAGTCCGAGACAACCCTTGCTTTTGCAATGAGTTTGAAGGCTGATGGTATGGATATAACACTTATTCAGAAATATACGGGACTCTCTATTGAGGAGATTGAAAAACTATAAATCCGCGAGATTCAGCTGTCAGATGTCACGGAATTAAATGATTTTGAGTTGAAGAAATTATCACATGAAAGTGATGAGGCGAAACTTTGTGGATGGTTGTGTCTGTTCAATGCAGTGACGGAGGACGAAATGAACGCAAGTGTGAAGAACGATCCAATCTATAAAGACGAAGTAATCTGCGAATAGTTTGTGAAGTAAGTAATAAAATTGAAAGCCGTTCTTGCGACATTTGCGCAAGGGCGGCTTTTGTCCTAAAGTGATGCGAGTTTGCAACAAAAAATGCTATCCAAAAGACTTCGCACACGGCGTGAGACCCCGAGCTTGAATAACGTCCCAACGCTCTGGGTAATAATCGCCATTTCCGCACTTTCTGATATGATATTTACTGCCAGTACGCATAGCTAAATATTGATTTTCAGATGGCTGTGATGTTTGTGCTTGAGCTGCTGTACTTCTGCCTAACGTTGCACCTCAGCTTGAGCCGCTGCTTGAGCTGCAGCCTGTTCCGCGGCTTGTTTTGCAGCCTCTGCTTGACGTTGTTCTTCAGCCTTGCGTTCAGCCTCCTTGCGCTCATCAATTTTAGTTTTTATGCCTTGTGCACGTGCTGTTAATTTGGAATCTATATCTGTCTTTTCATTTATCGATGCAAGAGCAACATTATAATCATCTTCAGACAGGGTCTGTCTCACTTTCATTTTAGACGATTAAAATAACGGCATTTGCAGGATTGTCATATTAAGTATCATCAGCCTAAGTATCATCCGTCGATGAAATTTCCTCTGTTAACGATCTGATGATATCCTTCATGATGTCTAGTTCGTCAATATGTACTTTTGAACTATTTTTCTTATCAATATAGTTTACGGTGTCTAGAATTAATGCATCTATTTGCTTAATGATGCTTCTATTTTGGGCGAGGTACGTTTCAATAATCGCCCTAGATTGATGAAATACATAACTTTCTTCAATTGCGCGCTTGCCGATTGGTTCTGCAAGAATGGCTCTATTTATCACTCTATTGATATTTTCCCAAATTTTGAACTCCGACTTTTGAATTGTAAATACCACTTCAGACAATTCAGTTTCGGAGTTTGTTCTTACTAATATATAATCGAAGCGTTCTTGCATTTTATCAATATAGTCCATTTGAAATAGACAATGTTTCAGCTCACCTTCGAGCAATTGTCTCTGGGGTATCACTTTATGGATCTCATTTCGAATTTGTAATGGATTATTTGGGTCAATTGCTTCTGATTTCATTGTATGATCATTATGATGATTTGGCTGTGGTGGAACATCCTCTTGATGGTGATTATTTGAATTATGCGGATGGCTTGCGCTGTTTGGATTACTCGTGTTATGCGGACGGCTTGCGCTGTTTGAGTTACTCGTGTTATGTGGACGGCTTGAATTATTTTGAGGATATCCATATGTTGGTTTCTCAAATTTATTGTATTGTTGTTGTCGCTCTTGAAATAGCTTGAATTGTTTTTTTATTTCGTCTATATTGAAGTACATTATAGAACTCTCTTTCTTCATTCATTAGATCAAGATATGTTACTGTAATATTGTAACACATTCAACGAGTTTAGAAAGTTTCGATTTGTGGCATAAAAAACCGTTAAAAAAAATGTTGAAAAAAATAAACTTTTTTTCGATTTTCACTTTACAAGTGCTCATATTTATCATATAATATTTCTTGTCGTGTTAAGCATAACGACTTGCCCGGATAGCTCAGTTGGTAGAGCAGCAGACTGAAAATCTGCGTGTCCTTGGTTCAATTCCGAGTCCGGGCACCAAAACGCCTAAATCTCAACGATTTAGCCGTTTTTATTTTTTTGCTAATTGTTTTTTCCCGACTTTTTCCCGACTTAGTAAAATCAGTGGTTATATCTTTATCGTTGCAATAGCGTCTTTTTTTTCTTCATCAGAAATGTCTATATAATATTTTGCCGTAGTTAGAATTGATTCGTGTCCCATTAATGCAGAGCAAACTTGAATGGGCGTGCCTTTACGAGATAACATTGTACCAAATGTTGATCTATAGCAATGAAATTTCTTTTTAGCAACGCCAATACGTTTATAATATCTAGTTAATGCAGTATCGAGATTTGATTCATCTATAAGTTTTCCTGAATTAGTAGTGAATATAACATCTGTATTATATTCATTTTTTTTTCATTTCAGCTTCATGCCACATTTTATGAATTTTGTATTCTTCTATTAATACATTATGCAAGGAAATCTTTCTTTTCGATTGAATGGTTTTAAGTCTATTTGTAATTGTAAGTTCTGTGCCAACTTTTTTATTATTTTGAAAAATAGGTTTTAGAATAACTTGCTTTGTAATATAGATTTCCTGCTTTTTTATTGAAATATCAGAATATTTAAGAGCTAGGATTTCTCCAATACGACATCCCGTATAAATTGCTATCATCACTAAAAAACGATAGCGCTGCTTGTTTAAATTATTCGTTATTTTCAACAATTCGTCTGTATCCCAAATGATAATTTCGTTTTCAGCTGACTGAGGTTTATAATTAGTTTCATTTTTAGGAACTACAAGATTGTGCGTGATATCATCTCCTACCCGTTCTATTTCAATATATGCATATATTAGACGAAGAATATTATTTGTTGCTCTAAGCGTACTATATGAGCTTGTAGACGCATTATAAAGATCCTGCCAATCTTGGCTGGAAATTCCTCTGATCTTTTTACCTGCGATCGCTGATACTCTTATAATATTATTATATTTATCAATATATTTAGATTTTGTGCGATCTGCATATTTATCATTATTCATAAATACTTGATATACAAAGTAATCCGCAACGTCTCTGAATGATTTATTTTCTGTAATCCCATTTTTCCATTGTTCAACTCCTTGTCGTGCTTTTTCTGCAGCTTCTTTTTTACTTGAGCCATAAAATTCCACTTTATTCGGAACAACTAGACCTTTATCGTTAATCTTCGTACCTAGTGTGCGAGTTGTTCTGTGATATTTCTGTTCACTCTGGCTTCCATCTTTTTTTGTGTATTTTTTTGTTACATTTGTGGCTAATGTCATAAATTTCTCCTTTCATCGGGATGATGACGCTGTTTCCAATACCGCTTTCGTCTTTAATTCCGCTGTGAATTTTCTCTTCGATATTTTCCTTGTCCTCCATTACATCTAGTGTAACAGAATCACTATGATTTACGAAATTTTTGTATCGATTCTGGAATCCATTAGACCATTTACGGGTCTAACCGTTTTTCTTTTAACTATTTTTGTGTTAAGATAAGTACTGGTTATTTGTTCAGAACATATATATAGAAAGAAGTATGAATGGCGAAGAAAAATAAATACGATAATGAATCAATTACCTCACTCAAGGGAGCAGATCGTGTGCGCAAACGCCCATCGGTTATCTTTGGGTCGGATAGTTTAGAGGGTTGCGAACATGCCTTTTTCGAAATTCTATCAAATTCTATCGATGAAGCGAAAGAGGGATATGGCAGTGTCATTGATGTCGTAAAATATGACGATGGATCCTACAGTGTGGAAGATTTTGGTAGAGGGATTCCGCTTGATTTTAACAAGGGTGAGAATCGCTTCAACTGGGAGCTTGTCTACGAAGAACTTTATGCTGGTGGTAAATACGACAACAATAACGGCGGCGATTATGAATATAGCCTTGGTCTCAATGGGCTTGGTGCCTGTGCGACACAGTATGCGTCGGAATTTTTTGATGTAGAGGTTCATCGCGAGGGCAAGCTCTATACACTTCATTTTGAAAAAGGTGCAAATGTTGGAGGGCTGAAGAAGACGAGGGATAAGGCTTCGAACCCGATGACAGGAACTTTCCAGCGATGGAAGCCAGATTTAGATGTCTTCACTGATATTGACATTTCCGATGAATTTCTCAAACTGACATTGAAGAGGCAGGCGATTATCAATCCTGGCATCACCTTTAATCTTACGGTGGAGGGTGGATATCATTCGAGCGTCGATGACTCGGACGAATTGCATTTTTCATATTGCTATCCTGAGGGGATTTTGGGCTATGTGAAGGAACTGGCGCATGATACAAGTATTACGACACCATATACCTTTTCTGGCGTGGGTCAAGGCAAGGATCGCGAGGATAAGCCCGAATATAAAATCAAATTTGATATCGCGTTTGCATTTACCAATGATGAGCCTGTCATCAGATATTTTCATAACTCGAGCTTTTTGGAAAATGGTGGATCGCCAGATAAGGCGGTGAAAGCGGCATTTGTAGCGGTTGTGGATGACCAGATTCGGTCACAAAATCTATATAAGGCGAGTGAGGATAAGATTACATTTTCGGATATTGAGGATAGTCTGACTCTGTTCAGCAATTCCTTTTCGACACAGACTTCGTATGCGAACCAGACGAAGAAAGCAATTAGCAATAAATTTATTCAGGCGTTCATGACAACAGAAATCAAAGAGAAGCTGACAATCTGGTTTATTGAAAACAAATTTGATTCCGATAAAGCGATTGCACAGATTCTTGCAAATAAGCGTAGTAGAGAGACGGCAGAAAAGCAACGATTGATTGTCAAGAAGAAGCTTATGGGCAATACGGAGACGATTGGCAATAAGCCAGCGAAGTTTGTGGACTGTAGAACGAAAGATAAAGCGCGCCGTGAGATTTTCATCTGCGAGGGTGATTCGGCTGCAGGTGCAATCAAGCTTGGACGCGATGCGGAATTTCAAGCGATTATGCCAATTCGAGGTAAGATTCTAAATTGCCTCAAAGCGAGTGTCGATCAGATTTTCCGTAGTGAGATTATCACAGATTTGATCCGTATCCTTGGCTGTGGTGTAGAAGTGCGCAACAAACATGCGAAAGACTTGAACAATTTTGATTTGAAGAATCTAAAATGGAACAAAGTCATCATCGCGACTGATGCGGATGAGGATGGTTTTCAGATACGGACTCTTGTGCTGACGATGATTTACACCTTGATGCCGATGCTCATTGAAGAGGGATACGTTTATATCGCGCAGACGCCACTCTATGAGATTACCTATCATAAATCAAAAGACAATACGGAGACTTATTTTGCCTTCGATGAAGCAGAGAAAAATAGATACGTAAAAGATAAGAATCCCGCGAAGATTAAACTGGAGCGTTCCAAAGGTCTCGGTGAAAATGAGCCAGATATGATGAATCTGACGACACTGAACCCTGCGACTCGTAAATTAATCAAAGTCTCACCAGAGGATGCCGACATCATGAAAGAATCCTTTGAGCTATTTTTAGGTAACAATGTTGCGCGACGTAAAGAATATATCGAAGCAAATGGATACAAGTATGCGGATCAGTACTAGAGGAGATTTGAATGGCAAAAGCAAAGAAAAAGAGTGAAGTAGATTTAACCACTTTAGATCAGCTTCAGAAAGAGATTCCCATCTCGCGTGTAAATGACGAGAACTATATGCCATATGCAATGTCCGTGCTATATGCGAGAGCGATTCCCGAAATTGATGGCTTCAAACCTTCCCACCGAAAATTATTATATACGATGTATAAGATGGGATTGTTGAAAGGCAATAAGGCAAAATGCTCCAATATCGTTGGTCAGACGATGAAGTTGAATCCACATGGTGACGCAGCGATTTACGAGACGCTTGTCAGGCTTACGACAGGCAATGAATCCTTGCTCAACCCCGTTGTTGATTCAAAGGGCAATATGGGCAAGCGTTATGGCCGCGATATGGCATATGCTGCTGCTCGATACACGGAGGCAAAGCTTGCGCCGATGAGTGCTGAGTTTTTCGCAGGTCTATCGAAGAATAGTACGGATATGGTCGACAATTTCGATGGCACGATGAAAGAGCCAACCCTATTTCCAACAAGATTTCCAAACATCCTAGCAAACCCAAATATGGGAATTGCTGTTGGTATGGCTTCAAACATCTGCTCGTTTAATCTACGCGAATTGTGCACTGCTACCATTTTGCGTGTAAAATCAAAATCCGCTACAAATGAGTCAACGAAAATGTCATCGGTCGCTGAAATCCTTGAGGTTATGCCTGCTCCAGATTTTCCATCTGGTGGATATATCATCAATAATCCAGAGGAGATGAAAAATATCTATCTGACAGGTAGAGGCTCTTTTTTATCACGCTCAAAATATCAGATCGATGAGAAAGGCAGACACATCGAAGTCTTAGAGATTCCATATTCGACGACGATTGAAGCAATCACGGAAGGTATCATTGACCTCGTAAAGAAGAACAAGCTGCCCGAAGTAAGCGATGTAAGAGATGAGACGGATATGAGCGGTCTCAAGATTACAATCGACTATAAAAAAGGTACAGATCCAGAATTACTGATGGCAAAACTCTATAAATTGACGAAGCTTGAGGATTCTTTTGGCTGTAACTTCAATGTATCCATCAATAAACAGATTCGGACGCTCGGTGTCCTTGATATCTTAGACGAATGGATTACATGGCGTCTGCTCTGCCAAGCACGTGAAGTGGCATATGATCTTGGCATTTATAAAGACAAGTTGCATCTGCTACTGGGTCTTCAAAAATTACTCTTAGATATCGACAAAGCCATCGCAATCATCAGAAATACAGAAAATGATAAAGAAGTCATTCCTGCATTGATGGCTGGCTTTGATATCGACGAAATTCAAGCAGAATACATCGCAGAGATTAAGCTCCGAAACCTAAATAAGCGATACATCATAGACAAAACCGCTGAAATTGCGAACCATGAGAAGAATATCAAAAGACTCGAGAAGATTCTAGGTTCACCTGCGGAGCAGAAAAAACTCATCATCAAGGACCTCGAAGAAGTTGCGGATCTTTATGGGAAGGATCGCAAGAGCCAAATCATCCATATCGACGAACTTGAAGATGACGCATTAATCATTGAAGAGCCGAGTTTTACGGATTATGATATTAAAATATTCCGCACAGATCACGGCTATATCAAGAAAATCCCGACAGAACAGATCTTAAAGAATCCTGATATCAAACTGAAAGACGATGATACACTACTTCAGGAAATCGACGCTACAAATGGTTCAGATCTATTGTTCTTCTCGGATAAAGGAACGGTATACAAGTCGCGGGCTCGGGATATCACGGATTGCAAAAATGCAGATATCGGCGAATACCTTCCGAACCTATTTGAATTGGAAGACGGCGAGTCTATTGTGTTCATTTGCGCCACAGTGGATTATGCGGGATGGATTCTCGCTGGCTTCAAGAATGGCAAGGTGGCGAAGATTACGTTGAAGAGCTATCAGACAAAGACGAACCGAAAGAAACTCGTGAATGGGCTCAGCACCTTGTCGCCAGTGATTGCGATGTACAACATCTTGGAGGATGTCAATATGTCGCTCATCTCCGATCTAGGTAAGAAGATTATCGTGAGTTCTAGCCTTGTCAATGAGAAGACATCCAAGAATACACAGGGTGTGCAGACCATTCGTCTTACAAGAGCGACGCTGGAGCAATTTGATTTGGTGGGCGGTAATGTGCCTAAGAAGGATCAAAAGTATCTTGTGGAGAAGATTCCAAATTCAGGGAAACCTTGTGCGGAACAGGTGTCGTTATTGTAAGGATCGATATAGAACGATCTTGTCATGGCATACACTTGACATAACTATCGAAAATTTAATATACTTGACAACTTATTGGCAAAAGGGTATAACTAAAAAGATGACAATAAGAGCAAGCATTATAAATTAGGAGTAAATCATGTCAACTGTTTCAAAATTAGATTATCTTATGAAAGCGCTCAACCTATCGGGAAAAGATGTTGCAGAATATTTAGATATGGATGTGACGACGGTCAGCAAATGGCGCAATAATCAGCGTAAGATTCCAACTAAAAATGGTATTGCAAGACAGCTTGCAACCTTTTTAATCACACAAGAAAAAAAACTTGGATTGGATAAGATTAAAAATATCCTTCAGACATTGAAGGCGGATCTGCATCCAGAGGGAATTGAGCAGCAGATTGATACGCTTACGAGGTGGCTTACAGAAGAAAAGCTCGAGCCGCCAGAGGATTTTATAAATACAAGTATCCAGCAATATACACCTCGGAATGGTTACAATACCAATGTGAGTATGTTTATTGGTGAGGATGGTATCGATGAAGCAATGGCTGAGTATTTTGGCCGTGTCTTGAAGATGGCACCAGGAAAGACAATCTATCTGATTGACTATTCTGGAATAAATTGGACGATTGGAGATGAGACTTCGGATCCGCAGATTCGAATCAATGCGTGTATGGAGATTTTTCGCGCAATCTCGAATTATGGACATAAGCTGGTCATTATCGATTGTGATACGGATATTTATCGGCCGTATCGTGCGATTTTTCGCTGGATGGAACTGTATTTGCTGGATAGCACGGAAGTATGGAGTTGTCAGTCCATGCCTGATGATTCCTATCGTTATACAACCTTTGTGGTCGAAAATGAATTGGCATTGCAGTGTATCTCGAGCCCGAACCCGAGCAGTATCCCGAGCTTTACGACACATGGTATGCTTTATACAAATAAGGAAACCATCGATTTTTATGCGGATAATGTCGCATATATTATGAAAAATTCCAAACGATTGGTTGAGTCGATTGCGGCACGTGATATCTTAGCGATGATTGATGTCACCATGCGCAATATCAAGCCCAATCGACTGATTTATATGCTGAATCCATCTTTGACGCTGCAAATCATTGATACCGCTTTACTTCGTGATATCCTACAAGTGAATCACGTTCCAGATGATAAGATTGAGGTGTGTGTGGCGGCGTCCTCACAGCTGAGACACGTATCCGATACGAGCGAATATCATGTAATCTATAATCTTGATATTCTTGAGAAATTTGTTACCGAGGCGACGATGCGAGATGATAATTTGTCGGAGTTATGTGGCACGGAGATCATTCTCTCAAAGGATTATCTGCGCCGAATTATTGATTCTGTTACAGAATCACCTCTTTATAAGAACAATCAAATTCTGTTTACATCGTTTGTCTATTTTAATACGATTCCTGAAGATTTGAGCTTACTGGTTCAAGAAGACGGTTTCCTTGCTGTATGGAATGTACGAAAGTACAGGAAACGTTTATACTGTCAGAGTTTGGATGTCATTTCAAGCTTCTATCGCTATGTCAATGAATTGACGAGTGCGATACCGAAGATTAGCAAGGAGCGCGCTTGGCGTGATAAGCAATTGAAACGAATCCATGACGCACTGTAGCTGAAATTCACTAGCTGAAATTCACAACGAATAAGCTGCCATCCCCGATAACAACATTCGAGGAGGGCAGCTTTTTTAGGCAAAAAATTTTTATCTTGATAGTTGGCATAAACTTGGCATTTAGTTTTATTATTTATCACTTGACAATTGATTGGCAAATGGTTATGATTAATACAGTAAAACATATAAAACAGATATGTATAGTATGATTTTATTTAGAATCAACAGTGAGGGTGGATTCATGTTAGACAACTTTTTTCTATTAGAAAATATTCAAAAATCAGTATATACAAATGAAGGAAAGACGATTCGAGTCTTAGATCAAGTTGATATCAATGTTGAGAATCATGAATTTATCTGTATCATGGGACCTAGTGGTTGCGGGAAATCGCTCTTACTTCGTATCATGGGTGGCATCGATAACATGAGCGGCGGGAAGATTTCTTTCAAAGGAAACGTCTATGAAGACGGCATTGATAAGCAAACGAAATCGGATTTTGGATATGTCTTTCAGCATGATAATCTGCTTGATTGGAGAACTGTATATCAAAATGTGCATCTGCCACTAGAATTTGACAAGAAAAGCAACACAAAAAAAACGGATGAGCGAGAACGTATTCTTAATGTACTTAAATTAGTTGGTTTAGATGCCTATGAGAAATCATATCCGAGAGAACTTTCGGGTGGCATGCGGCAGCGGACGGCGATTGCAAGAGCCTTGGTACATAATCCTTCCATTTTGTTGCTGGACCAACCCTTCGGTGCATTAGATGCCATTACGAGAAAAATTCTAAGCTATGAATTGCTGAAAATTTGGCATCGAGAACAAAAGACCGTCATCATGGTCACGAATAACATTGAAGAAGCATTGTTACTATCAAATAAAATTTACGTGTTGTCACGTAAGCCATCAAACGTTACACATATCATAGATGTACCATTTACATATGATGAACGATGGACAAATCTATTGGAACATCCTGAATATGAAGCGGTAACGGAAGAATTGACAGGGTATTTAAGCGAAAGGAGTGAGCATGAAAACGCGCATGAAAGCCAAGACAATCATAGCACCGTTAAGTCTCTTGATCATTATCTTGCTTCTTTGGGAGATATCGACCATCGCGTTTCATGTTGATAGCAAAGTATTGCCGAGTTTCACGGATATTCTATCTGCATTTCAGAATAAATTTATCCCTATCATCCTGCCAGATTTGCTCATTACGATGAAGAATTTGGTGCTAGGCTATGTGATTGCAGTGCCACTTGGGATTCTTATTGCTGCCATTTGCGCACAGTCACAGACCTTAGTGAAGATTGCAACACCGTTGATTATTATGACGCTTGTAACGCCAGTGATTATCATTGTACCGATTTTGATTCCATTTATCGGATTTGATGCGAAGATTAAGGTGCTCGTTGTTATTTTACAGACAGCACCGATTATCATCTTGAATAGTCTCGTTGGTTTTACAAATGTGAAACAGGAAAAACTCGATTTGATGAAATCTTATGGTGCAAGTCGGTTTGAGATTTTCCGTAAGATTACATTTATGGATGCGCTACCGCGTGTGTTTGCAGGCTTAGAGCTCGGATGTATTCTGTCTACGATTGGTGCTGTCAGCGGTGATATCGCAGTAGGCGATGGTGGCATCGGCACAAGGATTCAGATGGCTGCGAGTACACTAGCGACAGATACCGTATTTGCCTCGATTCTTTCTACCTGTCTGCTTGCGATTATTTTGTTTCAAGTCGTCGTCTGGATTGAAAGGAATGTGATTGCATGGAAATGACAAAGACAAAACCTTTCATCACGCTCGAGCATGTCAATAAAGAATTTGTAACGAAAAATAAAACGACGAGAGCCTTATCGGATGTGTCACTTGAAGTATCAAAGGGAGAGTTTCTCGTCATTGTCGGTGCAAGTGGCTGCGGAAAGTCGACAATCATTCGCTTGATTGACGATATCATCAAACCAACATCTGGGACAATACAAGTGGATGGTTTTGAATATGACAATACAAAACCAATTAGCAAAGACTTTATCAGCAGAATGGGATTTGTATTTCAGATTCCAAATCTGTATCCGTGGCTAACGGTGCGAGAGAATTTGCTGCTGCCATTGAAATTGCTAAATATCAATACAAAAGAACATGTAGAATATGCGGAATATCTTCTTGATATGGTGCATTTGCAAAATTATGCAGGTGCCTATCCCAACGAAATCTCAGGTGGTATGGCGCAAAGACTTGGCGTCATCAGAGCTATGGTACATAAACCAGAAATTCTCATGATGGATGAGCCATATGGTGCACTTGACGAATTGACACGTGAGCAGATGGATATAGAGCTTTTGGATCTTTGGAAACAGCTCGGAACAACAATCATCTTCATCACACATGATGTCGAGGAGGCGGTCTTAGTAGGATCTAGAATCTACGTGATGAAATCAGATCCAGGAAGAATCGTCGCAGATGTTCCAATTGAATTTGGCACAAATCGTACAATAAACAATAAATTTACACATCAATTCTCCGTATACTGTGACCAGATTACAGAGTTAATCGGCGAGATTGATTTATCGAAGATCAAGTAGGGGGCGAGACGAAAATGAAAAGGAAAATAAGTTCATTTCTATTGCCAGCCGCTGCGGTGATAATCCTCTTTATTCTATGGGAGATATCGATCAGCATTTTCGCCATTCCTGCATGGAAGCTTTCGAGACCAACTGAAATTGCAATGGCACTTTTTAGGGATTATAAGGAAATTCTCCCCGCGGTTTTTTATACCTATACGAATGTAATCATCGGCTTTGTACTCGCAATGACCGTTGGATTGAGCCTAGGATCGTTTATCAATGGCAATAAATTGGCAGGTGTGACATTGACACCATATGTAAATTTACTTTGTACGATTCCATTGATTACGATTGTGCCATTGCTCATGCTATGGTTTGGAATTGGCAGACCGATTATCATATTGACGATTGTCATTCAGTCTTTTCCGATTATGAATTTCAATTGCTGTGTGGCATTTGCAAATGTCGACCCATTGCGCTTAGAGTTGATGGATTCCTTTAAAGTAGGCAAACTCAAGCGGTTATATTACTGCATCTTGCCTGATGCGATTCCAGGGGTGTTTACGGGAATCAAGCTTTCGGCGATACTCTCCATCTTGTCTTCTATCACAGCAGAGATGACAGGCGGTAACCAAGGTTTAGGAGCGCAGATCAATGTATTTGTTGCGTTTTTAAAGATGCCACAGGCCATGGCATGTATATTTTATATTGCACTATTGGGATTGGTTCTGTATTATTCAATATCACATATTGAAGCGAGAATCATGAAAACAAGAAACAATGAAGGAGAACAAGCATCATGAAAAAAGTAGTTAGTATATTATTAATTTTAGTGTTAAGTCTAGGCATCTTCGCTGGTTGCGCAAAGAGTGAGACCGCAAGCTCAGGTGATAGCA
>JAISJM010000063.1 GCA_031261525.1 Eubacteriales Family XIII. Incertae Sedis bacterium
TTCGCAGTAAGTTCCAAAATGGAACATACTGCCTACGAATGGTATCTGCTACCCCCTCGAATTCGATGCGGGTAGAATTTTTTATTATGGCATATTCGCCATAATTATAGTCGCGAACACTTGTTTATTCAATGATACCATATACCCATGTTCTTCTCAACCAACTATGGCAGATTTCTTTGCTGTAACGGGCTTCTTTTTCGCAGATTTATCGTCTGCCTTGTCGCCTTTGATAACAAGATCCTTTGGCTCTTTCTGAGCGGCGTTCTTTGCTGTTGCAGTTCGTGCTGATTTCTTTTTTTCAGGTCGTGGTTGGTCTGCTACGAGCATATCGGTCAGCATCGCCTTGAGCTTTGCATTTCCGGCGGTGCCCGGCGTGAAACAGAACTCCACAAACTCACGCATATTCTCTTGGTCAGCAAACTTCTCCCTTACCACTTCCGGCTCGTAGGAATAGAGTATCCCCTGCGGATCATCAGCACGCCCATATATGTAATCAAGCGACACATCGAAGACGTCCGCAAGCTGCACAAGCCTCTCCGATGATGGAGTGGTAGTCCCGTCCTCATAGCGGACGATTGTTGACTGCTTGATACTCAGTTCTTCGGCAAGCCTCGTCTGCGACATACCAAGATTTGTCCTAAGCGATTTCAGCCTCTTACCCATGATTTCCATATGTATTTTCTCTCTTCCTAACGCTCACGCTCACGTCCACGACTGACGACCCGGGCACGCTCCTTAACTTCCTTCACTTTTTCGATATAATCCTTTTCATATCTAATATAATCAAGTTTGAACCGCATCACCTTCGACCGCTCAAACACATCATCACAAAGATATATCTCACGGCGGTATGCCCTAAGATGCCTGTCGAGCCTCCCGAGCATTTCCTTCTTGTCAGCCGGCTATCTTTGATTTAACCAAATCCTTACGCACACGGGACATATCGTCAACTTCAAATTCAAGGAAACTGCGGTAATAGAATAGGTCAATATCAGTTTCAATATGGTTACGGACGGGCATACGGCTCTCATCGCTGATTTTATCAAGATGACGTATATCTTCCCGAAGAAGAAAATGTACCCTTGATGTTCTTGCTGGATTAGGCTTCGGCAGATAGCCGAGCAGGAATAGGTAATGGATATATAGCCCACGCAGACCGCCTATTTTTTTCTTCGGGCAGAGACCTACAGAATATCTTCTGTGTTTCGCTTTGAAAGTCGTGCGGAAATGATGCAAAGACTTATTTTAATGATGACAATGACAGAAAAACAAAAACCCAGTTGCTATTTGACTGGTGGTGGCTTCGTTCCCCAGGTAAATACAGTAATAGTGCCGCAGGCGTTGACAATAATGGCAGCTTGATAAGTACAAGCTATGGGTATAATCAAAACTCTTGGTATGTTGACGGCAAAGGCGGTGTACGACCAGCACTATGGTTGGACATAAAATCACTTATACATAATGACTCAGCTTCGTACGCTGAATGGGTAGAACGATGTAAACACATTGCTGAAAAAAATAAACTGGTTGCAGAAGAGGAACGTAAGCTGCGAAAATATCATGAAGCTGATCGAAAGTTGTCGGCAAAAGACTATTTCGGTGCACTTAAGATATTTAAAAAATTAGATGACTATGGTGATGCAAGTTCAAGAGTGGATGAAGTTCAAAAACAAATAATCAAAGCGCAAGAACTAAAATTGTGGGAAGAGCGTGAGAAAGAAAAAAAACGCATTAAAGCCGATCAAGAGCGGATTGCATGGAAAGAATATGAACGTGAGAAACAGCGGGAAGCAGAAGAAGCATATAAGCTAAATAAATATCAGAGTGCCATAAAGATGTTGGAATCTAAAGATTATGAAGCCGCATATAAAGAATTTATCGCGCTGGGTTCATATAGGGACGCTGCCGCCATAGCGAGGACAGCTAAAAAAGAACAATTGGTAGAAGAACAGCGCCAGGCTGAAGAAAAGCGCAAAGCCGAAGAAAAGCGTAAAGCCGAAAAGATGCGCAGGGCTGAAGCACAGCGTCAAGCTGAAGAAAAACGCAGGGCTGAAGCACAACGCCAAGCAGAAGATATTCGCAGGGCTGAAGCGCAATCGAAAATGTGGCAAATGCAAGGGTTGTGCAAATATTGTGGTGGAAAGTTAAGTGTATTCGGGAAAAAATGCAAGATTTGTGGTAAACAAAATTGACGTTTTAATGCAAAAAAAAACAACAAAACCGAAGCCCTCCCCAACAGGTACTATCCTGTCAATTAGACGGTTCGAGTTTGATGATTGTGGTGGAGAATAGGGGGATCGAGCCCCTGACCTCCTGATTGCGAACCAAGCGCTCTCCCGAATGGTATCGAAACGCTATACCATTTCAAAGAGTGATGAGGCTTGCATATCCAAGCGTTTACCTACGGTAAGCCGTAATTTTCAATCGTTTTTGCTATAAAAACCCCTGTTTACTATCTCTTCTTATTTGTTTCCCACCGCCAATTCATTTGCGTTTTTTCAACGAAACAAGCTGTTTTATTGATTATCTATACGGTTCTTCAACTGACCGTAATCTTTTGTTAAATGCTCTACTTGTAGAACCGACATACCGCTACCTCCTGTGAAAAGTGCGTTTGTTGAATGTCAAGTAGTGATTTTTTGATTTCAGGCTCTGCTATCGGTCTTGGTTTGCGCAATACACAAACTCAAACGTTATTAAAATAAATAGTGGATTTCTTTAATTAAATATCATATAATGAGAATAAGTAAAAATACCTTTAATTAGAGCAGAAGGATGGTAAACATGACTGCACCAAAAATAAATTCAGACAGAGCAGGGATATTTATTAGTGAACCATCAGGTTATAAAAGCTATCTACCAAAAAAATTACCTCCATTTCCTGATATTATCATGGATTCTGGAATGATAAAACTGATGTCTGAAGCAGACGGAAAACTCGGGCGGCTTGATGGTATTACGCAAATTCTTCCAAATCCGGAGTTGTTTGTTGCCATGTATGTCAACAAGGAAGCAGTATTAAGTTCGCAGATTGAAGGGACACAGGCATCGTTCATTGACCTGATGGGAGCAAGTATAAAGAAGCACGAAAGTCAGGAAAAAGTTATTGATATTGTGAATTATGTCGATGCAGTGAATTACGGACTAGAACGAATAAAAGAGCTGCCACTAAGCTTGAGATTACTCAAGGAGATACATTCAAGATTGCTTAAGACTGGGAGAGGGAGTTCACTAACACCTGGGGAATTCAGGACATCACAGAATTGGATTGGTGCAGTTGGTTCTAATATTAATACTGCCACATTTGTTCCTCCTGCTGTTCCAAACATGCTACAGGCAATGTATGATTTGGAAAACTTTATGCATGTAGAAGACGATATTCCTATTCTGATCAAAATAGCAATGATACATTCACAGTTTGAGACCATTCATCCGTTTCTCGATGGAAATGGAAGGATGGGACGCCTACTTATTACATTTTTATTATGCCAGCAAGAAATATTAACTGCCCCATTGCTTTATCTGAGTTATTATTTCAAGTTAAACCGTGCAGATTACTACGACAAACTCATGGATGTAAGAACAAAAGGTGACTTTGAAGGTTGGATTAAATTTTTTCTGGCGGGGGTTTCATTTGTTTCTGATGAGGCTGTTGCTAGTGCAAAAAATATTATTGCATTAAACACGGAAGTATCAGGAACTCTTTCATCAAAGTACCCTGCAAACAATAATTATCAGCGAATGTTGAAACTTTTATTTGAGCAGCCAATAGTGAATAAGCGAACTGTTGCTGATCAATTAAAAATTTCGTTTCCGACTGCAAGTAGTATTGTGGATAATTTTGTTGAAAGCAGTATACTCGTTGATTATTCACCGGACAGTAGAAGAAATAAGTCGTATCTGTTCGATAGATATATGAAAATACTACAGAAAGGAACTGAACTGTGAAATTAAATAAAATCATCGATATAGCATTGTGCCAATCGCAATGAACATGAATAGTTTCCAAAAAAAGGGAACATCTGTTACCAGATATTCCCACGTGGTGGAGAATAGGGGGATCGAACCCCTGACCTCCTGATTGCGAACCAGGCGCTCTACCATCTGAGCTAATTCCCCATATCTATTTTATTCATCATGCGCATGGTCGTGCACAGCCTTACCGTGTACATGCACATGTTTATGTTCGCCGAGGTTGCCGTGACTATGGACATGAACATGCGTCCCAGAGCCATCGTCCCAACGTTCCTTTTCTACATCAAAACCAGATAACCACGCGTCACACACATCGAGCGCTTTCGCAATGGCGCTGATGCGATCATGCTTAGGTGTAATTGCGCCATTCATGTACTGACTCATCGCAGACTTGCCAATGCCAGTCATCTCGCATAGTTCCTTCGCGCGTATTTCTTTTTCGTCCATCGCATGTTGTAATCTTAAGCTAAATGATTCCATTGGTTACCTCTTGCATATATATTACTATTATTTTAGATATTGGTCAACCAACACCTAAATCTGTAATCTCAACTTGCACTTCGCAGTTCTCTAATGCACTTGCCCACGGATAGATTTCGTCCATAAATTGCTTGATCAAAGTCTCATCTCGGTGCACAGGCATCGAATTATCATTAAAGACATTGACCGAAAAATGCATGAAATGATCGCGAGCGAGTTCAATATCACGGCGAATCACATCGAGATGCTGTCCTTCCATACCTGTTAATAGGCAGATACTATCGAAATATTTGGAGATTTCTTCTACACTGACATCAGGCATGCCTTTGTGCATCGATAGACGCGATTCGTGGTCAAAACTCTCGATGCCACAACGAAATCGTACAATCTGATTTGGAAATAAATCGCGAATCTGTTCAAGCGCATTGACAAAAATCCAGTGGACTTCAAACCAAATCGTATGAATCGCGTGCGTATCTGCAATCTCGCGGATATACTGTAGCGTCTCATCATCAAGTTCGTGCACACTGCCAGAATTGATGATATCAAGCATGCCATACACGCCTGTAACCTGATCAAGCGCGGCTTTATTAATGGAAAATCGTTCCTCAGCTGTATCCGCGACATCTAGATAGTAATCACAGTAAGTGCACGCCTTATGAACACACCCTCGCCCCTGCAAAAGCAAAAACTCACGAGGCATCTTCGTATCAATTTTCGAATATCTATTTAAAATATTAATTTCTACGTTCCACTTTCTATTTTCACTTACAGTAAATTTTGTAGCAATATTTACTTCTGCATTGCCACAATCAACTCAGGCACCAGCTGCTTCTTGCGCGATACCAATCCCTCAACCTTCATACTGCTATCCACAATGGGTCGCTCAAATGCGTTTTCCAAAAGCGATGCGGCGCCATTTCCAGTGTACAATACTTCGGTGCAAGAAGATGGAATATCTGTGAGCATGAAGAATACCATGTCCATTTGCTTCTCGTGCATGCCCTCTTCGAGGTAAGTCTGTAGTTTTTCGCGCGCGCTTACAAGCTCGTCCTGATCCATCACATTGATCTGACCGATGCCGATATCCACGCCCTCAACGGTAAATGTCTTAAAATCATGGCTGAACAATTCAGCGGGGCTCTTCTCATCAAGCTGGCTACCTGCATGAAACATCGCTTTGGAAAATGCCTCAATATTGATTTCTGCAATCTCACTAAGCTTGAGTACAGCCACCCGATCGACTTGCGTCGTCGTTGGGGAACGGAACATGAGTGTATCAGAAAGAATCCCCGCGCACATCAACGTTGCAATTTGCTTTGATGGCGTAATGCCCTGCTCATTGTACATCTCAAATACGATGGTATTGGTCGATCCAACGGGCTGATTTCTAAAGAATACAGGATTGATTGTCGAGATGCTTGAAAGTCTGTGATGGTCAATAATCTCAAGAATATCTGCACCTTCTATGCCAGCGACAGCTTGTCCTTGTTCATTGTGATCAACGAGGATGACCTGTTTCTTTCTAGCATACAATAAGAAACGTCTTGAAATCATACCGATGAAAGACCCATCATTATCCAGTACAGGGAAATCACGATGCTTGAGTTTCGTCATCGTATCCTTGACATCTTCTAAATAATCTTCTGGCGTGAAACCAACGATATTGTTTTTCTTCATGATATAGCTGATTGGAATACTCTGATTGATAATCTTTGCAGCGGAAAATGTATCATGAGGTGTACACAATATCGTGCACTTCTTCGTCGCTGCGAGATCAATTAACTCTTGTGTTGCGGGCGCACCCATCGTAAGAATCACACAACTTGCACCAGCTTGTACCGATAGTTTCTGTGTGACTCGTCGGTTGGATACAATGACGATATCACCTTTTCTGATGAAACCTGCGATGGCATTTGCATCCCCTGCCCCGATAAAAATCTTGCCTTTTTCAAAACGTTTGAGCCCACTGTCATATGCAACTTCCGCTTCAAGAACACGGGCAACACTGCTGAGCAATGTGCCCGAATTTGAAAGAATCTCGGAACTCGTATTGTCCAGATAGGCACTACCGATATCTTTGATTGTTGCAAGTCCAACAAAACGTTCCTTAACGCTATGCTCAATCGGCTCTGTGACAGGAATCGTGACGATATTTCGCTCTTTCATAATCGACCAAGCATGCCGGAGTGTCACATCTTCATGCACGCCTGTAAACTGCCTGATGTCAATATCTTTTACTTGCGTGTAGACATTGTCAATGAAAAGAGGCATCTCAATCTCCGCATGATTGAGCACATATTGCGTCTCGTCTTGTACAGCTCCCGCACGCGCAGGAATGTAATTTCTTGTCTTGTCTGTAATATTTTTCAAATTAGCGTAAGCTATGGCAGAAGTGATACTATCCGTATCAGGACTTTTATGGCCCACAACATAGACGTCTGGCTTCTTCTCTTCGATGAGATAATCCTCATCCTCTTCGGGCAAGAGCAATTCAGGATCTATCGAATCCTCCTCATGAAGCGCATGCAGGAGTTCTGCCAACTCCTGCCCCGATTCTTCATTTGCCTGATCCCCCTCAGAATCATACGTATTTACTTCTGTCATTAATCTCCACCTCAATTTTACATCAAGCTCGCAACAGCCTTGACGAAATCGCCACTATCATCTACCTCAAGTCCTGCAAGCATTACGCCCATATCATATATAATTGACGCGTATTTTGCAAGCTCTTCTTCACCTTTATCATGCGCTTTTTTTAAGGAATCGATAATTGGGTGCGTCGCATTGATCTCAAGGATACGGGTTGCCTTCATTGGCATGCCAGGGCCACCAGGCATTTTGTTCATAATCTTTTCCATCTCAAGGCTCATACCGTCGCCTGCAACGAGTACAACAGGATACGATTTGATGCGTGAACTGAGTCTTACATCGCTGACTTTGTCCGCGAGTGCAGTCTTCAGCGCCTCGATAATCTCCTTATTGGATACTTCGAGCGCTTCCGTCTGTTTCTTCTCTTCCTCGGTCTCTTCGATGCCTAAATCACCTTCGGAAATGTTCTTAATTGGCTTCTCTTTGTATGTCTCGAGAATCTTGAAGCAGAATTCGTCAACCTCGTCCGTACCATAAAGGATGTCATATTCTTTATCTTTAAGGACTTCGGTCTGTGGCAAACGGTCAACTTGGTCGATGCTCTCACCTGTCGCATAATAAATAGCAGTCTGGTCTTCAGGCATTGCTGCGACATACTCATCAAGTGTGATAAGCTTTTTCTCTTTTGCAGAATAATATACGAGCAAATCTGAAAGGAAATCTTTCTTCTGACCATAATCATTGTAAATGCCAAACTTGATCTGAACACCGAAATTCTTGAAGAATTCATCATAGTTCTCACGGTCAGATTTAAGCATATCGAGTAGCTCGCTCTTTACTTTCTTTTCGAGTCGTTGCTCAATTGCTTTGAGTTGACGGTCATGTTGAAGCAATTCTCTTGAAATATTCAGTGATAAATCTTGCGAGTCAACAAGACCCTTTACAAAGCTGAAATAATCAGGCAGTAAGTCTGCACATTTATCCATAATCATAACGCCTGATGAATAAAGCTGTAGACCCTTCTCATAGTCCTTTGTATAGTAATTGTATGGGGTACGTGCAGGGATAAATAAAAGTGCATCATAGCTTACGATACCCTCAACCCCTGTGTGAATCGTCTTGATTGGATCTTGATAATCCATGAACTTATCTTTGTAGAAACCATTGTATTCTTCCTTTGTGATGTCGCTCTTCATGCGTTTCCAAAGTGGCACCATAGAGTTGATGGTCTCTTCTTCGATATATTCCTCGTATTGCGGCTCTTTTGGCTCTGCGGGTTCTTTCGCAGCGTCATCTTCTGATGCATCGTCTGCTGCGGCATTTGCAGACTCGTCCTCTGGCTCCTCAATCAATCTAGACTTTTCGATATCCATCTTGATTGGGTAGCGGATATAATCAGAGTACTTTTTAATCAAGCTTCGGAGTGTATATTCTTTCAAATATTCGGAGTAATTTTCCTCTTCACCCTCGGACAATACGTCCGTCTTCAATGTGAGAATGATAATCGTTCCGTGTCCGTCCATCTCGGCTTCGCTGATGTCATATCCGTCTGCGCCCTCCGATGTCCATGCATATGCCTGATCCGAGCCATACTGCTTTGAGATGACCTGAATCTCGCTTGCGACCATAAATGCAGAATAAAAACCAACGCCGAACTGACCGATGATATCAATGTCTGTACCCTCAGCCCCAGCAGCGACAACCTCTTCGTCATTTTTAAACGAATGGGATCCTGACAATGCAATCGTACCGAGGTTACTTTCGAGCTCCTCGACGCTCATACCGATACCGTTATCCTGAATCGTGAGCGTGCGCGCCGCCTCATCTGGTGTAATCTTGATGAAGAAATCGTTACGATCAATGCCCGCAATCTGATCCTTTAGTGAATTGTAATAAAGCTTGTCAATTGCATCAGATGCGTTGGAGATGAGCTCTCTGATGAAAATCTCCTTGTGTGTGTAGATCGAGTGAATCATCATGTCCAATAATCTTTTGGATTCTGCTTGAAATGCTTTCTTTGCCATAATAAAATACCTCCCATAACTGTCATAAATATCATAAATAGAAAAAAGCTCCAAGAGTGTGACTCTTGAAGCCATATAACAAAATTGAATGAGCAACGAATACTAACGCTTTGAGAACTGGCTTGCTCTTCTAGCTTTCTTGAGTCCGTATTTCTTTCTTTCTTTCATTCTAGAATCTCTTGTAAGGAAACCTGCTGCCTTTAGTAAAGGTCTGTAAGTCTCTTCATCTACTGTAAGTAGCGCTCTTGAGATTCCGTGTCTGATTGCACCAGCTTGACCAGTGAATCCGCCACCGTGGACATTGACCACGACGTCGTACTTTCCTTCAGTGCTTGTCACTTCAAACGGTCTCTTACACTCTCTTTTGACGATCTCCATACCGAAGAATTCGTCGAGTGGTTTCTTGTTGATGATGAACTCGCCTTTGCCGGGAACAAGCCAGACTCTAGCGACTGATGATTTTCTTCTGCCTGTACCGGCATACTGTTTCTTAGCCATTGTCTACTCTCCCCTCTAAAAATTCCATACTTCAGGCTGCTGTGCTTCATGCTCATGCGTTGGTCCTGCATAGACCTTGAGCTTCTTGTACATCGCCCGACCAAGCTTACCGTTTGGCATCATACCTTTTACAGCATGACGGATAATTTCTTCTGGGTTCTTAGCTTGTAGCTTTTCGAATGTGATCTCACGAAGTCCACCTGGATATCCAGTATGTCTCTTGTAGATCTTATTCTGTCTCTTCTTACCTGTGACTTCTATCTTCTCCGCGTTGATGACGATTACATAATCACCAGTGTCAACGTGTGGCGTGAAGATAGGCTTTTTCTTTCCTCTGAGGATCGATGCGACTTCGCTGGCAAGTCTTCCAAGGGTCTTACCCTCAGCGTCGATGACGTACCATTTTCTCTCTACCTCATGAGGTTTTGCAACAAATGTAGACATGTTAACCTCCTTACCTACTAAGATTGCGCTGCATCATTGCCTTGCAATCGGATTCGGCACACTAAGCGCTCTGACTCGGCCAGTAATTCCAGCCTGTACAGGAGTCGCCCCGATCAATACCATATAATATATATAGGAATCTGTGCGCACAACAAATAATAGTATATGCTATTTTAGGGGCAAATGTCAAGAAGTTTTTTGCTTAAATCTATGATATACTAGAGCAATGAATAACTTAAAAAAGATAGACTTCAATACATATCTGAATAAAACCGTAGATTTTCATGACCTCGCGTCCCTTAGCGTAGGCATATACAATCTAAAGAAACCTGAATCTGAGGATTTTCATTTTTGTGGTGTGCAGAAAAGATTACAAGAATCTCATCTGGCAGTCAACACATATACTGCCTATCATATGGCGTCTGTGTCGAAACTCCTTACAGGTATGTCCATCGCACAACTTGTAAGTGCAGGCAAGATTCAATATACGGATCAGTTGAAGAGTATATTGCCAGCCTTGCCAATTAATGGGCAATTGCTGAATGCGCGGATTGAGGATATGCTCAGCCATACGGCAGGCTTCCCTGATGTGAGTGGATATGATTGGAATCAACCACGCATCGCGGATGATGCGCTTTGGGAATATGTGCATGGTGATGAATATAAAGGTATGAAAAGTCTTGAGGGGTCTGATTCTTCATTTAAATACTCCAATGCTGCATATGAGATACTTGGGGCGATTGTCTCGGAAGTTTCAGGTATGACTTATGAAGACTATGTTGCAAAGCATATTTTTAAAGTTGCGAGGATGGGCGAGTCGACAATGCTTACCTTTCGCAGGACGGAATTTGGAAAGACCCTGAGATTGGGAGATCAGAATGCCAAAGAGATTCCCGCTTTCACGGGAATGAAAGACACTGCGGGCGCTACGGGCGCTGCAGAAAACGCTGAAATTGCACGAGCTGCAGACACGGCAAAAAGGAACGAGATAGAAAATGCGCTGCGGGCGCTTGACTTCGAGGCACTACAAGACGCAAATTGCGCATTGCCTTACGCAAAAGATGAACAAAACCAACTTGTATTGATGCAAAATTATCCATACAATCGAGAACATGCACCGAGCTCTACACTTACGAGCAACTTGATTGATATGGGACGATTGGCACGAGCTGTTTATGAGGATAGGATTGTTGACATTTGCACATTAGATGGGATGACGGCGCCGCGCGCGGAAGTTCCAAGAAGTGGTGAGCGAGTCGGATTATCATGGTTTATTCGAGAGCAAAATGGCTATGAATTGATCGGACACGAAGGCTCCGATGATGGTTTCAGATCTAGCTTCTATATCTGTAGAGAACTTGGAATTGCAACACTCGTCACGAGCAATACAGACAATGCACGCGTCAAAACGATAAGCAAGAAATTATTTGAGCTGATTGCTACTGCAGATACATATTAAGCATCTCGAAGACTTGCTCAATGTCAAATGGCTTCGCAATGTAATTATCCATACCCGCTGCCATACATTTGTCGATGTTCTCGTTAAACATCTCATCGGATATTGCGATGATGGGAATATTGTGTGAACCAGGCACATTGGAACGGCGAATCTGGCGCGTTGTTTCGTAACCGTCCAGAACAGGCATCAGGAGATCCATGACGATGATATCGAATCGCCCCCGCTCAGATGTAAACGTCTGCAAGGCATCCTCACCGTTTGTCGCCGTAGATAATTCAATGTGCGTTGGTTTCAGAAGCTCGGTCATAATCTCCCGACTAATCTCAGCATCATCGACAAAAAGCAACCTACGTCCCGCATAGTCTGGGATTTGTGCAGGCGCCGATGGCATAGATGGCGTTATGGAACGAGATAATAGTGCACGCCGAACCCTTATATTCTCATTTTCTCTTTCCAAAAATACCCTTAAAAATACAAAAAACTCAAAGGTGGAGCCTTTGCCAAGTTCAGAATGAACTTGAATATTGCCTTCCATCAATTCGACGATACGCTTCGCCAAAACCAAGCCCAACCCCGTGCCATCATAATCTCTTGAGCTAGAATGAGCATCCTGATTCAAAGCCTGAAATAAATCCAATTGTTGCGATTCAGAGATTCCAATGCCGCTATCAGTTACGGATACTTTTAGCATGTATTGATCCTCTGGTGCGAGTTTTCCGCCAATCTCTAGTTCAATGTGACCGCCATATTTTGTGAATTTCATCGCGTTGTTCAATAAATTGATAATGACTTGCAAGAGGCGCTGTTCGTCACCAACATATCGGTCAGGCACAGATTTTGTCACGGATACAGTAAATTCGAGATTTTTTTCGCGCATCTGAAACCCGACGACATTTTTTATAGAATCGACGAGATGTGTCATTGTGAAATAGGAATGATTTAGAGACAATTTTCCCGTATCAATTTTGGACATATCTAAGATATCATTGATTACACCGAGCAAATGTGACGCGGCATCATCAATATGATTTAGATGATATTTGATTGCATTGATGTCATCAGACTGCTTTGCGATTGCAGAAAGTCCAAGAATGGCATTCATTGGCGTGCGCATATCATGCGACATTTGCGCAAGAAAATAACTCTTTGCTTTGTTGGCATCGTCGGCGCGTATCTGCTCTAGATAATACATATTTTGCAAAAGTTTTATGACAAGAGTCGCAAAGACTCCAGCTACAATAATCGCAAGGACTTTGTCCGCGTAATGTTCGAAGGTGCTAATCGGTATAACAAATTCAGGTCGATTATATTCGACCGAATAACAGGTAATTACCTCTACAATAAAGAAACTGAGCAGAACGAAAAGAATTTCATTAGAGAATAAGACAGAAATAATGAGAAAACACAACACAAAATAGGTTGTCGTACCACCACTCACCCCTCCATTTACAAAATAAAGGAGAGGGAACATAATATTGGCAATGCCAACAACAGTAACCCACCGAGCTACCTTAAATTTATTGTATTTATTTGCAAGGATGAACATACCGAGACAAAATAGGATTAACACGATATTGACACTCATCGCATAGATATTGGAGCGCTCGATAAGACGCCCTACCAACGAAATCAGCAATACAAAAATACCATATGTCACCATCATATTGTAGAGTCGATCTCTAAACAGCATCTCATGGTTATAAAAATATTTATTTG
The DNA here is from genome assembly GCA_031261525.1 of Eubacteriales Family XIII. Incertae Sedis bacterium. GTDB lineage: Bacteria > Bacillota > Clostridia > Peptostreptococcales > Anaerovoracaceae > JAISJM01. The sequence continues at coordinate 13,192 of JAISJM010000063.1, forward strand.
TAAAAGCTTTATACCGTTTCATATATTAATTGTAACATATTTCATTATTTCGATGTAAAAAAATCTACGAATATTACGAATATAATGATATCATAATATATAGAAAATTTTATATATAAGCCTCATTTAAGGGGGGCTCGTTAAAATATGTGTATATAAATTACGATATCTAAACATCGCGTTGTGAAAGGAATATAGAATGAAAATTCTCTTGGTTGAAGACGAGAAGAGACTCTCGGAAGCTGTTGCTACAGTACTAAAGAAAAATCACTTTTCCGTTGACGTTGCAAATGACGGAGAAGAAGGGCTAGATCTCGCGTTGTCTGACATTTACGATGTACTTCTACTCGATATCATGCTTCCAAAAGTGGACGGACTCGAGATCCTCAGACAAGTTCGAGAAGATGGCAATACGACACCTGTCATCATGCTCACTGCAAAAGGTGAAGTGAGCGACAAAGTCGTTGGACTCGATCAAGGTGCAGATGATTATCTACCGAAACCATTTGCAATGGAAGAATTAATCGCACGAATTAAAGCGGTTGCAAGGCGAAGAAGCGGTGATGACGACGTCCTTGACGACAATTTGCGCTATGGCGATCTTGTATATAATCCACACAAACTATACCTCAGTTGCGCAGACCAAGGTTTTGAGCTTACCATGAAAGAAGGTCAACTGCTCGAATATCTGATGATTAATTCAGGTCATACATCATCTGCGGATTCCATTATTGACAAAGTTTGGGGCTGGGATTCAGAAGCAATGGATGCAAATGTCCAAGTATATATCAGTTTTCTCAGAAAAAAACTTAAAAATTTAAACTCAGAAGTCGGGATCCGAAATATTCGTAATGTCGGATATCAACTTACCGGCGGAAAATAGGCGGATGATACGTGCTAGAAAAACTACGTAAAAGACTAATTATGATGAATCTTGTGAGCATCTCAGTCGTGGTAATCATCGCGTTTACCGCTATTTTTGCTGTGAATTTCGCAAGATTGGAGTCGGCGAATCGAAATCTTCTGGATAGTATGCCCAGTCATGTAGCATTTATTGGACAAGATGGCATGACCGGAGAATTCCGAATTGAGGATTCCCCCAATATGCCGATTGAATATTCGAGGACATTTATCGCAGATGTTGATATCTTGAGTTCCTCCATGTACATTCATTCCAGTTTCGACATGCCCGATGAACAATACGTCGCCATCGTCAATAAAGCGATGCACAATGCGAAAGACTACGGCAAAGTACGCACAGATAGTCACGTGTGGATGTATAAATATGCAGGTACTCGCGTTACAAACGACACCGTCTCTACGGGCATTTTCAGATTCCTTGACGTGACGGAGTCGAGTGACAATATGATTCAGTTATTTGTCGTACTCGTATCCGTTGGGATTCTTTCACTCATCGTCATCTATCTCATCAGCAGACGTGCAGCACAAAGATCCATCGCACCAATCGCAGAGTCGATGGAAAAGCAGCGCCGATTCATCGCCGATGCCTCCCATGAATTGAAGACGCCAATTGCCGTCATCGAGTCGAACTTAGATGTCGTCTTGGCGTCCCCCGAACTCAGTGTTGCAGACCAAGCAAAGTGGCTTTCCTATATCAAAGAGGAAGGCACGCGCATGAACAAATTGATTAACGAGTTGCTCACATTAGCAAGAGCCGAGGACGAGGCAAATGTCACAAGTATCAGTAATATATCCTCAAAACGGCTCCTTCTGAGCAAGCCATTAATCGATGTGGAAGAACTCGTCACAGGCTGCGCCCTTCGCATGGAAGCGGCGATGTTTGAAAAAAATATTCGTTTTTCGCTCAACGGTCTGTCTGTATCAAGTCTCGATGATGAGGACGATTACGAAGAAGATTATGAAGATTACTATGATAGTGATTTTGACGATGATTTTAATATCGCAGACGGTGATGATGGGGATGCAAATGTCATAGATGCAAATGTCATAGATTCTAGTCTTGATTCTGAAATAATGGACTCTGAAATCACGATGGTACAGCAGACACAGCTCCCTGCAAAACGTGTCACAGAGCCAATCAACACGCATATCCAAGCAAGAATTGATGCAGATAAACTCACGCAGGTTGTCATGATTCTTTTAGATAATGCACTTAAATATACAGCGTCTGGTGGTGAATGTGAAGTAAATATCAAAGTTGTATCCCCCCCTCGTACAAAGGGAATCAAGACAAGCCGCAATAAAGACAATATTCTCATTGAAGTCTGTAACTCCGCGAATCTTGACTACGATGCACTCGAGCATGTATTTGATCGATTCTATCGTTCGGATGAGTCTCGCACATCTTCTTCGAATAAAAAGGGGTATGGACTTGGACTTGCGATTGCGAAGGCACTGATTGAAAGTGAGGGTGGCGAACTTCAGGCTACCGTTGAGCGCAAGACTGCCGTGTTTACCATTACTTTGTAAGTAGCAGGAGAAAGGGGCGATTATATGTATAAATATATAAAACGCATGTTGGATTTTGTTGCCGCATTCGTCATGCTTCTTGTTTTATGTATTCCGATGTTGATTCTGTCTTTATTGGTTGCCGTAAAGCTTGGACGGCCTGTACTTTTTTCTCAAGAGCGACCAGGATTGGACGAGAAAATATTTCGGATTCAGAAGTTTCGCACGATGACGGATGAGGTCGATGCAAATGGAACTTTATTGCCTGATGCCGTTCGTCTTACTCGGTTTGGCTCGCTACTTCGATCGACCTCTTTGGATGAACTTCCAGAATTGATTAATATTGTAAAGGGCGAGATGAGTTTTGTGGGTCCTCGCCCCTTGCTTGTAAGGTATCTGAATCGTTACAATGACGAGCAGAAACGTCGCCATGATGTGAGACCAGGGTTGACAGGACTAGCACAAGTAAACGGCCGAAATGCAATTTCTTGGGAACAGAAATTTGAATATGACGTATACTATGTAGATCATATGAGCTTCTTGCTCGATTTAAAAATTGTCATAAAGACATTTACAAAAGTCTTTTCTCGCTCTGATATCAGCGCCGATGGAGAAGCGACCATGGCTGAGTTTATGGGGACAGATCAAGAATCATAATATCACAAGGCAAATGTAACCCCACAATTCCACTGATAAATAATTCATCAGATAAAGAGCGACATATCCGACTCTTCCGCATGTGCAAGCATCGTTGCAGCACCGCCAACTTTCACCCCATCAATCAACTCTTCTTTTTTGATTCCCATCACATCCATGCTCATGGCACAGGCAACAAATTCAACGCCATTATCATGCGCTGTCTTCATGAGATCTTCAAGACTTGAGATATTGTCATCTTTCATGACCTTGCGAATCATCTTCGCACCGATGCCACCCATGTTCATCTTCGATAATGGTAATTTCTTTGAGCCACGCGGCATCATTGCGGAAAACATCTTCGATATAAAGTTCTTTTTAACGGACACTTTCTCCGTTTTTCGCAAGATATTCAGCCCCCAGAATGTGAAGAAAATACTTACATTGCGCCCCATTGCCGCAGAGGCATTTGCCATGATAAATGCCGCAATTGCCTTATCTAAATCGCCAGAAAAGACGATAAAGTTCTTTCCATTACCGCCAACAGCATCTGAATTTGCATCCTCTGCAATCGTAGCATCGCCTTTGATAATCGTCGCGATTGACACTCCACCCTTGCTTGTCACACCCTCAAATTTATTGCTCGTACGCCGGCAGAAACTCTCCGCATCGCCTGGAAATGCTGGATCCGTTGCATAAACTTCGAGCGTATCTCCGGTCGCCGCCTCTTTCAATTCCGCGGATAGTTTAACAATTGGACCAGGACATTGAAGACCCTCTGCATCAACCTTTATGACTTTTCCTGTTTTCACAATATTCACCTCATTTGCATTGGGCGCTGTGGCATTGCTTGCTACGGCACTGTCTGTTATGATATTATTTGCAATGGCACTATTTGCTGTGACATTAGTTGCTATGTCATTGTTGTCAGCAGCGTCTTTCACAGATGTGTTCGTTGATGTGTTTGGAGATGTGCTCGGAGATATGCTTTGTTGCAATTTCTCGAACTTTTGTGCCGTAACAATTGTCTCATAGAACTTCCGTCCACCGCTCAAATTATAGCAATCGAATCCATTACCACTTAGAATTCTACTTGCGATATAGCCACGATGCCCCGTCTGGCAGGTGATGTATACGGGCTTTGTCTTGTCAATTGTGTCCATCTGCTTGCGGATATGACCGAGCGAAATGTTCTTATAGCCGTCGATTGTGCCATTTGCATATTCGAGTTTGGAACGCACATCTAGAAGCGTCACGCTACCATCGCGTGGAAGCGACGCCACATCATGCCAGTGATAGACTTTGACCAAACCAGCGAATAGATTCTGGGCTACGGCACCTGCGATATTGACAGGATCTTTCGGCGATGAATATGGTGCCGAATAGGCGAGTTCCAAATTTGTCAAATCATCTACTGTCGCGCCAAAATACATCGATGCCGCAATGACATCAATCCGCTTATCAGTGCCCTCATAACCAACAATCTGCGCGCCAAGAACTTTTCCAGACTGCTTTTCAAAAATCAGTTTTGTCGTCATGCTCACTGCCTGTGGATAAAACCCGACATGACTCGTGGAATCAGTAAAGGATTTTTCATAATCGAGATGCAACTTCTTACACATCTCTTCCGTAAGACCCGTCTGCGCAATCGTCAGGTCAATCATCTTCACAACAGTCGAACCCTGCGTGCCTTTATATCTTGGGTTATTATGTAAATTTTTACTATTTTTATCATTTCTATCATTTTCAATACCGTAAATTTCTTTGATGTCATGAAGACTTTCACTGCTGATATCTTTGATATCTTCGGCATTCTTTTCATTGCATGCATTGATATTGTCAGAAACAATCCGCGCCTGTCGAGCAGCAGCACCAGCCAATGGAAGATAGGCATCTTCGCCTGAAATAGCATGTTTTACCTGCACCGCATCGCCAACCGCATAGATATCTGGATCTGACGTCCGCAGATGTTCGTCCACCATGATACCACCGAAATTGCCAATTTTGAGTCCCGCATCTTTGGCAAGCGACACCTCCGGGCACAGTTCTGTAGCGATTATTAGCAGATCCGCGCCGAGTTCGTTGACATTTGCACGAGAAGCATCCTCTGCAAATGTCGCAATAAGCTTTGTATCTGAGTCATTTGCACGCACGGACTTCAACTCGCTATCGTGCAACACGGCAATTCCCTGCGTCCCAAGATACTGATACACGCTACATGCCATATCATAATCAAGGCCGCCGATTTGCTGACTGGGCGTCTCGGCAATCGTCACCGACAGTCCAGCTTTATATAGATTCTCGGCAATCTCGGCGCCAATATTGCTCGTGCCATACACAATAGCAGATTTTACGTGTTTGCTGTCGATATATGACTGAATCCGCTGCATATCCTCAATCGTTCGAATCGTGAATATCCCCGTGGAGTATTCTGCCATATCTGGAGTTGAGTTAAAATCTAGCCCCAAGTCTTGTGCTTTAGGACAAAACGGAGTGGCTCCCGTTGCAAGTACGAGCTTATCATAACTTTCAGTATACTCGGTATATGTCGCAGCATTCTCTTGCTCAGATGTTGTATGCGAATCTGAAGTAAGATTCTTGTCAGGATTTATACTCGAATCAATATCAGAAGCTGGCGAACGAGTCTCTACAGCTTTCCGAACGGTAACGATCTTCTCTTTCCGGTTGATTGAGATGACTTCTTGATTGATGCGGTCATCCACAGAAAACTCAATCTTAAACGCCATCGGATCTTCCTGTAGCAGCATCTTTTCATCCGCGACATCACCCCCTAAATAATAAGGGATACCGCAATTTGCAGCTGCAATGTGAGAGCTTTTTTCAAACAATACGATCTCCAGTTGCTCATCTAATCGGCGAAGTCTTGCAGCCGTGCATGCCCCGCCCGCTGATCCTCCAATGATTATAATCTTGTTAGTCATAAAGTTTGCCTCCTTTTTATATTATCGTAATTGTTGTGTCGCATTGGTTGATGTCGATTCTTATTGATGCTTTCATTTCGTTTGTTGGATAACAATATGTATTGTGTCATGTGTTATGTTGGTTGATGTCGATTCTTATTTAATACAACCATTCAAAGCCTTTTATTTTTATCATCAATTGGTAAGAATCTGCAATCAAAATTTTCTTACAATTCATTCATACGAGTATGAGCCTTCCAAATATAATCTGATAAATCGACTTGCGTAGCAATTGATTTATCAGATTGTCAGAATTAGATACAATTTACTACAATTATATAGCAATAGCTGCAAAATACTTTAGTTCACTGCATTTTTCATCATATTGTATCATTAGATTCATTTTTAAACGGAAAACAAACGCAACCAGAAATTCATAGAATCGCATTTACCCTTTATCATATATCCGTGTACGAATTCTTTACAGATTTCAACAATCTTAATTAATCCTTATTCCAAAGAAATCATATGTGTCGGAATATATCTATATCATGTCAACATATTGATGTTCTCGATAGATTATATCCTTTTTCGCTAAAACTAATAACGTCTCTCGGTCGTTTGCGACCTCACCATCCATCACTTTTTCGAGTAATTTATTCAAAACCTGCCCAACCGCTGGTCCTGGTTTTATGCCAAGTTGTAAAATATCCACACCTGAGATTTCCAAATCTGATAATTTAAAACATTGTTTATTTTCCATCAGCTGATTCAGTTGTTGTTCTAAAATATCGACTGTTGCAATGCGTGCTTCGCTAAATAGTAGGTTTTGAGCCCGCGCATCAGCCCGCTTCACTTCAAATAGCAATCTAAGGTTTTCTTCACCAAGCCGATTTAGCCAACGTGGCAGACTTTTCTCCGATATCGGTGTGTCATGCCATCTGACAAGTTTTGTAACAACATCAATCGTCTCATTATCAAAGCGCAACGCTTTCAATCGTTTGCGAGCAATCTCCTCGCTATCAATATTGTGCTGATAAAAATGCCCAATGCCGTATTCATCCATCGTAAACACGCGCGGCTTGCCAAGATCATGAAAAAGCATCGTGAGTCGCAGATATAGATTTGCTGTTGATGATGTCGGGGGTGTTGATAGTGATGTTGTTGGCGTCGTTAGTTTTGATGATGGTGATGGCGACGGTTTTGATGATGGTACAGTCGACGGTGATGTTGTTGGCGATGGTGGAGATATTGCGGTTGGTGATGTTGACGACACGGCTATTGGTGATTGCGTTGTCGATGTTGATGACGCAATTGTTTGTGATGCATCTTTTGTTGGTGATGACATACTAACTGCAGCAACACTACGTGCGGTGTGTTCCCACACATCATAGATGTGATAAGGAGTCCGCTGCTCGAATCCAATCGACGTCTCAATCTCTGGAATAAATACCGCAAATACATCCGCATATTGAAGCAGCACCTTCAATATATTGTCACCAATGAGCATTTTCGACATTTCAGCAGCGATTCGCTCTGAAGAAATATTGCATAGCAAACCCTTATTGTTGTGAATGCTTTTCGCAAGTTGATCCTCAATATTAAAGGATAACACCGCCGAAAATCGCAACGCGCGAAGTATACGAAGCGCATCTTCTTTCAGCCGCATTT
>JAISJM010000064.1 GCA_031261525.1 Eubacteriales Family XIII. Incertae Sedis bacterium
ATATATGGCGCGAGATGTAGGATTTGTACCGCAAATCAGCAAAAAAGCGTTAAAAGCGTTACAAATCCTACATCTCGCGCCATATATTGAGCTTTTTCGTAATGGACTCTTCAAAATAATTCAGAATGCACAGCATTCTGCACATCTTGTCACTTGAATCTGAATCACACGAACAAGATCCGATTTAATCGATTTAATCGATTTAACCGATTTCTACAAAAAAAACGACTTAACTCGGGTGAGATGTAAGGTTGGATAAATCTCCATTAACTGATAATGATCGGATTTCTGTTTTTTCGTCAAGCATCAATTGTAAGTTATCAACATAATGTGATTTCAATCGGAATCGCTTGGATTATGACCATTTATGACTTACTATGAACGCGATTTTCGGTCAGTATTCTGCGCAGTTTTCAAATTCAGAAACCTACGAGAAATTAGAATCTCTTCTTTACGCGATTTTGCGTAAAAAAACAGGCCTTATTCTACGCAAAATCGAGTAAAGAAGAGATCGGATAAATCCACCAATTGATAATGGTCGGACTTTTGCTTTTCATTCCACTCTTCTCCAGATAAATTCAAGTTTTCGATGTCACAGAACTGCCCCCTTGTTGTCTTGAGGATACTGGTGAATTTCTGCTTTTTATTCCATATTTCGCCAAGTAAATTCAAGTTTTCGATGTCACAGAACTGCCCCCTTGTTGTCTTGAAGGCACTGGTGGATTTCCCTATTTCCCTCCACCACTCTTCGCCAAGTAAATTCAAGTTTTCGATGAGGAGGCACTGCCCCGTTGTTGTCTTGAGGATACTGGTGGATTTCCCCTTTTCTCTCCACCACTAAGCGAGAGCGACCTCAGGACAGCAAGGGACAGTTCTGTGATATCTTGAATTTACACACCTTTTCTATAATTTACCGCATTGATTGACATTTGCCCACGATATATACTCTGCTTATAGACCGTTGCTCGTGTATTTTGGTCATGTGGGAGGATAATGTGGAATATATTCTGGAGATGAATGGAATTGAAAAGAGTTTTCCAGGGGCGAAGGTTCTGAAGCATGTCAATTTTAATCTGAAACCTGGTGAGGTTCATGCGCTTATGGGTGAAAATGGCGCAGGAAAGTCTACGCTTATGAAGATTCTCATGGGCATCTATTCTTCCGATGCGGGTGAGATTACGCTTGCGGGCGAGTCTGTGACGATAAAAAGTCCGCATGAGGCGCTTGACAAAGGAATCTCGATGATTCATCAGGAGCTTAACCCGATTCTCGATATGCAGGTATATGAAAATGTATATCTTGGTAGAAATATCATAAAAGGTAAAGTATTTGCAGATAAGAAGATAATGAAAACGGCGACGCGCAAAGAGCTCGATGCGATGGGCGTACGAATCAGCCCCAATACCTATATGCGGGATCTCAGCGTCGCGCAATGTCAGTTGATTGAGATTGTGAAAGCGATTTCTGTCGGTTCGCGCATCATCATTATGGATGAGCCGACATCGGCAATCACGGATGTTGAGATTGAGACGTTGTTTGAGCAAATTCGCAAGCTCAAAGCACAGGGCGTTGCAATCATTTACATCTCGCATAAGATGGACGAGATTTTTGAAATTTGTGACAGGATTACCGTGTTACGAGATGGTGAATGGATTGGGACGGACGAGACGGCGCACATGACAAGCGAGCAACTCATCAAGATGATGGTCGGTCGAGATATCACGGAAATCTTTCCGAAAGAATCGGTTGAAATTGGGGACGTTGTGTTTGAGGCAGACAGTATCATCAGCGGAACAGAAGTGAAAGATGTGAGTTTTCAATTGCACGCGGGGGAGATTCTTGGAATTGCGGGACTTGTCGGTGCGGGCAGAAGTGAGTTGATGGAAGCTATCTTTGGCGTGACAAAAAAAGACGGTGGCAAAATTATCTTAAACGGCAAAGAGCGGAAAATCAAATCTCCAAAGCAAGCGATTTCGCAGAAAATTGCCTTTATTACGGAAGATCGGAAAGTGACAGGTCTGAATTTAATTACACCGATCTCTGACAATATCATTCAAGTTGCGATGAAAGATGTCTCCACTTGGGGATTCATGAATGACAAAAAACGAAATGAACTTTCGGATTACTATATCAATCAATTGAGCATCAAGGCAACAGGACGGAATCAGATTGTGGGCAGTCTATCCGGTGGCAATCAACAGAAAGTGGTTATTGCAAAGTGGCTTTTGTCCAATCCCGATATCATCATCTTGGACGAACCGACGCGGGGGATTGATGTCGGCGCGAAGCGAGATATCTATCTTTTGATTGGCGAACTCGTGAAAGCAGGAAAGGCGGTCATTGTTATATCATCAGAGATTCCAGAAATCATGGGATTGTCCGATAGAATCATTGTGATGTCAGAGGGGCGGTTTGCAGGGGAGCTTGAGCGTACGGAGTTTTCACAGGAAAAAATACTCACACTCGCGGCGAATTACATTGATGCGTCGGGAGGCGTTTCTTTAGACAATTCGAATTTAGATAGCGGAGAGCGTACAGATCGTGCCGACCGTGCAGACCGTGCCGATCGTGCAGAGCGCACAGACAACGCAGACCGCACAGACCGTGCAGAACGCACAGACAACGCAGAGCGCACAGACAATGCAGACCGTACAGACAATGCCGACAGCACAGATCGCGCAGACCGCACAGACCGTGCAGACCGCACAGACAATGCCGACCGCGCAGACCGCACAGACAACGCCGACCGCACAGACCGTATCAATGGAGGAGTAAACTGATGGGACAGACAAATGCATTATCAAATGTCACATTAAAAAGTGTGATTAAAAATTTTGGGATATTATTTGTGTTTTTCGCATTGGTAATCGTCCTATCCATCATCTCGCCAAATCATGCATTTGCGCAGCCGTACAATATCATCAACATCTTGAAACAGACAGCGATTAATGGTATCTTAGCGACAGGCATGCTTTTCGTAATCGTCTCTGGTGGGATTGATTTGTCAATTGGATCTATCGTTGGTGTCACTGCCGTGTTGTCTGCAATGCTTGCGCATACGGGTGGCTATCCGTTGATTGTGGCAATTGTGATTCCGATTCTTGTCGGTGCGGTGTTTGGACTCGTGAATGGCGCGTTGGTATCCTACGGTGGCATTCCACCGTTTATCGTCACATTGGGTAGTATGACCGTCTTGCGGGGGCTTGCGCTCATCATCTCAGGCGGCAGCCCAATTACAGGGGTGTCGATGCAATTTGAGAAGATCAGCTCGAGCTTTGTGTTTGGGATTCCAAGTTTGGCAATTTATTTTGCACTCGTTGTATTGATTTGCGCGATTATACTTCAGAAGACTGTCTTCGGTCGTAATGTATTTGCGATTGGCGGCAATGAGATTTCCGCAAGGGTTTCGGGCGTAAATGTCAATTTCATTCGTCTTCTTGTATATGGTATCATGGGATTGCTCGCAGGTTTCTGTGGCGTGCTCATGGCATCGCGTACGACAACAGGCGCGCCTCTTGCTGGCTCAGGCTATGAGATGGACGCGATTGCAGCTGCTGTTATTGGCGGTGTATCGATGACGGGTGGCGTTGGCAAATGGTACGGTGTCGTCATCGGTGCTTTGTTGATTGCTGTAATCGGCAATGGACTCGATATCTTAGGCGTTGCATCAAGTTATCAGCAGGTTATAAAAGGCTTGATTATCATTGTTGCTGTATTCCTAGATCTTAGAGGCAAGCGAAATAAGAAATAGGGATTGGTTATTTTGTTCTATTTGTTCAAATTATTGAGGAGGAAATGGAAATGAAGATGCGAAAATTATGGGCAGTGGTACTTTGCGTAGTGATGGTACTTGCGACATTTGCGGCTTGTACTAGTGAAAAGAAGAGTGACGATGGCGGTAGTAGCGACAGTGATTCGAAGAGTGATGGTGGCGGCAAATATGCACTGATTATGAGCCATATGACCAATGCATTTGTCACGACAGTTGCAGATGCGGCGAAAGCCGAAGCAGAAAAAGAGGGTGTTGAGCTCAATGTATTTGATGGCAAGCAGGATGCCGCGACACAGATTAGCCAAATTGAATCCTGTATCGCACAAGGTTATGCAGGAATTGTCGTGGAGCCTGTATCTGTAGATGGTATCATCCCAGCAATTAAAGAGGCAAATGAGGCGAAGATACCTGTGATTACAGTCGTACAGCAGATATCCGATCAGAGCCTCGTTGCTGCTTATGTCGGTGGCGATGAGATCAAAGCAGGTGAGCTTGAGATGAAAGAGGCGCTTGCGACAATTGGCGGGAAAGGCAATATCGCAATTCTCTATGGACCAATGGGATCGGATGCACAACTTATCCGAAAAGAAGGATATGACAATATCTTGAAAGAAAATCCAGATGTGAAAGTTGTCTTCGAGCAGACTGCAAACTGGACTTCTGATGAAGCACTAAAAGTTGTTGAGAACTGGCTCCAGACAGGCACAGAAATCAATGCAATCGTATCTCAAAATGACGGCATGGCTGTCGGCGCAATGAAGGCTGTTGAAGATGCGAAGAAGAAAGGCGAGATCGGTATCTTTGGAATCGACGCAACACCTGACGGCGTTTCTGCAATCAAGGATGGCAGAATGGACGGAACGGTATCGCAAGGTGCTGCAAATATGGGTACAATCGGAATCGAAACCATTATCAAGGTCGCAAAGGGTGAAAAAGTTGATCCACTGATTTATACAGAGGCTGAATGGGTTAATTCTGAGAATATCGCTGATTATGAATAGTATGATTAGTCCGAACAGTATGATTCTGATGCGATAAAAGGTACTACTTTTTGAAAAAGGCTGGCGCTTCTTTTGAGGCGTCAGTCTTTTTTTATGCGTTCGTTTTTTATATATAAGTTCCTTCTATATAAGTATTGCTTATATAAACATAAAGAATTCGTATTTTCCAAATGAATGAATTTGTAATATTATAAGGCTACAAAAGGGATGGCCATCCACAGCGCAAATTTATTGAATAGACGAGGAGGAATATATGGGAAAGTTTGATGGTCAGATTGCAATTGTGACAGGAGCGGCTCGGGGTATCGGTCGTACGATTGCAACGCAAATGGTTCGAGAGGGTGCAAAGGCTGTATACTCGTTTGATGTTGGAGATGGACCTGGCGATGCAGGAATCAATGATGTGAAGATTGATATTCGGGATAGTCGAGCTGTGACATTTGCCATTGATCGAATTGCGGAGAAAGAGGGTCGTGTGGATATTGTCATCAACAATGCTGGAATCACTCGGGATGGATTGGTGCAGAATATAGATGAAACGGCATGGGATGACGTCCTTGATATCAACCTCAAAGGTGCTTTCCATGTGGTAAAAGCGGCCGTACCGTATATGCTCGGGCAGGGCAAGGGTGCAATCGTCAATATATCTTCCATTGTTGGTGTATATGGCAATATCGGTCAATCGAATTATGCAGCATCAAAGGCTGGAACTGTCGGACTCACTTATACATGGGCAAAGGAGTTTTCGCGAAAGGGCGCGCAGATCAGAACGAATTGCGTTGCACCAGGATATACAAATACAGAGATGATTCGAACAGTTCCAGAAAAAATTATTGAAAATTTGAAAGCTGGTAATCCCCTGAAAAGACTTGGCGAGCCAGAAGAAATTGCAGCAGCGGTATGTTTCCTTGCAAGTGATGAAGCTTCTTTCGTAAATGGGCAAGTATTAAGCGTGGATGGAGGAATGCGATTATAGGTGACGGATATGGATGTAAAATTTGTAAATGCGAATGAAGTACCCAAAATTATAAAAAGTGACAGCACCCTTGCAATTGGTGGATTTATCGGTATCGGAATCTCAGAAGAAATTCACAGTGCGATGGAAGATGGATACCTAAAAAAGGGAGAACCAAATAATCTTACGCTATTATATGTTGGCGGCATGGGCGATAAAATGGAGCGTGGGCTCAATCACTATGCACATAGAGGACTGGTTAAACGTGCTGTTGGCGGGCACTGGGGGCTCGCACCAAAATTTCAGCCATTGGTTGAAGCTGGCGAGATTGAGGGATATAATTTCCCACAAGGTGTTGTCTCACAGATGTTTAAAGATGCAGCTGCGAGAAGGCCATTTCATGTGACGACTGTGGGCATGGGGACATTTGCGGACCCTGAAATTGAAGGTGGAAAGCTCAATGAACAGACGACGGAAGATTTGGTTACACGTGTGCAGATCGAAGGTGTGCAGCTGCTTGCATACAAGACAATATTTCCCGATTATGCCATCATAAAAGGCAGTTATGCGGATGAGAAGGGCAATATATCTTTTGAAGAAGAACCGTTGACCCTTGAAGCATTATCGATGGCGCTGGCGACTCATAACAACGGTGGAAAGGTTATCGTGCAGGTACGTGGTGTCAAACCATTTGGGACGCTCAAGCCAAAAGATGTAGAGATTCCTGCAGTGTGTGTAGATTATGTCGTTGTTGCAAAAGATGAGGACAAGCATCGCCAGACACTTGCGACACCATTTAATGATGACTTTCTTACACCAGGAATCGTGGCAGCACCGAATGACGAGATTCATAATCTTGCATCAGAGCCACTGAATATCCGAAAAATTATTGCAAGGCGAGCCGCAATGTGTATCGTTCCTGGCGAAGACTATGTCCTAAATTATGGTATCGGTATGCCGGAGGGGGTGCCAACAGTGTTAGCGGAAGAAGACATTGCAGAGGCGTTCTTACCGACACTGGAACCCGGTGTCTTTGGCGGCACACCGCAGGGTGGACTTGATTTTGGAGCTGCAATTCATCCGGAGTCTATCATTCAGCAATGTGATATGTTTTCATTTTATAATGGTGGTGGCATCGATGCGGCGGTACTTGGAATGGCAGAAATGGATTCTCATGGCAATGTAAATGTCTCAAAATTCGGCTCTAAGCTTGCGGGTGCTGGTGGATTTATTGATATCTCACAGGCTGCAAAAAAAGTAATCTTTGTCGGCAGTTTTATGACACATGGTTGCTGCTATGATTTTACAGGCGAAAAATTGCATATTTTGAAAGATGACGGTAATCCAAAATTGGTAAAAAATGTTGAACAGATTACGTTTTCGGCAAAGGGGGCGCTTGCGCACAATCAAAAGATTTATTATGTAACGGAACGAGCCGTCTTTACATTGACAGAGAAAGGCGTTGAACTATTAGAAGTTGCACCAGGGATTGATTTGGAAAAAGATGTGTTGAATCGTATGGAATTTGAACCGATTATCGCAGATTCGTTTGATATCATGGCGTCTTCAATCTTTTTTAATGGAAGTGAAAATGGAAATAGAAAGGGATAGGTGATATAAATGGGAAATACAGATAAAATAATTACCGATGTATCTGCTGATATTACAGGTAATAAAAACGGCAATAAAAGTTCTGCACGCGCGAAAATCGTTGAACTGATTATGTTTTTGAGTTATGCATTCTTTGCTGTAAACTGGATTGCAGGTACGACGCTTACGCCACAGATTATGCAGCATTTTAATTTGGAAAGTTTTTCATCTGCGACCTTTATCTCCAATGCAATTACGGTAGCGAAAATTATCGGCAATCTACTTGCCGCGAAGATTCTTGTTAAGCTCTATCCGAAAAAAGCGATTATCTTTGCATCGATTTTGATTGTTGGTGGAAGTGCACTTGCGGTTCTATCTCCCGCATATATCGTATTTATCGCAGCTCGATTTGTCATGGGCTTTGGCGGTGCATTATTTATCGTATATTTTGGACCTGTTGTATTCCATTACTTTGATGCAGAACAAAGAGCAACGGTAAATGGTATCAATGCTGCGGCATACAACGTCGGTAGCATCATTGCAATGGTCATCGTTGCGCCCGTTATTGAGTGGCTTGTGACATGGCAAAACAGCATGTTGTTCTTTGCTGGTTGCAGTATGGTCTTATTGGTGTTGTGGCTCATATTCGGTGAAAATTTCGACTTAAATACGAGTGGCGGTAGTACCGAAACCGTATCTGCTCCAGTCGAAGAATATACGCTTCGCCAAGCACTGAAAGAAAAATTCTCGTATGCATTTCCATTTACATATGCAGGACTTCTTACATTATATCTTGTTGTATTGACAATATTCCCATTGTCAAATAATGCGCCCGTGGATCCGAAATTACTCAGTGCAGTAGTTGCAATTGGTGGTATCGCAGGATCTGTCGCTGGCATTGCACTCGCGAAAAAGATGACGCTCCGAAGACCACCGATCCGCTATGCGGGGCTTGCTATGACGTTATGTGCACTGGCAATGTTCGTCACGTCATCGACGGCATTTGCGCTTATCACCGCGGCACTTTTAGGGTTCTTGATGTTCTTACCGATGACATCTTTGGTAAGTATTCCACAGGAAATGGCAGGTATGACACCGAAAAAACTGACGTTGATTATGGGAATCTTTTGGTCATTCTCGTATTTATTTGAAAGTATTGTATACTATCTACTCGGTATCTTGATTGATCATGCAGGATTCCAAGCTGGATTAATCTGTGCAGTTATTGTCAGTCTAACGATGTTTATCGGTTCATTCTTATTGCCAGAAACTGGAAAAATGAAGTAGGGGAGGAATCTATTATGGGAACGATTACGAATATGAATCATATTGAGAAGAAGAGCTTTAAACTCGCAGAATACACGCTTGATTGTGGGGTTACAATTCCTGTAGAACTTGGCTATGAGACATATGGAACGCTCAATGAGGACAAATCCAATGTCATATTGGTATCTCATTATTTCAGTGCCTCTAGCCATGCTGCAGGACGCTATACGCCAGAGGACGCTCTACCAGGATACTGGGATGCGATTATTGGACCAGAAAAGGCTGTGGACACCAATCGATATTTTGTGATTAGTACAGATAATCTTGCAAATGTGCAATCGAATCATCCATCGATTATTACGACTGGACCACGAAGCATCAATCCAACAACAGGCAAACGTTGGGGACTCGATTTTCCTCAATATACGTTTAGAGATCAAGCGGGCATCCAGAAGAAATTTCTCAATGAGCAGCTTGGTATCGATCATTTATATGCGGTCATGGGTGCGTCTGCTGGCGGATTTATATCGCTTGAATGGGCTGTTTCATATCCAGACAGTATTACGAAACTGATTGGCGTCATCACAAATCCTCAAAATCCTGTGCTCACATCCTTTAGTGTGCTGCAGCATGCAATGCGTGCAATTGCCCTAGATTCGAAGTGGCAAGATGGACAGTATGAGGATGATTGCAGACCAGATGATGGACTCAGGCTTGCCGTTCAGATGATGAATGTCGGCGCATTTACAGCTGATTTCTATGAGCAGACTTATCCGCGCAATACCGCAGATGACGTTCCATATACGCAGATTAATGCGAAGGCAAGCTATGAAAATATCCTCGCCGACGCGATTAATCTAAATATTCCGTTGATTGATCCATCACATTGGTACTATACATGTAAGGCTACGATGATTCATGATATTGCACGTGGATATGGTTCTCTTGAGCAAGCGCTAGATCGTATCACGGCAGATACGCTGATGATTTCGTCGGTTACAGACTATCTTCAGCCTACAAGATACAATGTAAATATGGTCGATTATATGAAATCACAAGGTAAGAATGTGGAATTATATACGATTGACAGCAATAAAGGGCACATGGCGGGTGTGCTGGATGGACATCTATTTGCAGATAAACTGAAAGCCTTTTTGCAGTAATTGATACATTTGCTATTTCTCATCCTTGGGTCACGAATCGGTTCTTTCGCGACCCGGGGATGTTTTTCGTTATCTATTTCGTTATCTATTTCGCTATCTATTTATCTCGCTATCTTTTTCGCGAAATACATGAAATTTGACATATTTGTCCACCTAGCATACAATTTGACATGAGTAATAAAGTGATAAAGAAATTGAATTCGTGTATCCTTTATGAGGTGACAGGTGAAAATATCGCAGCGACAGCTTGAATATATCTACAATGTGCTTGATCTTGGAAGCATTAGTCATGCTGCTCAGAAGAGCTTTGTCTCTCAGCCCGCGATGTCACAATGTGTGCGCGATTTTGAGTCTGATAACGGAGTCTCCCTTTTTGAAAGGAAAGGTCGCAAGCTCTATATCACGCATGAGGGTGAGCAGATAAAGATGGAAATCGCTGCACTTCTTGAATCCATGCGCACTTTTGAGGAGCGCTTTGACGAGATTGTAAAAGGACAGTTGAGTCATGTGACAGTCGGTATTCCACCCGTCATTCTGACTGTGTATTTCTATGAGGTCATCTCGCAGTTTATGGTAGAAAATAGAGATATCGATTTAAAGATTGTCGAGCTTGGCGCAGAAGTCTTGAAGAATCAGCTTTTGCAAGGTGAAATCGATATCACAGTTCTCATTGAACCGCTCCCACTGCCGGTGAAAAATTTTCAGAAGAAGACACTTGTTGAAGATACGTTTTCTATTGTGCTCAATAGGGATCATGCCTTGAGCAAGAGGAATACATTGACGCTCGAGGATATTAAGAACGAAAAGCTCGTCTCTCTGAATGAAGATTTTCAGATTTATCATGTGATTGTGGAAAGTTATTCTCAACATGGAATAAAACCCGATATTGTATTTAAAAGCAAACAATGGGATTTATTGCTCAATATGGTGGCTCACAATGCTACATTAATTAGCATCTTGCCTACACCGATTGTTAGTTATTACAAAAATGATGATCTTGTTGCAATTCCAGTAGACCTTGTTGTGAATTGGCAGGTCGTGTTGGCTTACACGGATGATGCGATAGATGCAGAACCCGGCAAGCGGTTTATTGATTACGCTACAGAATGGTTTATATAAATATGTATATTAAGACGAAAGAACAGTTACAGACATTTGCAAATGATATCAAGAATACGCGATATCTGGCGGTGGATACGGAATTTTTATCCAACACAGCATATTATTCGAAGCTTTGCCTGCTACAACTTGCGACGGAGGATATCTGCGCGATTGTGGATCCAATTGCAATCGGCGACATCCGTGCATTGGCTCCAATCTTTGCGGATAAATCCATCTTGAAAATCTTTCATTCTGGAAATCAGGATTGTTCCATACTCTATCATGCGCTTGGCGTGGTGCCTGCACCAATTTTCGATACACAGGTTGCGGGGCTTGTGTTGGGATATGCGACACCTGTGAGTCTTGCAACGATTGTGGAAGATTATTGTGGCGTGATACTCGGAAAGACGGAGACTTGTAGCCACTGGGATCGCAGACCGCTTACAAAGTCGCAGAAAGAATACGCATTGGACGATGTGCGGTATCTGATTTCGATTTATAAGGATATGTCTACAAAGCTAGACATGCTCGGGCGTGCATCTTGGCTTGCGCCTTCGTTTGAGGAGATGGGACTCGAAGAAACCTATACCATCGATCCCTATGAACGCTGGCAGAAAGTAAAATATCTGGGACATTTGGGACCACGAAGCATGGCAGTCTTGCGCGAAGTCGCTGCATGGCGTGAGATTAAGGCTCAGAAACAAAATAAAGTACGAAAGAAGATTATGTCCGATAGCCTTTTGGTAAAGATTTCGAAGCGCGCGCCGAAGAATTTTCAGGAATTGTATCGGATTCGGGGAATCGATGGCGTCATATCTGTGCAGGATGGTCAGGAAATTTTGGATGCGGTTGCTGCGACATTTGCAATCCCAGAAAAGGAACTTCCGCATGATGTACGGGCTGAAAATAAAGAAAAGGGCGATTCGGCGACGGTGGAACTTGTGAGTGCGCTTCTGCATGAGCGGGCGCGTGAGAATCAGGTTGCGAGTATGTTCATCGCGACGCGGGATGATCTGGATGCGTTGATTTGCGGCAGGCAGGAGGACTTATCGTTGCTTGACGGCTGGCGCCGCGAAATTGTCGGTGCAGAATTGTTAGATTTGCTGGCTGGCAAGATTAGTATCACGATCCGTGAGAATAAGATTGAGGTGAATCGTGCTTCTTGAAAGAGGCGCGGTTTTTTGTTATGATAGAAGTTGTGAATGTTAGACAGTAGCAATCAGACAGAGAATCACCTTGAGGTCGCTCGCGCTAAGTGGCGGCGGGAAGAATTGTAATCCGACAGTTACCTCAGAGTGATTCTCTGTCTGGCAGCTACTGTTCTGAAATACAGTTGCTGATTCAAGGGGAAATCCACCAGTTGCTTCAGTATGACAGAGTGATGTCACTCTTGTTCAAAGATACGGTTGCTGATTAAAAGGGAAATCTGTTGTTCGTGAAGGATGAATTTTGGGAGAGGGAATGTTTAAAAAATTATCGACAAAGCCGATTGCGGATCTGCAAAATGAGCAGGCGCAGGCGTGGGAAGATGCGAAACAATTACAAAGATGCGTGGAAGGCCGCGAAGGGGCTGAACGTTTTATCTTTTTTGAGGGACCTCCGACTGCAAATGGAAAACCTGGTATCCACCACGTGATTGCGCGTACACTCAAGGACAGCATTTGCCGTCATAAGACGATGCAGGGCTATCAAGTGCCACGTAAAGCCGGCTGGGATACGCACGGTTTGCCTGTTGAGATTGAAGTTGAGAAACAGCTCGGTCTCATGACAAAGAAAGATATTGAAGAATATGGCATTGCGGAATTCAACGATAAATGTCGTGAATCTGTCTTCAAATACGAAGCGATGTGGCGCGATATGTCTCGCCGCATGGGCTATTTGATTGACCTCGACAATCCATATATTACGCTTGACAACAATTTTATCGAGACGGGTTGGTGGATTTTAAAGAAATTTTTCGACGAAGGCTTGATTTATGAAGGTCATAAAATTCTTCCATATTGTCCAAGATGTGGAACTGGTCTTGCGAGCCATGAGGTCAGCCTTGGCTACAAAGAAATCAAAACCAATACAATCACGGTCATGTTCAAACGCAAGGATGAGGACAGCTATTTCCTCGCATGGACAACAACTCCTTGGACTGTGGCTGCAAATGTCGCACTCACCGTAGGTCCGCATATCGATTACATCAAAGCAAAGATGCTCGAAGGGGATCATGAGGGCAAGCTTTTCTATGTCGCAGCGAGACTCGCCGACAAAGTACTCGGCGCTGGCAAGTATGAAATTGTGCAAGAGCTGAAAGGTTCTGAGCTTGAATATGTCGAGTACGAGCAAGTGCTTCCATTTGTCGATGTCGCAAAAGAATTTCCACACAACAAGGCATTCTATGTGACGA
The DNA here is from genome assembly GCA_031261525.1 of Eubacteriales Family XIII. Incertae Sedis bacterium. Lineage (GTDB taxonomy): Bacteria > Bacillota > Clostridia > Peptostreptococcales > Anaerovoracaceae > JAISJM01. Next base: position 13,244 of record JAISJM010000064.1, read on the forward strand.
TCAATGATTATGCGACGGACGAAGACGGTACAGGTATCGTACATACGGCACCTGCATTTGGCGAAGATGACTATAACACAGGTCGCAAATACAAGCTTCCTGTCGTCAATCCTGTAGACGAAGACGGTAAATATACGACAACACCTTGGGAAGGGCGTTTCGTCCTCGAAGAGGGACTTGATGTTGAGATTATCAAATACATGGCTGGTGAAGGTAAGATTTTCTCCAAAGAAAAGGTAGAACATAATTATCCATTCTGCTGGAGATGCGATACGCCACTGATTTATTATTCAAAGCCAAGCTGGTACATCGAGATGACGAAGCTGAAGGATCAGCTCGTTGCCAACAACAATGAAGTCAATTGGTTCCCAGATTATGTCGGCGAAAAACGTTTCGGCAATTGGCTTGATAATCTCAATGACTGGGCGATATCTCGTACACGTTATTGGGGTACCCCGATTCCTGTATGGCGTTGTCCAGACTGTGGCAAGCTTGAGTGTATCGGTTCGAGAGAAGAGCTCGCGCGTCGTTCATTGGAGGACGTCGAGTACGACACTGATGGCAAACCAGTCATTGAGCTTCACAGACCGCATGTCGACAATATCCACATTCAGTGTACTTGCGGTGCGGAGATGACCCGTATCCCAGAAGTCATGGATTGTTGGTTTGACAGTGGTTCAATGCCATTTGCACAGATGCACTATCCGTTTGAAAATTCAGAAGATTTCTTTGAGAAGATGTTCCCTGCGGACTTTATCTGCGAGGGTATCGATCAGACGCGCGGTTGGTTCTACAGCTTGCTCGCTGTATCGACATTTATCAGCGGCAAATCCCCATATAAGAACGTATTGGTCAATGACCTAATTCTTGACAAACATGGCAAGAAGATGAGTAAGTCAAAGGGCAACACGGTTGATCCATTTGCATTGTTTGATACCTATGGTGCGGACGCGACGCGTTGGTATTTGCTCACGACATCACCAGCTTGGTCGCCTACAAAGTTCGATGAAGACGGTTTGAAAGAAGTTGCAGGCAAGTTCTTCGGGACACTTAAAAATGTCTATACATTCTTCACTTTATATGCAAATATCGATGAGATTGATCCTCGTGCGTGGGCGCTGGATTATGCGGCGAGACCAGAACTCGATCGTTGGATTCTCTCGAAATTCAATGCGCTGAAGAAGGAAGTTTACGGATTCCTCGATACTTATGATCACATGAAAGCGGTTCGTGCAATTCAGAATTTCGTCATTGAGGATTTGTCAAATTGGTATATTAGGCGTGCGCGTACGCGTTTTTATGCGGAGGAATTGACTGACGATAAGAAGAGCGTCTATGCGGCAACGTATGAAGTGCTCGTTGGATTATCAAAGATTATTGCGCCATTTGCACCATTTATCGCGGATGAAATCTACGTTAACTTGACAGGCGACGAGAGCGTGCATCTGTCAATCTATGATGATGTTTGTGAGTCTGCAATCGCCCCCGCACTTGAGAGGCAAATGGATCTCGTGCGTGATTTGGTCGGACTCGGCCGCACGGTTCGTGAGAAAGAGAAAATCAAAGTCAGACAGCCGTTATCGGAAGTCTTGATTGACGGAAAATACGAAAAACTGATTGGCGATATGACAGAGCTCATCAGTGAAGAGCTCAACATCAAGAATGTCCATTTTGTAAAGCAGCTTGACGAATATATGAACTTCTCACTCAAGCCAAACTTCAAAGCGGCTGGACCCGTTGTCGGCAAGCGCATGAAGGAATATGGCGCAGCACTCGCCTCTGCGGATGCGGTCTCTGTGATTGCTCGGTTGGAAGATACGGGGCACGCGCATGTTGCAGATTTTGATGTGACACCAGAAATCGTCGATATCAACATCTCCGCGAAAGACGGCTTCGCAGTCGCAATGCAGAACGGTGTATTTACAATCCTCGATACGACGATTACTGCCGAACTTGCAACGGAAGGTGTCGCTCGCGAATTTATCTCGAAGGTTCAGCAGATGCGTAAAAATATCGGACTTGAGATGATGGATGAAATTAAGATTCGCTACAGCGGTGCCGATGCCGTGAAAGAAGCTGTTGCCGTGCATGGCGATAATATCAAGTCACAGACATTGGCTGTGGATATTATTGAGTTGGTGGATGGCGATGAGCAGACGATTGAGCTAAATGGACATGAGGCTACGATTGGGATTGAGAAAGCTTAAGTGCGGACATCTTAGCAAATTGGGATTTGTAGTTGGGCGGTTACTTTTCGAGTGGTTATATTGGAATCTTGAGAATCGGAAATTGTAGGTAGCGGTTAATTTTCGAATAGTCTTATTGGAAATCTTGCACATCAGAAATGGTCGTTGATGGTTATTTTCGAGTGGTCTTATTGGAAATCTTGCACA
>JAISJM010000185.1 GCA_031261525.1 Eubacteriales Family XIII. Incertae Sedis bacterium
CTACTGATAGATTGCCTTAATTGGATCTGTCCTCGATGCCCCAACTGCAGGTACAATTCCGAAGAAGAGACCAATTCCGACGGATACGCCGGCTGCAATGATGGTCATCTGCGGGCTGAGAATTGCCACAAATTCGCCAATTTGCATAGATCGCAGGATAAATGCAAATAACTGCGATGCTCCGAAACCGAGTAGGATTCCGATGATACCACCAAGCAAGGTGATGAATCCTGCCTCAAAGAGGAATTGTAACAAGATGACGCGCGGTTTTGCGCCGATGGCGCGCTTGATGCCAATTTCACGTTTTCGCTCGGAGACAGATACATACATGATGTTCATGACGCCGATTCCACCGACGAGAAGCGATATTGCGGTGATGCCTACAAAAATCCAAATTGCAATATTGTACATTTCTTCCATTTGCTTGCGCATATCGTCCATATAGTGATCCTCGACAAAATTACCCTCAAGCTCTGGATAATATGATGCAAGCGTCTCTGTGGCATTTGCCAATACGACGTCACGGTCTGCACCTTCTTCTGGTGTAATTTTTATGGCATTGATTGGCTTGGACTTGGATAAATCTAAGAATGCTTTCTTTGGAACAGTGGAATAAAACCAATCTTCAACATAAGCCATAGAAGTATAGTCAACGGCTGGCTTGATTCCAATGATTTTGTACATGTAACCATCCAGCTCAACAGCTTTTCCAATTAAGTCAGATTTGTCCATGCCCTCTGCGAAGAAAGTCGCTATATCATCATTGAGAATGATACTTGAATCATCCATATCTGCCGTTGTAAAATCTCTACCATATGCAATCTCGCAGGGTTTATCCTTTGGCACGATGGTTGAACCCGATCCAATTCCAAATAGTGTCAGGCTACCGTCAATCATCTCTCCTGATGAAAATCCGCCATAGCCATAATCTGCCATAATCGCACCGACGCCTTCAACGCCACGAAGGCGTTTCATATCAGGCCTGCTAAAGGTGAATCCACCCCATGAATAATAACTCGGCTGATCATTTTCCTCGTAGATGATTTTGATTGTATTGATGCCGGTGTCCGCCACCATGTCTAGCTCTGTCTTCTTCAATCCTTCGCCGAGCGCCGTGATGGTGACGACGGAGGAAATGCCGATAATGATGCCAATCATGGTAAGAATGACACGAAGTTTATGTGCTTTCAGACTGAGGAGTGTACTTACAAGAATGTTGATTAACATGTCGTCACCTCCTCTGTTATCGTCAAAGTGTCTTTGTATACAGCTGTCGGGGTGGCTTCTGTCTGCGCAAGATCTACATCATCTTCTGTCATGCTCACAAATGTCGTCACCTCCTCGGCGCTACGATTCGTGTCAATAGAATCCGCGCCACGATTCGTGTCACCAGAATCCGAGCCACGATTCGTGTCACCAGAATCCGCGCCACGATTCATGCGCTCATTCACAATCACGCCATCTTTCAGATACACAACGCGCGAAGCGTATTTCGTCAAGTCTTCATCATGCGTAACCATGACAACGGTCTTTCCGCTTTGATTCAGTTTCGTGAGGATATCCATAATGGCAACGCCTGTCTCGGAATCAAGCGCACCAGTCGGTTCATCGGCTACAATCATCAACGGATCATTGATGAGCGCACGCGCGATGGCAACTCTTTGCTGCTGACCACCTGAAAGTTCGGTTGTCTTTTGTTTTTCTTTTTCAGGTATGCCTACCAAGCCGAGATATTTCCGAGCCTGATCGCGGCGATGTGCAGAATCTCTGTGCCCTTTATAGACCATTGGCAGTGCAACATTCTGCGAGACGCTCAGCGAATCGATGAGAAAAAATTGTTGGAAAATGAACCCAAGATTGGCATTTCGAAGTTCTGATTTCTCATTTTCAGTGAGTCCTGCAACGGGCCTGTTATCGAAGTTGTATTCTCCAGTGCTCAGCTTATCGAGCATGCCGATAATGTTCAGAAGCGTCGTCTTGCCGCTTCCCGATTTTCCCATAATCATAACAAATTCACCACGGTTGATTGTGAGATTCAAATCCTTTAGAACATGTAAGCTGTCCATCTTGCCGAGAGGATAATATTTATTGACATGATTCAGTTCAATGAGCGGCGTGGCAGCCCTTGACCCATCGACGCTTGACCCATCGGAACTTGACCCATCGACGCTTGACCTACCAATATCCGCCTCCGAGAGATATATTTCATTATTCATAATTACCTCTCTTCTTTAAGCTTCTTTTTCATTTACAACGACATCACTAGATGGATCAACAGAACCGTCTTTACCATCAGCAGTAATTGCGCTGGCGCTATCATCATCCATTTTCGTAGGTGGTGTAGGATCGCCATCTTTGAGCTCCTGCTTTGAAGAGACGATGACCAAATCCTCAGCCTCAAGTCCTGACTTCACAGCGACGGTATCAGCCTCAAGTGCTTTTGCAGCGTCACTTTCTGTATCGAGCGAAATCTCTTTCTTTAGAAGCATACCGAAATCATCGATAAATACATAAGTCTTGCCATCTTCATTGATGACTGACTCTGCAGGAATCGTGATGATGTCATTTGATAGATTGATTGCTGCTTGTACATGGAATCCATTTCTGATCCCATCTTTGTTGTCAAGTGAGATTTTCACGAGGAACTTTGCCATGCCGCCACTGTCAGGCATGCCACCCTCGCTCGGTGTTGCAGCATCAGGCTCCTTTGCAACATAGGTAATCGCGCCCGTAACGTTGATTCCACTGGATACAACACTAATGGTGCATTTCTGATCTACCGCAAGTTTGTCTATATCGCGTTCATTGACGGAACCAATGACATAAGATTCATCTGAAGTGAGCTTCATGATGGCGCTATCACGCGTCTTTTCCTGTGGAATAAACACGGTACCCTTAAATGGCGCGGTTACCGTTGTAATCTTTTTCGCTTTCATCTCATTCATCTGCGCGGTGAGTGAATTGATTGCATTGTTCATCGCATCAACATCATAATTGAGCATAATCTCTTGACGCATGAGGTTCCGATCCTGTCCTGGAATCACTTCGCCCGTTTCTGGATTGGTCTCAAGTGGTTTTGTATTTAACTTATTCAATTCGAGATCTCTTTGCTTGATCGCCTTATCTCTTGACGCAATCTGCTCTGTGAGTGCTTGCTGGATACTATTAATCTCTGTATCGAGTGCGGTATTGTCGTATTGATAGAGTACTGTCCCCGCGTCAACGACCTGTCCATCGGTCACTTGAAGCTCGCCGAGCTTGCCAAGTGTCTCGTCTTTCGTGAATTCCTCAGACTGCGTAGGTGTAACCGTTCCATCTACAAATACCTGATCAACGCCGGTCACTGCATGTACAATTGTATCTGCATTTGCATTGTCCACGACGTCTACGGTTGCACCACCCTTTGAACCTAGAAAGTGCTTGGCTGCAAATGCCGCAACTACAAGTACCACAATCGCGGCAATGATAATGATAATTGTCCTCTTTTTGTGACTTTTCTTTTTTCCTCCATCGGCACTATTCATCATGCCATAATCAATTGTGTTATTGCCTATCGTATCGCTCATACCAAAATCCTCCCTAAAAAAACTTTATATTGCAAATCATTTGCATTTTCTAATATATTTGCCTATTGTACTAAGTATCTAATACAATATACAATAGTATATCATACTAATAATATGTATGCAATTTCATCTATCATGATACATGCAGAATATTACATTCAGATGACCATATTTCTTAAGATTTTCTTAACTATCGATATTTAAGGTCTTGCGTGCTCGTATATGTGCGATGTTTACCGTTACTATGTGCAAGATAACTGAATACATAATCATATTACGAACAAATGAATAACAAATGAATAAATCAGAATTGCTTACATTTTTTCGTAATATGGTAGTATACTGAATCCATAATAAAAAAATAAGAGAATCCATAATAAAAAAATAAGAGACCGCAAAAGACGGCAAAGAAATACTTCCAGGTATACTCTTTGCCGTCTTTTTATCTTAATTATTTATTAAAGTAAGAATAGATGTCTTAATGAACAGAACTAGTTACAAGCTATGTCTGGTATAGATATTGAGAAGAGGGTTATGATGGCAGTCGAGCACAATGAAGAAGACGGATTGATGGAAGATGTCCGAAACAGCGATGGCAGGCTTGTATGCCGAATCAACAGGGAGACGACACATATCGAAATCAAGAGTAAGGGCTGTATCACGATATTGAATCAGAAGTCGGATGGAACCATCGCGATTGATAATATAAAATTTTAAATTGTCAGGAGGATCATTATGGTTGGGGCAAATGTGTTAAGAGACCGATTTGATTTAGATTTAGATCGTAATGTCATCGTGCTATTAAATTCTGAAAAGGACGAAGCTGTGGCAGCGTCGAAGGCGAAGAGTGTCTTTCTCGCAAATATGAGTCACGAGATGCGCACACCGCTCAATGCGATTATTGGTCTTAGTGAAATTGTGATGAGATACGATTTGGATGATTCCGTCCGCGATGCCATTTGCAAGATTCATGAATCAGGAAAAAATCTGCTCTACGTAATCAACGATATATTAGACCTTTCGAAGATTGAAAGCGGGCATATGGAACTTGTACCAGTTGAATATGATACGGCGGCGATGATTCACGATGCAGTCAATATGAACATAACGCGAATTGGAGATAAACCTATAAAATTCATATTGAATACCGACCCCTCGTTGCCACAGACGCTATATGGTGACGAACTTCGTGTCAGACAGATCTTGAATAATCTTTTAAGTAATGCAATTAAATACACGAAAGCGGGGGAGGTGGAATTGAGCATTCAAGTGCTTGCGGAACCAACCTTTGATGCCTTTAGCAAAGGATATGCTGGCCGTAAAGGCGATGACATCACGCTAAAATTTACGGTCAGAGATACGGGCATGGGCATCAGGCAAGCGGAAATGCCACAGTTGTTCGATGAATATGAGCAGGCTGATGCGAAAGCAAATCGAGCCATCGAGGGCTCTGGACTCGGTCTGCCAATCATGAAACATCTGACCGATTTAATGGACGGCAAGATTGACGTCGAGAGTGAATATGGCATAGGCAGTAGTTTTTCAGTCACGCTGAAACAAGAAATAAGTGTAGGAAGACCGATTGGTATTGGTACGGTCCGGACACTCAAAGAAAACAGATATGCAGTAGACCCAACGATGTGCACTGACAGGCGGCAATACACGCCATTACCTCATGCACACGTTCTTGTCGTTGATGATATTGAGATTAATCTCGAAGTCGCTCGGGGTGTGCTTGAACCCTATCAATTACATGTTGATTGTGTGACGAGTGGCGCCGAAGCCGTATCGCTCGTCAGGCATGAAAAGATACACTATGATTTGATTCTCATGGATCATAAAATGCCGCAAATGGGTGGCTGCGAAACCGTACGCATCATCCGAGATGAGATTGATACAGATTATGCACGCAGCGTGCCAATTGTTGCATTTACCGCCAGTGCCATGAATGGAAATCGAGAGATGTTCCTCAAAGAGGGTTTTCAAGATTTTCTAGTTAAGCCTATTGAGTTGAAGAAACTGGACGATGTCCTCATGACCTGGATCAAGAAATAGCATCCACAAATAATAAAAGGAGACATCTAGACATTACTCGGATATTTTGAGCAATGCATGGATGTTTCTTTTTTAATGACTTTCCGAAGATGCGCCATAGCAACAAAAATATGGTAAACTATATAGAACGACTCAAACGAGGTCTTATGAATCGAATATTCAAGAATCAATCTTCGGAGTAGATATATGATTACGTTACAAGATTTAGATTTATTTTTAATAGAAGTTGATGAACCGTCCGAGGGCAAATCGCATGGGGAACCGCACTACGGCGGTGATCAAGACTGGTTCAGGCACCCCTTTTACAGGCGTGCGGGTTGTGGCGCGACCACAACTGCCAACATCACAAACTACCTAGCCTCGCGCGGTCAGTGCGAAGGTAATTGTTATAGTTGTCTCGCAAATGTTGACAATACGCGCCACTGGAGTGGTTTTCTCACACATATGGAGACGGTCGTTCCGCATGTCCATCCAGGCCCTCTCGGTGTCCTGACACCTGACTTCGAGAAAGGCGCCCTCGATTATGCCAAAAAGATGGGTGCATCAGAGCTAAGAACCGTTGCACTTTACGTTCATACAAAGCCGCGCGAGCGTCCGAGCTTTGACGAAACGGTTGCGTTTATCACAAAATATATCACAGATGACTTGCCCGTCGCATGGGTCAATTATTCCAACGGCGGTGTTGCCAATCTAGATAATTACCACTGGGTGACAATCGTCGGAATCGATGCACAACAGGGTGAAGTGCTCATCGTTGACAACGCATTCATGCACCGTGTCAATCTAAAGGAATGGCTGCGCGCATCCACATTAGGTGGTGCCTTTGTGGCATTATATTAAACGCTTTTATAGATTTATGATATAACAATCGTTTCATGATTATTATAAATTTATATGCCGTCACTTCGTGACATGGCTGATTATATCAGAAATCTTACAGATTTATGATATAACAATCGTTTCACGATTATTATAAAAATTATATGCCGTCACTTCGTGACATGGCTAATTATATCAGAAATCTTACAGATTTATGATATAATAATTTAATGAATCCATATATTACAAAAGGAGGCCATTGTGCTAAATAAAAAAGATATTAAAATCGAAAGAACCGCTACTCCGAAGACGAAACCAGATCCATCGACATTGGATTTCGGAACAGTATTTACGGATCACATGTTTATCCTGGATTATGACGAAGGTCAAGGTTGGCACGATCCAAGAATCGTCCCCTATGCACCGATTGAGTTAGATCCCGCAGCGGCAGTACTGCATTATGCACAAGAGATGTTCGAGGGACTCAAAACCTACAAATCCGATAACGGCGACATTCAACTCTTTAGACCAGATATGAATGCAAAGCGCACAAATGTCACAAACGACCGCATTTGCATCCCACTTATCGACGAAGATTTCTATGTGGACGCAATCAAAGCGCTTGTTGAAGTAGACAAAGACTGGGTTCCAGATTATCCAGGAACTTCCTTATATATCAGACCATTCATCATCGCGACAGAGGCATTTTTAGGCGTAAGACCTGCAACTTCCTATAAGTTCATCGTCATTCTTTCGCCAGTCGGACCTTATTATAAAGGTGGGCTTGCACCAACGAAAATCTTCGTTGAGGACGAATATGTAAGAGCGGCACAAGGCGGTACGGGATTCTCCAAAATTGGTGGAAACTATGCCATGAGTTTAAAGAGCCAGATGAAAGCGCACGAACTCGGCTACACACAGGTGTTGTGGCTCGATGGTACGGAGCGCAAATACGTCGAAGAAATCGGAACTTCGAACGCATTCTTCGTCATTGATGGTGAAGTCATCACTGCGCCACTCAACGGAACGATCTTGCCGGGAATTACAAGAGACAGCGTCATCCAATTACTGAAGGATTGGGGCGTGACGGTAAAAGAAGAAAGATTAGAAATCGCAGATGTCTTTAAAGCGCAAAAAGAAGGTAGACTGACAGAGATTTTTGCATCAGGAACGGCTGCGGTCATCTCCCCAGTAGGTGAGATGCGCTGGAAAGAGGATACGATTTCAATCAACAACAACGAAATCGGAGAACTGTCACAGAAACTATATGACAGTATCACAGGCATTCAAAGCGGAAAGCTCGAAGATACCCATCATTGGGTTCAGAAGCTATAGATAGTAAATAAGCGAGGCGAATTTTGACAGGAGCAGAAGCAATGATTCATGCCCTCGAAAAAGAGGGCGTACAACATATATTTGGTTATCCAGGCGCGACCATTGCGCCATTTTATGATGCGTTGATTCAATCGGACATCAAGCATATCCTTGTCAGACACGAACAACATGCAGGGCATGCCGCGAGTGGCTATGCGAGGGTAAGCGGGAAACCTGGTGTCTGTGTTGTCACAAGTGGCCCTGGCGCAACAAATTTAATCACAGCGCTTGCAACCGCATATATGGACAGTATTCCCATAATTGCCATATCTGGGCAAGTCGATAGTAACTTATTAGGTCGCGATGTCTTCCAAGAAGCGGATATTACAGGTGCAACAGAGCCATTTACAAAATATAGTTACCTCGTCAAAGATGCTGCGGATATTCCACGCATCTTCAAAGAAGCATTTCATATTGCATCAACGGGTAGACCTGGACCCGTACTCATTGATATTCCCGTCGATCTTCAGACGGACAAAGCGGCAATGCATTTCCCAGACGAAGTTCATCTGAGGGGGTACAACCCTACAATCAAAGGTCATCCTGGTCAGGTAAAGCGACTTGTCAAAGAAATCCGAAAAGCAAAACGTCCGATTCTCTGTGTTGGCGGTGGTGTTTTCAATTCCCATGCGGAGCAGAATCTAGCGGCATTTATTGACAAAGCTGGAATCCCGACGGTATGTACCTTGATGGGCATTGGTGCGGTTCCGACAGATTCTCCATTGTTCATGGGGCAAGTCGGCATGCACGGTGACAATCTCGCCAATGAAGCGTTGAGCCATGCGGACATCTTGATTCTCATGGGTGCACGTGTAAGCGACCGTGCGATGATGCTTCCTGATAAAATTAAACGGAAGACGAAGATTATCCATGTAGATATCGACCCTGCGGAAATTGGCAAAAACCTCGACACCTATCTGCCAGTGGTCGGCGACTTAAACACAATCCTAGGTCAACTTCTCGAATATGAAGTTCCCGAACAAGTGAAGCTGAACCGCGAAGAGTGGACGAAAAATCTTCATGACAAGGCAGCGCTCATGTTGACAGATGAGACGGTTCGTAGCGGCACAGTCAATCCGAAGGCATTTGCCAAAGAACTTTCAAAAAAACTTGGTGACAATTACATCTACTGTCAAGATGTCGGTCAAAATCAATTGTGGTCCGCAGGCAATATTGAAGTCCGCAAAGGGTGCAAATTCCTCACAACGGGTGGCATGGGCACGATGGGTTACTCGATTGGCGCAGCTGTTGGCGCTCGTTTTGCAACGATTGAAGACGGTACGCAGAATGCCCGCACGGTAATCGCAGTCTGCGGTGATGGATCTTTCCAGATGTGTATGATGGAGCTTGCAACGATTGTTCAGCAAGGACTCGACGTCAAAGTCATCGTTATGCGCAACGGAAAACTTGGACTCGTGCGCGAGATTCAAGATAAGAGTTACTACGGTCATCACAGCGAAATCGACCTGACGGGCAGCCCCGACCCAGCCCTAATCGCCAAAGCATACGGAATCGACGCCTATCAAGCGTCAGATATTGACACAGCTCTTGGACATGTCGACAAGATGCTGTCATCAACACGACCGGCGTTGCTCGTTATAAACGTACCTGATGACGAAAGTTCATTATAAAGGAGAAATATTTTGAAACATACAATTGCAGCCTTAGTAGAAAACAAAGCGGGTGTTCTATCACGCATTTCTGGACTATTTGCTCGAAGAGGATTCAATATTGACTCGCTTGCCGTTGGTCCAACCGATGATCCGCAGATTTCAAGAATTACAATTGTCGTAGATGGTGACGACTACATCGCAGAGCAAGTGACAAAGCAGCTCAACAAACTCATCGATGTCATCAAAGTACGAAAACTCGATGAAGATATGATTATGCGCCGCGAACTCGTCCTCATTAAAATCAAGTTGGAAGAAGATCAGCGCGGCGAAGTTATAGATATCGCCAAGATTATGAATTGCGAAATCGTTGACATCACACATACGACACTCATGATTGAATTCGACAATGAACCAGAAAAGGTTGACCTACTTATCGACCTTCTCAGCAAATACAAAATCTTAGAGATTGCAAGAACAGGCACGATTGCACTTCAGACGGGTCACAACAATGTAGGTGCATAAAGGAAAGCCGCATTTTTTTAATTTTATATCCAAAGTCGACGAAATTGCACGGGCGTAAGCTCCGTGCTTTTTTTGAATGCTTGAATAAAATGTGACGGGCTATAAAATCCGCAATCCTCTGAAATCTGCTCGATACTACGAGAGGTTGTTGTCAGCAGCGATTTTGCAGCGCGAATTTTTGCTAAAAGCAGATATTGATGTGGCGTGAGTGATTGGTACTCTTTGAACTTTCGCTGATAATAACTCGGACTCAGCTTCGCCATATCAGCCAAGAATTCAATGGTCAATCGTTCATCTGCGTAATTGTCGAGCATAAAATCTGCTGTCATTTGCACGCCTGCTTCCACTTCACTGATTGGAATCTGCGAAGTATGCGTGAGCGAAGCGAGAAGCTTGCCGATGCGCGCAGACATATCATAAGGATTCGGATGCTTCGATGCCGCCATCGCGATGATGCTATAACAATTTTCTTCAATCGTCTTATCGTGCATCGTATGGATAATCACACCAAAATGTTCGATGAGCATATTGGTATATTGAAAGCTACTCGACCCATTGTAATGTAACCACCGCATGCGCAAATCATCACTCAAGGAGCGATAAAAATGCGGCTGCCTGCAGTCCATGACGATGACATCTCCCTCCTGTGCGGTAAAAGCCTGTGCACGATAATCGATATACATCTTGCCTTTCTCAATGAGCATAATCTGACACACATCGTGATACTGCCTCGCAAAATAATAATCTTTATTGCAGTGATAAATGCCCGAAAATGGCACGCGATAGAGATAATCATATTCCCCTGAGATGGCCTCATGATAGTAACTGACGGAGTCTTTTACTATGCCTGGTTCGTTAATCATTTTTTCGTCTCCCGTATTGTTTTTTGATATTTTAGAATAGGTTTTTACCAGCGCCGAGATAATAATAGTTTTTTATTGTTTCTTAAACGTTTTTTATATTATGCAAATGTTGCAATAAGTATATCATACATGTATAAGAAACAGCAAACCTTTGCAATTGCATGATATTAAATGTATTGTGGTGCTTCAATCATCATTTGATATTCATGAATAGATTGCCATTTGCGGAAAGGTTATGTTGTAGTTTTGTTCAGTATTTTATTATTAGTAGGATGGGAGATATCATGAAAAGAATTAGTATTGCGGTTATATTGATAGTAGCTATGATAGGAACATTGACATTGACAGCATGTTCGGGTGCAAGCGGCGGCGCTGCAAGTGGAGATAAGAAGATAAAAGTAGGCTTATCCATGGGCGAAGTTGACCAGTGGCTTTCAATACTCGAGAGTGCTGTGAAAAAGGGTGCTGATGAGAGAGGTTATGAATTCTCCGCGCAGGATGCACAAAAGGATGTACAACGACAGATAGACCAAGTGCAGACATTTGCATCTCAGGGGTTTGATGCAATCATCGTTGTTACAGTTGACAATACTACAGCAGATGCAATCATTCAAGCTGCCGCGGGTGTTCCACTCGTTTTCGTTAACAGAGCAGTTGATGAGTCTGTATTGATTGAAGGTAAGGTTGTTGAAGTTGCATCCGATGAACTATTATCTGGCGGATTCCAAGGTGAGTTCCTTTCAGGATACTTCGCAGATAAAGAAGATAAGACATTGGATGTCGCAATACTTCAGGGTATCATGGGGCATCAAAGTACGATTAAAAGGACAGATTCTGTTATCAAAGGATTAGAGGATAGCGGTTTCACAGTCAATGAAGTGTTCAAGGATACAGCTGAATTTGACCGTGCAAAAGCAATGCAAGTTGTACAGACATGGCTCGGTACATCAAAACATCTCGATGTAATTATTTCCAACAATGACGAGATGGCGCTCGGCGCAATTGAAGCACTAAAAGCCGTTGGAAAGACGACAAAAGATATTCCCGTTGTTGGCATTGATGGATCTGGTGAAGGTGTCGCATCTATCGCAGCTGGCGACCTCAATGCATCTGTATTCCAAGATGCAGCTGGTCAGGGAGAAGGTGCACTAAACGCTGCAGCAGACCTCATCGAAGGTAAGGACACAGAGAAAGTAATCTATGTACCATGGGAACTTATAACAACAGATAATTATAAAGACTTCCAATAAATGTTATCTATTTCTCGTAGTTGCACTGAGGTCTTCAATTTTCATAAATTTTACCTACTACCTTAGCTGATAAAAAGGCATCGATTATCCTCTTACTGTCAGCTAATTTAGTTATCTACCTGCAGCCGCAACTGTAGGTAGATTTTTACTTTCGTAGGTGGACTTTTACTTTAGATAGAGAATTACCGAATAAGACAAGAATGCATTATTATCAAATGGCGGTTATGATAAACTATTTGCAGATATGTGGGATTCCAAAGAATCAAATGCTCAAACCCAGAAAGGATGGACGCCATGAGTTACAAAAATATCGAGATACAGGAAGAATTACTACAAGTGCCGCACTTCTCCAATGACGATGCAATTGCAATCGGGTTGTTGATTTATGAGCGAGCGAAAAAAGAAGGCTATCCGATTGGCATTGACATTTCAAGAAACAGAACGACGTTGTTTCATATGACTCTGCCTGGTGCAAACATACAAAATGAGCAATGGATGAGCCGCAAACGCAATACAAGCTATTACTTTGAGCGCAGCACGCTCTATTATGAGTCGCCATTGCGTGAGGAAATTCTAAATGCAGGGTTTGATTATCGTGACTATGCACCTGCAGGTGGCGCATTTCCAATCCGCATCGCAGGCTCAGGCTATGTGGGTGCCGCGATTGTGTCGGGACTTGCTAGCATTGAGGATCACAACCTCGTGGCGTGGGCGATTGCAAAGCATTACGGAATTGATGGCGTGCCTGACGCAGAGATTGTCTAGTGGGTAGTTGAATGATTGCTGAGGGCTAGTCGAGATTCTTGAGCGATTATTGAGGTAGTTGAGGTTGTTGAGATTGTTGAATGATTGTTGAGCGATTGTTGAATGATTGCTGAGGGCTAGTTGAGATTATTGAGGTTGTTGAGATTGTTGAGCGTTTGTTGAGATTATTGAGGTTGTTGAGATTGTTGAGCGATTGTTGAGATTATTGAGGTTGTTGAGATTGTTGAATGATTGTTGAGATTGTTGAGATTATTGAGATTGTTGAATGATTGCTGAGGGCTAGTTGAGATTGTTGAGCGATTGTTGAGATTGTTGAGGTTGTTGAGATTGTTGAATGATTGTTGAATGATTGTTGATGGGGGAGGTTGTTGAGATCGTTGAATGATTGTTGAATAATCGCAAATGTGTGAAGCGTGGGAATGATTCTCATGCTTCCTTTATTATACAAGAAACGACATAGCTTATAAAAGTCTTATAAAAGAAACGACATAATCTTACGAGTTTATCTCCATAGGCATGCACAATAAGAAGTCTGTATAATAAGTCTGCGTAATAAATGGTATCGAATGGTATTGAAGTAATACGAGTCCGCATTCGCATTCGTAATTTTCTTGTTACCAAATGCGCATTCGAATTCGCAATTTTCTTCTTGCCAAATGCGGGTTCGAATTCGTAATTTTCTTGTTGCC
>JAISJM010000023.1 GCA_031261525.1 Eubacteriales Family XIII. Incertae Sedis bacterium
ACGCAGATTGATCTTCCTGATGGCAAGCAGTCGGGACTCGTTCATGCGACAAAGGTTCTAGCCGATATCAAAGAGATTGATTTCTGCTATTTTAAGGATACCGATGTCGTACGACATACATTGGTGCGAAAGATAATCAATGCGTACGAGAGGTATGAAAAATAATATGTGCGTATTGATTGAGATCGAGAATGCTTGAAGTCGTTCTTGTTCGGAATTCATTTTTTGTTTGAGAAAAGAGTAGAATGAATATAATTTTTGATGATGATATAAATATCGATCGATTTGTGATTAAGATTATGGAGCAGGCGGCAGAGTATATTCTGGAGCTTGAGACGATTGGATATACGGAATTGATTGAGCTTAGTCTGTCTTTTGTTGATGAAGATGAGATTCGTGAGATTAATCGATTGCAGCGTGAGATTGATGCGCCGACAGATGTATTGAGTTTTCCATTGTTTGAAGATATGGATGAACTTGTCGAAGAGATGGAGCTTGTGATTGGCGCGGGGGCAGGGCTTGGATTCAACGTGTCGCTTGGGGATGTCGTCATTTGCACGGATATTGCGAAGCGGCAGGCAGAAGAATTTGGACATTCGCAGACGCGTGAACTCGTTTATTTATTTGTGCATAGTGTCTTACATCTGCTAGGCTATGACCATATGGACGAGCACACAAATGAAAAGCAAGAGATGCGCGCACGCGAGGAGCAGGTGATGGAACATATCGGACTGACGAGATAATTTTTAAATTTATGAATAACATGCGGGTTTCTTGTATATTTCGCCTAGTACAAGGAAGCGAAGCGAAACTGTAATAGGTGAAATAGATAAGGGATTGTATGAAATCAGGATTTGTAAGTATCATAGGTAGACCAAATGTAGGAAAGTCAACTTTACTCAATGCCATGGTGGGTGAGAAAGTTGCGATTGCGACAGATAAGCCACAGACAACGAGAAATAGAATCAGAGGTATCTACAACGAAGAGGACTTACAGATTGTCTTCTTAGATACGCCAGGTATCCACAAGCCAAAGTCAAAGCTCGGCGAATTTATGACTGGCACGGCATTGTCTTCATTCAATGATGTGGATGCGATTTTGTTTCTTGTTGATGAACCTCATCGCGAAAAAGGCGGTGATTACTTCATTTTTAACAACATCAAAGATCTGAAAATGCCGAAGATTCTCATCATCAATAAGATGGATAAGATGAAACCAGAGCAATTCAAAGAAATCTTCGATGGGTATGATAAGACTGGAGTCTTTGACCAGATTATCGGCACCGTTGCACTTGATGGGGCAGGAGTACCAGCTGTCATTGATGCGATCAAACCATATATGGAAGAAGGACCAGCGTTCTTTGACCCAGGCATGTATACAGACCATCCTGAACGATTTATCGTCAGTGAAATCATCAGAGAAAAGGTCTTGCTCAATCTTGAAGATGAGATTCCACATGGTACGGCGATTGAGATTGAAAACTATGAAGAATTACCCAGACTTACCAGAATATCCTGCATCATCTACACGGAGAAAAAGAGTCATAAGGGTATGATTATTGGTAAAGGCGGACTGAAGCTCAAAGAAATCGGAAAGTCTGCACGCGAAGAAATTGAGGCACTTGTCGGAACGAAGGTATATCTAGAGTTATTTGTCAAAGTAAAAGAAAACTGGCGTGACTCGACAGGTATGTTAAGTAATCTTGGATATAAAGAATAATTCGTTGTTAAGCAAGAGCGACCTCAGCAATCGTGTGCGCGTGAGGTCACAGCTACTAATTTTAAGAGGCTATATTGATAACAGTTCATGCATACATTTTAAGACGCACGAAGACGACGCAGCATAAGATTCTGCTCACGTTGCTCACGGATAAGCTAGGCAAGATTACGGTAAATTCGTATGAACGGAGCAATCTGAAGAAGGGCGGGGCATTGCAGGCATTTGCATGCTATGAGATGGAACTTAGTGACAGAAATGGGCGATATAAGCTAGATTCTTGCAGCTTGGTCAATCAATATTATGATGTGAGTATGGATCCAGATCGATATGTGTTTGTGTCGTATATGACGGAGTTGTTGCTGAAAGCGATTCCAGAACATGCGCCCGCGCAAATGTATGACATCTATCATGAATATTTAATAATTGCGACAACGAGGACAAAAGGCTTTGGAACTTTGCGGATTGCGTATCAAGTTAAGATTCTTCAGGAGCTTGGAATGTGGTCGTCAGAGGATAGGTTTGCGTCGGATGTATTGATTTCTAAGTGTGAGGGTGATATAGTAAACGTGCTTGTATATATTACAGAGCATCCATCATCGGCACTGAAATCAATTACGTTGAGACCCGATATTGAATCGCGGATTGTGTCTGTAATGGATGCATATATCAGGATGCACTTAGGTGTGGGTGATTTTAATTCAGACAGGTATCTCGCATAGACAATCCTAAATTGTCGACATTTGCGAGTAAGTAATAAATAGACAAAGGAGGTTCTTATGGACATCACACTAGAGAAAGTTGAATTGGTAAAAGACAGAACTGGCGTCAGTTACAAGGAAGCGAAGGAAGCACTTGAGCAGGCAGAGGGATCTGTCGTTGATGCAATCATTAAGATTGAAGAGACGATTAACCAATCAGCAAAGTCCAAGGTATCAGATCAGGTTCAGACTGTCGTTGATAAGATTAAAGAGGCTGTAGCAAAGGGCAACGTAAGCCGAATTGTTGTGAAGAAAGACGATGAAATCATCTTAAATCTTCCCGTAAATGTCGGCATTATCGGTACAGCACTTTCGCCACTTGTTGCCGTTGCAGGCGTTGTTGCAGCATTTGGACTCAAGTGTAAGATTGAGCTTATCAAGGATGACGGTGAAGTCATCGATATCAGTGAAAAGGCTGAGGCTAAATTTGATGATGTGAGTGCAAAGGGACAGGACCTTGCGGGTACCATTAAGGATAAGAGTTCCGATGTCATTGACAATATTAAGAAAGCTGGTACAACGAAGGTGAAACCACAGGCGGATGCGGTCAAAGATAAGGTTGACGAGATGTGGGAGAAAGCCAAAGCAAAGGCTGAAGGAACGGCAAATGATGCAGAAGATGCTGTCGATGATTTAGCGGATCAAGCGGAAGACGTTGCCGATGATTTGAAAGACAAGGCTGAAGATGTGGTCGATGCTGCGAAGGAAAAGGTTCTCGATGCGGCTGATGCTGTCAAAGATGAGAGCAACGAGATATAGATACAGATATAGATACAGGACAGACAGTGTATAAAAATACAGAAAATCGTGTATCCATAGATATGGATACGATTATTGTCGAGTGATGGTTTCGTTATATTTAGGAATGAGGGTTATTTTAGAATGTCAAAAGAGCAAAAGAAGTCGCAAGTTGTAGATCCAAGAGCGGTTACGATGGAGAAATTGGTCGCGCTGTGTAAAGGTAGAGGATTTATCTATCCAGGTTCGGAGATTTATGGTGGTTTAGCAAACAGCTGGGATTACGGTCCATTGGGTGTTGAGTTAAAGAACAATATCAAGAAAGCTTGGTGGCGCAAATTTGTCCAAGAGTCGAAGACCAATGTTGGGCTCGATGCTGCAATCTTGATGAATCCACAAGCGTGGGTTGCATCTGGACATGTCGGTGGATTTTCAGATCCACTTATTGATTGTAAAGCTTGTCACTCAAGATTCAGAGCGGATCAATTGATTGAAGCATATCTGAAAGAGAACGATGAGGATATAGAAGATGTTGCAATCGACGCGTGGCCACATGAGAAGATGGAACAGTTTATTGCAGATAAGGGCATTGTCTGTCCAGAGTGCGGCAAAGCGGACTTCACAGGCATTCGTCAG
>JAISJM010000076.1 GCA_031261525.1 Eubacteriales Family XIII. Incertae Sedis bacterium
CATTTTTACAAAATCGTTTTGAAATATCAATGCTTTAGCCAATTGTGAATAAACGTTTTCATAATCATGATAAACGGCTTGTTTGCATAATTCATGAACATCACAGAGCCCAAAAAATTGGAAACTCAAGGGGAAAATCACTTGCCATTACAAGGCTGAATGTTAAAATTAGATTACTACAAACTACTGTTGCCAACTTCAAATTTATAACCGACGCCATAAATACTCTTAATCGACCAATTTTCATTGTCAGGCAATTTGCTTCGAATGCGCTTGATGAGCGTGTCCACTACCCGAGAATCCCCATAATAATCATAGCCCCATACATCGGACAGTAACTGCTCACGATTATAGACACGCCCCGGTGTCGATGCCAATTTATATAATAATTCAACTTCTTTTGGGGTAAATGTCAACGGTTCGCCGTCCACTCTGACATCATAGCTCGATAGATTAATGGTAAGCTTATCAAAGGTGAGTTCTTTTTCCACGCGATCGTTCATGCCATTTGCAAAATCATTCATACGTCTCAGAATCACCTTGATGCGTGCGACAACTTCTCGTGGTGAAAATGGTTTTACAATGTAATCATCAGCACCGAGTTCGAGTCCGAGTATCCGATCAATCTCTTCCCCTTTTGCCGTGAGCATGATGATTGGCACCGTGCTTGTCTTGCGAATTTCACGGCACACATCAATACCCGATTTCTTTGGCATCATCAAATCAAGAATAATCATATCCGGATTTTCTGCCTTCCAAACTTCAAGTGATTCCTCACCATCATATGCCGATACGCACTCAAACCCCTCAGATAAAATATATTCCCGAAGTGTCTCATGAATCATTGGTTGATCATCGCAGATTAGAACTTTCATTTGCATACTCCTCATTTAGTGTACGATTAGCCAAAATCGTACACTTCTTAAACGGTACTTAAATTATCACCCCATATGCGCGTAATTGCAATGCCTCACGCGCATATGTCACATTTTGTTGCCGTCTGTACATATTTGTGCCACATTTTTACGGTAACTTATATATAGCGCAAGATATAGAATATTTAAAATTTAGAGATGCTAGCAGCACTAACATTTGCACCCAATTCCGCATATAAAAATAATTAGAAAATGAGGTAAACGAATGGCAATCGAGGTCTTCAAACGCAAGGAAAATAAATACAAGATTGACGCGCCTACCTATGAAGCGCTTCTTCATCGACTTGCAGAATATATGGATTTTGACAAATTTAATCGCGGCGGCGAGCCTTATTCGATTTGCAATATCTATTATGATAGCGACGATAGTAGCATGATTCGAAATTCTTTGAGCAAGCCAAAATACAAAGAAAAGCTTCGAATTCGCTCATATGGTGTACCAAATATGGATGATTCTGTATATCTTGAAATCAAGAAAAAATATAGAGGCGAAGTGAGTAAGCGGCGTTGCTCGATGGATTTGCAAACCGCATATAAATTTTTAGATCGTGCAAATGCCGCAGATGCCGCAGATATTGAAAATATTGTACCGCACGATGATGCGACAAATGGGATTAATGATACTTCTGGGTTGATGTCGGATGCATCGCAACGATCGCAAGGATCGCAAGCATCGCAAGGATCGCAACGATTGCAGTATATCGAGGCATCGAGCAATCAGCAAGTTGCTAAAGAAATCGCATATTTGCTTGATACGCAGAAAAATCTGCATCCAAAAGTTTACATATCCTATGACAGAATGGCGTTCTTTGACCGCGATAAGACTTCCGATTTGCGCATATCGTTTGATAGCAACATACGGGCACGTCGCACAGATGTGAGACTAGAGTCTGGTAGCTATGGCAAGAAGATATTGCCCGATGATATGTATCTGATGGAAATTAAATGTACTGGAAATATGCCATTATGGCTGACAAAATTGCTCAGCGAATACGAAATTCGACCAAGTAGTTTTTCCAAATATGGGACTGAATATATGCAGTATCTTGATCATGCGTTTACTGGTGACAGGTCAAGTTGGAAAAATGTCAGTGATACAGATTATACGAAAGGTGCAAATTCTCCCCTTGGGATGCGTTTCACAGAAAATAGTCGTTTTCAAGAAGGCATGACGTTTGAAAAAGAGATGACTCCTTTAAATAGAGCAATTACCTCCGATTTGGGCGCAATGGATGTGCAGAAAGTTTTGGAAGAATTGGACGATGACTGTGCATGAGTGGAAGAATTGGACGATGACTGTGCATGAGTGGAAGAATTGGACGATGACTGTGCATGAGTGGTAGATTTGAACGATGATCATTGCTTGCTGCATCTAATTATGGCTTTGTATTCGTAATTGAATATAGTAGGACGATTGCAAATATAGGTAAACGGTTCCATCGTAGTCAATAAGCTTAAGATGTGTTTGTTATTGGATATAGTATGGTGATTGCAATTCAGATAGATGGGATTCATTGCCATTGACGAACTCGCTGTTTGAGACTAAATACATCGGTTGAACTGACGGAACTTGAAAATGACTACACATGGGTATTGGCTTTGAACAATGAGCATTGCCGATTCTCTTCCTAACTCGATTTTCGACATGAAATCAGCCGTTTTTGTGTCGAAAATCGAGTTAGGAAGAGAATTATAAATCGTATTGATAAAAAATAGGTTCTGAAAAAGTTTGATTGTAGATTATATGTAAATTATAAAAACAGAAATGGAGATAAAATATGTTTGAATCAATATTTGAGACCGTTGTGAGTGACGCAGGATTTACCGTGCAGAATTTGCTTCTGACGATGGTCGTATCGTTGGCATTGGGACTATTAATCAGCGTTGTATATATATTTACAAATAAGACGAAGATTCCATCAAAAAGTTTTGCAATCACATTGGTTGTGCTGCCCGTCATCGTTACATTGATTATCTTACTTGTTGGAAATTCCGTTGCGAGGGCATTTTCACTCGCTGGTGCTTTTCAAATCATAAGATTCCGAAGTACGCCTGGAGATCCCAAAAATATCACATATGTATTGTTCTCGATGGCGGTTGGACTGTGCTGCGGTATGGGTTATTTAATCTATGGTGTGATTGCGGCGGCAGTACTGTGTCTCGTCGTAATCATCCTTGAGGCAATTGACTTCGGTAGCACAAAATCCAGTCCCAAATTATTAAAAATTGCAATACCAGAGAGCTTGAATTATGCGCATGCATTCGATGAAATTATGCAAATGTACACATTGTCACACAAGCTAATCAAAGTAAATACCGCCGACCTCGGTAGTTTATACGAGCTGCATTATAGAATTGTCACGAGTGATGATGTCGATGAAAAGGCGTTTATCGATGAGCTGCGTGTGCGAAATGGCAATCTGAATATCTCGCTGGTATTGGATGCGCCGCAAAGTGATTTTTAGAGAGGTGTAGAATGCTACGCATTCTAACTGATTCGTATATATGCAGCTACAAGAAAGCTCAACATATCGCGCTAGATGTAGGATTGGTAGCATATAATCAGCAAATAAAGCGCAAAATGTGTTACAAATTGTTCCATCACCTCACGCACTATATACTAATGATTTTCGTTACGAAAATCCACAACTCTATGCGCTACATGAACTTGACTGTAGCATCATCGTGCAATGCGCTAAAATTCTAAATGTTGCAAGATGTAACTGAATGCAAATGGTTGCCACTTTTGATAAATGGGAATCGCATCACATACAGCGTCATGGGAAGAAAGATATCCAATAAAAGGGAATGGTTGTCACTTTTGTTGAATGGGAATCTCATCACATACAGCGTCATGGGAAGAAAGGTAGCCAATAAACGGGAATGGTTGCCACTTTTGATAAATGGGAATCTCATCACATACAGCGTCATGGGAAGAAAGATAGCCAACAAAATGAAAGCCGCTGCATATTCCAATTTCAGGTGGCATGTCGTTGACATTTACATTTACATTTGCATAAAATGACGATTGCTATCTAGGATGGATGCCTATTGAAAAAGATGGATGGC
>JAISJM010000092.1 GCA_031261525.1 Eubacteriales Family XIII. Incertae Sedis bacterium
TAATCATTATTGTATTTTCAGTAGAATTTGCTGTAGCAGCCTATTTGATTCGTGGTGATTTTCAATCTTCTAAATCCATAGATTTGGAAACCGTTCGCATAGAATCACAGAAAACACCACTTTCTGCAGGTATCGCTAATAAAAATGGCAAAATTTTATCAAAAGAAGATTCTATCGTATCAGACAAATCAATAGAGATAAATCTATCAAATATAGATAGTGGATATATACAAATACGTTACAATGGTTCACATAATCATATGGTAATTGAAGTTCGTTGTGTTGATCGTAATGGAAATGTTCACGAATTAAGTTCAAAAAAAGGTATGATTTCACCGTATTTCGAATACCCTGTAGGCGCTGGTTGGCAGGGATATGCGCTACCATATGGTTCTGGTACATACACGATCAATTGCATTCCCTATGATAAATATAATAACAAAGAAATATCCAAATGTAAGAAAAATGAAATTGCGACATTTGCATTTAAAGCGGTCTATGATGAACTTACGACATATCAATATCGTAATGTCTATTCTAACTATGATGAGGATAGTGCTACCGTCGGAATCGCGGCGTATCTTCTCTCGCGTGCGGAGAGGACAAAAGGGCAAAAACTGACAGATAAGGAAAAAACAGAAGTTATTATTCCATTTATCAGGGAGAATATCAAGGAAGATGACATTCAAGTAAAACAATCCAAAATGGAGAAAGATAAGCATTATAAGTTTCCAGACGTAGATAAGGCAATCAATACAGGTGTCGGCAATTGCAACGAGCGAAGCGCAGTCGCAGCTATTATGCTGAAAAGTCAATCGATTCCTGTGAAAATTATTCATGGATATATCCTGCGTAAGGACGCAAATGGTAAAGCACCTACGCGAATATATCATGCGTGGCTCAATGTATATCGCGATGGCAGATGGGCGATGTACGATCCAACCGCATTTGATAATGAAGTCACAAACCCTGCAGAGAACGACTTTTGTGAATATCTCTTAGATACAGCACTCATTCGGTAAAAGACTAAAATGAATATTCTCCTTGCATTGTTGATTTTTTAAACCTATAATGATAGACAATTGTATACATTTGCATATTATCGTTATTGGAATATCAAAAAGCAGTAAAATAGGAGAGATTTCAGTCATTATGAGTAAGGGTGAGATGAAAAAGATGATTACAGAGGCAATGGGCGGTGACGTGCAAGCCTTTGAAAATCTATATAATGTGTTTATTAAGAGTATTCTTTTTCATACGAGTTTGCAGCTTTATGATAAAAATCATGTAGACGATGCGGTTCAAGAAATTGTCATGCGCATGTATTAAGGGCATTTCCAAACTGAAGGCGCCGAAGCATTTCGCTCATAGATGCATACAATTATCAGAAATGTCTGCCATACCGAGAATTTAATGCAAGGTAAGCACCAAAATGATAATATTGAGGATCATATCGATGCGCTTGTTGAGAAAAATGAAAATGCAATGCCGTATAAGGTTGCAGAGAAGAGTTTAACCAGCGGTGTGCGTATTGAAGCCATCAACAAACTTCCAAAAGCTCGTAGGCAAGCCATTGTCATGCACTATTATGATGATATGAGTTATAAGGAAATTGGAAAAGCACTTGGAATCTCAGTAAGTACCGTGTCAACAAATATATTGAGGGCAAAAGCTGTGCTAAAAGAAGAATGGATTAAAAAGGACGTAATAGATGGTCATGATGCCACATCTATTGACGAGGGAATATTTGCACCACTCATGATGACGGCAATCTCAAAGAACCTCGACGAGACGTTCCCCGATTCATAGGTTTCAAATTTGACAACGAAGATTAATGCCAATATTGAGCGCGTTGCCACTCAAAAGAGTACAATAAAGAACCCTCTGAATGGATTCTATTTGTTACCTAAACTACAAATGATTTTCTTTGGGGCTATCTGTATTTTCGCTCTCGTTGGACTTGGCATGGGGATTCAATACCATCTGATTGGAAGCTAGCCTACCACCCAAATTGTGGATGAATGGTATCCCGATGCAAAGATTGTCTTTGATGACGCAAATCTTGACAGCCATATCAATCCGTCGATAGCAGAAGTTGTCATGAATGAGAGCGATGTAACCATTCTTCGTTGGTCCATTGCACCACTGGATAATTCGTCTGATATCCTAAAAAGGGTAGTGGGGTGACAATTGGTGATGAACTTGCGGGCCTGCCAAATGGCATGTATCAATTGGATTGGCATCTGAAAAGTGTAGACGGACGCGTTGCAAATGTCATACGAGACATTGAAATTCGCGATAAGAAGCAATACCCACTTAATGCGGTTTGAGTCACGACATCCTCAAGCCGCATTATTTTTGTGCTATTGACAACCATAAATTACCATAGTATGATATAACTTACATTGGTATATATTTGAATTTTAGAATATTATTTCCTATATAATCTTCACTTGATTCAGATATCATAGGAGCGTATGATTAAGGGAGATATAAAATGACACAAATTCAACAGCAAACAAACGAAAAGAAGCCGATTTTAAGACTGATCTACGATTATGTGTTCCGCTCGATTTTTTCAGACCCAAACGATACGGATATTGTAAAGCATTTCATTGCTTCGGTGATTGACATTCCCGTGGATGAGTTTGAGGTTGTAGACGTTGTGAATCCGAACTTAATTAAGGAACACGAAACGGATAAATCGATTATTTTAGACGCTCGTATCCTTACGAAAAGCGGCCATTCTATAGATATCGAGGTTCAGCGCGCGACACATGATAGTTTTATCAACCGAACGATTTACTACAATTCCAAGAACTTAGTGGCGCAAATGTCAGCAGGTGATAAATATGGTG
This sequence comes from Eubacteriales Family XIII. Incertae Sedis bacterium, assembly GCA_031261525.1. Taxonomy (GTDB): domain Bacteria; phylum Bacillota; class Clostridia; order Peptostreptococcales; family Anaerovoracaceae; genus JAISJM01. Next base: position 2,859 of record JAISJM010000092.1, read on the forward strand.
CTCTATGCCGCTCCATTTCAATTATCATCATCGACTTTGAGATTTTCGCAGATGAAAATTACAGGCATCGATTTATGTACTATGACTTCGCGTCGCAGATTATGCTGTCTGATATTACGGAGTTAAATTTTTTAGAACTACCAAAACTACCAAAATCGGCAGACGGTACAACGCTTTACGATTGGCTGAGTCTGTTCAAAGCTGAGAGGGAGGATGAAATGGACGCAATTGCAGAAAAAGATCCGATATTCAAAAAGACTGTCACAAAAGTTCGTTATATGAGTGCCAGCGAAACAGAGCGATATATTGCAGAAGCGGAGGAAAAACAACGTGACCGAGAACAGTCTCTCTATGATACAGGGTTAAGAATTGGACGAGAAGAAGCTGCTAAGGCAAAAGAAGAGACTGTAAAGGCTCAAGCCGATGCTGCCAAAGCTCAAGCTGAATCTACCAAACTTGATAATGAACTAGCTGATGCTAAAGAAAAAGAAACGCAAACGATTATCAATTTACTTAAATCAGGCATCGGTGAGGAATTAATAGCCGAATCAATGAATCTACCTCTTGCAGAAATCCGAAAATTAAAGCAGGACAGCCTCAAATAAGCCATCATCTGAGGCATCATCAACTTTGAGATTTTCGCAGATGAAAATTACAGGCATCGATTCATGTATTATGACTTTGCATCACAGATTATGCTGTCAGATATTACGGAGTTAAATTTTTTAGAAACTGCCCACGCTACCAAAAAACTGAAGCATAGATATTACAACTGTATCATTAACAACAATAACAAAAGACGCAATCCGAATGAGCACTCGGGTTGCGTCTTTTTATTGTCATCGTTTTGTTATTGATCTTTCTGTTCTTTTTGTGTTGTAGACGTTGGATGAATTTGCAATATTCCATTTGAATATATGCAAATTATGTAAGCAAATCTACAATTCAATATTGTAAAGAATCATCGGCAGAGGGCTTGCATTACCACTTACATTTGTGGTTTTGTTTTCAACGCTTATGCCGAATAAGTCGGCATAAGCCCAGCTCGAAATCTCTAGCTATAATCTTACGTATAAGGTTGGCGATGAGGTCGTGAAGACGGCCGTTGTGC
>JAISJM010000088.1 GCA_031261525.1 Eubacteriales Family XIII. Incertae Sedis bacterium
GTCGAGCAAGTTCTCCACAGATGCACGAATCAATGGATTTCGGAATACAGCTGTAATGAACTTCGCAGAACCATCTGGCTCATCGCCACCGGAGAATCCACCAGGAATCATGACGATCTGCGATTCATCAATGGCAGACTTTAACGCCTCGATGGACTCCAATAGTTTATCGTGATTCAAATTTAATAGATTCAGAACCGTCACGTCGGCGCCAGCTCGTTCAAAAGCAATTTTCGTATCCACTTCGCAGTTTGTACCTGGGAATGTCGGAATGATTACTTTTGGTTTTACATCTTTTAATGTGATGTTGGCTTTGACCTTCTCCGCAGATTTTCTGTAAGTGATATTGTCAACAACATTCCCTTTTTTGTCACTAACTTTTGTTGGGAATACGCCTTCTAACTTCTCTTCATAGGACTTGAGGATATCGGCAATCTGAATCGTTGTTGATAGCAATTTGATGGATTGCTCCTTCGTCGTCTCACCGATAATCTTGTAATTCATGCCATGAAGTGTGAGGTCGTAATCGATGTATGGTGACATCTCAAACAAAATCGATCCGTAACTTGGCTTGTCGAGTGCGAGACCGAAATCGTCGGTGATGATAGCCCCAATCTCATTGCCGAGACTCGCCTTGGCGAGTGCTGCTGCGATACCACCAATTCCGATTGTATTGGCAGAACGAACTTTGCCTTCTTCTACTAAATTGTAGATACGATCCGCATGGAATTTGAACTTATCAAAATCTGGAATATTGTATTCGTCGACAGGCTGCTTCACCAAAACTAATTTAGACTTTGCATTCTTCAGCTCAGGCGATACCACTCTGCTTGCATGCGCAAGACCCACTGCAAATGACACAAGTGTCGGCGGCACATCAATATCTGTAAAAGTCCCGCTCATAGAGTCCTTGCCGCCGATGGCAGCTAAGCCCAATGCCAATTGAGCCTTAATCGACCCTTGCAGTGCCTCAAACGGCTCCGCCCATCTTGTCTTGTCTGTGCCAAGTCGTTTGAAATACTCTTGGAACGTCAACCGAACTTCTTTATAGTCGCCGCCCATTGCGACAATCTTCGTCACGGAATCCAAAACCGCATATAGTGCACCATGATATGGGCTTGCGATGGATAAGTCTGGATCAAAGCCGTAAGTCATGAGTGTCGAAAAATCCGTCTTGCCTTCTGTAATTGGCAGTTTTGCAGCCATACCTAAAGTCGGTGTCAATTGATTTTTACCACCTAAAGGCATGAGAACGGACAATGCGCCAATTGTCGAATCGAAGTTCTCAATCAGACCTTTTTTCGAGCAGACATTCAACGAATTGAACAATGAAAGATAATCTTTTGACGTCTTCGTCTTGTTTGTTGCCACATCAGAACGTCTGGCAGCAGTAGCTTCTAATTGGCTGAAATCTAATGTCCTCGGCTCTACCTTGATATCACGTACTTGTGTGACACCGTTGGTATCAAGGAATGCGCGTTTTAAATCGAGAATCACTTCACCATTCCAAAGCATACGCACACTGCCCGTATCTGTGATATCTGCGACATGCGTTACTTCGAGGTTGTCCTCTGATCCATAGCGAATGAAGAGATCAATATCTACAGGATCAACCACAACGGCCATGCGCTCTTGCGATTCGCTGATGGCGAGCTCCGTACCGTCTAGCCCTTCGTATTTTTTAGGAACTTTTGAGAGGTCGATATCAAGGCTCTCTGCAAGCTCGCCAATTGCGACGGCGACACCTCCGGCGCCGAAGTCGTTGCAACGCTTTATCCGCGTTGCAACGTCTGCTCGTCTAAAGAGCCTTTGGATGGCGCGTTCCACGGGCGGGTTGCCCTTTTGGACTTCGGCGCCAGCCGTAGAAGTTGAGGATTCATCGTGCTCTTTTGACGAGCCCGTCGCACCACCTATGCCGTCACGACCAGTCCGCCCGCCAATAATGAGTACCGCATCGCCGGGATCTGGCACGTGCCTTACGACGTGGTGCGCCGGAGCGGCGCCTATGACAGCGCCAATCTCAAGACGCTTTGCGACGTAATTTGGCGAATAGATCTCGTCGACGAGCCCAGTAGCCAGACCGATCTGATTGCCGTAAGAACTGTAGCCCTTTGAAGCCCCTCGCACAATTTGATATTGAGATAATTTTCCAGGTAGCGTCTCCTCTAGACTGACGGTCGGATCTGCCGCCCCTGTAACACGCATCGCCTGATACACGTAGACTCTGCCAGATAGCGGATCACGAATCGCGCCGCCAAGACATGTCGCAGCACCACCAAACGGCTCAATCTCTGTTGGGTGGTTGTGTGTCTCGTTCTTAAACATGACGAGCCAGTCTTCTTCGCGCTCGCCATCGTCATATTCTATCTTCGCTTTTACTTTGATGGAGCAGGCATTGATTTCCTCGGATACATCTAGATTATCTAAATTACCGAACTTAGAAAGATATTTGCCGCAGATTGTGCCCATATCCATGAAGCTGATATCGCGGGTATTTGCCCGTTCTTCTCCATAGTAATCGATACGTGCAGCTAGATATTGTTCGAAGCTGTCTTGAATGAGCTGACCATAGATGCCCTCGCCGAAATCAATATTGTCGAGCTTCGTGTTGAAAGTTGTATGTCTACAGTGATCGGACCAATAGGTATCGATGACTCTCAATTCTGTAATCGATGGGTCGCGACCCTCTGTCTTGAAATAATCTCTAACAAATCTCAAATCTTCCGTCGTCATCGCAAATCCACGCGCTGCATGGAATGCGTCAACTGCGTCATCGTCATAATCTTTAAACCCTGCAATCACTTCGACGCTAGAAGGAACGTGTACATCAAGCTCAAGTGTCGCTGGCTTCTCAAAAGAAGCTTCTCGCGAATCGACGGGGTTGATTACGTACTTTTTGATAAGTGCTTTTTCGTCATCGCTCAATCCCGCTGATGAGGAGACGATTACGAACTTCGCATATCTGACAACAGGGGAATCCTCTGTGCCAAATAGCCGAATACATTGAACGGCTGAATCCGCTCGTTGGTCATACTGCCCTGGTAGATATTCCGAACCAAAGACAAAATCATCTTCGGAAAATGTCAAACTTTCCTCTGTCACCGTATCAAGCTGTGGTTCGGAAAATACAGACTTTACGGCATCCCCATACATCTCATCGGATACCCCGTCTACATCATAACGGTTTACCACTCTCACGCCCAATACTTTGCTTATTCCTAAGTTCTTTACAAACTGTGAGCAAAGTCCCTGCGCCTCAACATCGAATCCTGACTTCTTCTCTACGAATACTCGTCTGACCATGTCCCCTCCAACTTATAAATTAACATACATTATTAGTTAACATTATATCATAACGAAGTACTTTTTTGGGTTGCATAACAACAAATGTATTATCCGTAATTTAACGAGTAATTTAACGCAAACTTTGTATCATTTTTACAACATTTTGTCAATAACAAATAATTGACATATTTTTAGCCCAAAATTGAACGCATTATTCAATAACTTGCGACATTTGCACCAAATGCCGTTCTCCCCCTTGCATTTTCATACGAATGTGATAGATTATATGCAAGCCGTGCACGTTGACGCCTCTATTATAGGTGGATGTCAACTTTTGTGCAAAAAGAGGGACTCGCAGGGGAGTGAGTCAAATTAGCGTTTACTTACGCAGGAGGTACATTATGACACTGACAGACAAGAACAAAGCACTCGAAGAAGCAAGACGCGTTGTAGGTTACATCGAGAGAGATGCACTTACTACTGAAGAGAAGAAGACAATTCATGACGATTCAATTGCCAACTTCAACGAAAATGTTAACCCTGGTTGGCTCGAATACAGAAAATCTGTATCGACAGATGGCGCTTTCATTGAGTGGACAGACAGTGTTGATACGTTCGATGGTTTTGGACAAAAAGATGGGGAAATGTATGATGCATCATATATTGATTGCCTCGGCGGATTTGGTATCTACACATGTGGTCACAGAAATCCTGAGATTTTGAAGATTGTTCAAGCTCAATTGAGCAAATATGCACTTCATTCACAGGAATTGGTTGATCCACTCAGAGGATATCTTGCAAACCTTACAGCACTCATCGCACCTGGCGATTTGCAGCACTGTTTCTTTACAAATGGTGGTGCAGAAGCTGTAGAAATGGCACTCAAGCTCGCTCGTATCGCTACTGGCGGTCGTTATTACATCTCAACAGTTGGCGCATTCCATGGTAAATCAATGGGCGCAATCTCTATGGGTGGTAAAGGCGCGTACAGAGAAGATTATCTTCCAATGATTCAGCAAGTTCAGCATGTAAAATATGGTGACGCAGATGCAATGGAAGCAGCAATCAAGAACCTTATCACAGTTGGCGAAAAAGTTGCGGGTGTTATCCTTGAGCCTATTCAGGGCGAAGCTGGCGTTGTTATTCCTCCTGCTGGATATCTAAAGAGAGTTAGAGAAATCTGCGACAAGTATGAAGTTGCTCTTATCGTTGATGAGATTCAGACTGGTATGGGTCGTACTGGTACCATGTTCCGTTGCGAAGCAGAAGGCATCGTGCCTGATATCATGACATATGGTAAGGCTTTCGGCGGCGGCATCATGCCAATCACAGGTATCATCGCTCGTCCACACGTATGGCAGCAGACAGAGAACACACCGAAGTCATGGACAATCGGACAGAAGCTGATTGAGAATCCTTGGGTTCTTGGTTCTCCAACATTTGGTGGTAACCCACTCGCATGTTCTGCGGCAATTGCAACGATTAAGTACATGCTTGAAAATGATATCCCTGGTCAGTGTAAAGCAAAGGGTGACTACATCATGGGCAAGCTAGAAGAGCTGAAGAAGAAGTATCCAACAGTCCTCAAAGAATACAGAGGCGCTGGACTCCTAATCTGTATGGAATTCCCAGAAGCAGAAGTTGGTTACGAAGTAATCAAGCAGATGTTTGACCGCAAAGTCATGACAGCGGGTACACTCGTCAATGCGAAGACCGTTCGTATCGAACCGCCTGCAGTTCTTTCAGATGAAAGCATCGCTTACGTTGTCAATGCACTTGACGAAAGTATCGCTTATACGAAAGAGAAGTTTGGACTATAATTGTAAGGTCAGAAAGAATTTCCTTTCGACTTGTAAAAGGCTCACAGCATATTGCTTGCTGTGAGTCTTTTCTATTTTGAGACTTCTGGTTTCTATTTGATACTTCTGCTCGGATGATTCGCACACTTTATTTTGGGTTGATCCGCACACTTTATGATTCGCACACTTTATTTTCGGTTGATCCGCACACTTTATGATTCGCACACTTTATTTTCGGTTGATCCGCACACTTTATGATTCGTACACTTTATTTTGGGTTGATCCACACACTTTATGATTCGCACACTTTATTTTGGGTTGATCCACACACTTTATGATTCGCACACTTTATTTTCGGTTGATCCGCAGACTTTATGATTCGCACACTTTATTTTCGGTTGATCCGCAGACTTTATGATTCGCACACTTTATTTTGGGTTGATCCACACACTTTATTGCCGTTTATTGTTGGTTTTTTTGTACAAAAATAATTTCATACAAAAAAACCAACAAATTGGCTCGAGATGTATGGTTGGTATCATACATGAGGCTAAAATACCCTTAAAAATGATACCAACCATACATCTCGAGCGAAAAGGTGCTTGTTTTTAACAAACTTTATATAGATGTAAAAATAAACGTAAAATATATTGACATCATCGCCCTCTTTTGGGAAGGATGGTTATGTTTGAGTTTCCGCATTTTCACAAAATCATTTTGAAATATCAACGATTTAGCCAATTGTGAATAAACATCTTCATAATCGTAACAAACGGCTTGTTTTTAACAAACTTTATATAGATGTAAAAGATATTGACATCATCGCCCTCTTTTGGGGTAATGATGATTATGATGTCGCATGCTTCGCGTACGCCACTCAAAAGACATAGCAATAAAATGTGCTACCTCATTCAAGGCAGCACATTTTACTTTTGATTTCAATTTTGATTTTAATTCTATTCTTCGATATAATTCTCTGCGCTGACTGCAGCGATTGCGCCGTCAGCGGCAGCCGTTACAACCTGGCGCAGCATCTTCTTGCGGACATCTCCTGCGGCGAATACGCCTGGCACATTGGTGTGCATCTCTTCGTCCGTTGGGATATAGCCATTGTCTAATTCAATGGCGTCACCAAGAAATTCCGTAATGGGTCGCATGCCTACAAATACAAATAACCCCATCGTGCCGTCCTCTGGATTGGCTTTGATTTCGGTGATATTGCCTGTTTTGACATTTTTCACAATGATGGATTCTAGTAAGTCGCCGCCTTTGATTTCTTCGATTACCGTATCAAGGAGAAAGTTGATATTGCCAGCATTGCGTGCTTTTGTCTCAATGGATTTTGCAGCTCGAAGCGCATCACGTCTATGGATAATCGTTACACTTCTAGCGATTTTTGACAAATGCAAGCTTTCTTCAATTGCACTATCTCCGCCACCTACGACATAGACATCCATACCTCTAAAGAAGGGACCATCGCAAGTTGCGCAGTAGCTCACACCACGACCTGCATATTCCTCTTCGCCAGGTGCGCCAAGCTTCACGGGGTTACTGCCCGTTGCCAGTATAATCGTCTTCGATTCATAGGTTTTGTCAGCCGTAATGACTTTCTTCACATCGCCCGTAAAATCGACACTTGTGACATTTGCCGTCACGCTCTCGGGCTCGAATGATTTTGCCTGTGCATCCATGCGCATGCTCAAATCCGCGCCGCTCTCGCCTTTGATGCCGCCGGGGTAATTCTCAACCGATGCCGTCTGGAAGATCTGCCCGCCCGATAAGCCTTTCTCTATTATGAGTGTATTGAGCTCTGCTCGCCTCGCATAAATCGCGGCGCTAAGCCCCGCAGGACCGCTGCCAATTATAATTACATCATATAATTTATCTGCCATGCCCGATTCCTTTCAATTCAATGATAGTTATAGCGTTTACAATGATTATACCATACGCATTATGATACATCACCTGCAACTTAAAAAATGAAATAAATCAAAAGTAGCATTGGCACGAGATGTTTTATCATCCCGATTCCAATGCTACCTTTTGTAAACTTCAATATATCGTAGATCCTTTTCGCATTTTCTATTTTTGTTCACTATCATCAAATGAATC
>JAISJM010000002.1 GCA_031261525.1 Eubacteriales Family XIII. Incertae Sedis bacterium
ATACTCTTATCCCCGCATAATATGTCACATGCACAGCTATTTTGGTGTAATAAATGGATTTTTCCACACTCAAAAGATTCACATATGGCATCAAAAGAAGATGTGTGTGTGCTATATTATGCTCCATTTGTCATATCGTAAGTAAAGCAATATAATGTACATCATATGACAAGATATTAAATACTGTGCGCGATGAAAGTAGTATAATTTAGGCAATTGAATATAATTGTAGTTGAGTTCTGGCAGACTCTACTACAATTTTTATTGGTATGAAGGAGGATTATTATGCAAGCATTAAAGATTGTACCTGTTCTACACACATTTGATACATTAAAGCAATTTATCGATGAGTTTGGCGTTTCAAAGGACGATTTGCTCGTGACATTTGGTTTTGGCTACAGCGACTTTGTCAAAGCATACGGTGGCGATATTGACCACATCATCGTTGAAGAATACGGTCTAGGCGAGCCTAGCGACGAGATGATCGATAAAATTACTGCAGTGATGAAATCACTTGGCGATCACAAGCGCATCATCGCAATGGGTGGCGGCTCTGTCATCGATGTGTCTAAGATTTTGATTTTGGATGTTCCTGAGAAGTCTGTTGATTTGTTTACAGGCGCAGTTCCTCCAGTTAAAAAGAGAGAATTGATCGTCATTCCAACAACCGTTGGTACAGGCTCCGAAGTTACAAATGTCTCAATTGCAGAGCTCAAATCACTACATATCAAGAAGGGTTTAGCTGTTGATGAGACTTATGCGGATGCAGCAGTATTGATTCCTGAAGTTGTTGCCAATCTACCATATGGCGTCTTTGCAACATCTGCAATCGATGCATTGATTCACGCTGTTGAAAGTTACCTCAGTCCAAAGGCAAGTGAATTTACAAGATTGTTCTCCGTAAAAGCAATCAACCTCATTACAAAAGGATTCCTCGATGTCGTTGACAGTGGCCCAGATGCAAGAAAAGCGCATATGGGTGACTTCCTTCTTGCATCAAACTATGCTGGAATCGCTTTCGGCAATGCTGGTTGTGCTGCTGTTCACGCATTATCCTACAGCATTGGCGGCGCATTCCACGTGCCACATGGCGAAGCAAACTATCAATTCTTCACCGCTGTCCTCAAGCTCTACAACAAGAAGAGCCCATATGGCGACATCGAAGCATTGAAGGCAATCTTCGCAAAGATTCTTGGTGTGCCTGCTTACAAGGCAATCGACGAACTCGATGATGTTCTTGGAAAGATTATTGCGAAGAAGCCACTCAAGGACTATGGCATGACCGAAGATCAGATTGATAGCTTCACAGCATCTACTGTTGAAAATCAGCAGAGACTGCTCGCCAACAACTATGTACCACTAAGCGATGAAGAACTTCGCGGAATTTTTGCTGAACTGTATTAATTTTTGTGGTGTTTGCGACGCATTCTTGCGATAGCAATCGCTCTTATGTCAGCACAAGTTGCGATGCGATTTTCGTGAGTACAAAGAACATAGACTCTACTATGTATGTTGCGATGTTCCTGAGCGCGATGAGATTCGGTATGCATTGCATCAATGAGGTGGCTGCTAATTGCAAGTGATTGCAATTATGGTGCGAACGATAGATTACAAGCTATTTCGTTTAGAATCTGCACTAATCAATTTTATTAAAACAGGCATTCCAAAATTTGGGATGCCTGTTTTTGTGTTTGTTGTTTTGTTGTTTGTTATTGTGTGCCTAGGCAAATAATACGAATGACTCTAGTGTCTCTTTGGATTCATATAAAAATATAAAAACACATCAGAATCTTCGGGTAAGCCAGCACGGATACTGCAATGCCTTTGTATTCATATATAAAGATAAAAACACATTATAATCCAAATGATTCGCAGGTAATATCCATTTCGATAAATCCATATCCATGATAGAATAGTAGCAATTCGTTAACGTCTTCGCAACTAAGGAATTGCATATCATGAGTGACCATAACACCGATAGACGCCCGCCTTCTCTCATCAAAACTTTAACTGGCTTGCGTGGCAATCCGCGCGCCTGCATCTATACCGAGCCGATGTGGGGATTATCCATGAATTTGTGCTTGCCTTATGCATCCGTGTATATGCTTGCAATCGGACTCAATGATGTAAAAGTAGGAATCATCGCGTCTATTTATATGTGCTCTCAGATGATTTTCTCGCTTTTATCTGGAATCATCAATGACAAATATGGCAGACGATTTTCTACTGCGTTGTTTGATTTTCTATCGTGGAGTGTGCCTTGTTTGATTTGGGCATTTGCGCAAGGGTTTTGGTTCTTTGCTGTGGCGGCAATGCTGAATGGCATGATGAAAATTACGGAAGTCTCGTGGGATTGCCTTCTTGTTGAAGATGCCGAGCGAAGTCAGATTACGCGCATCTATACGTGGGTCATCATCTGCGGCAATCTCTCTGCGGTATTTGCGCCGATTGCAGCAATTCTAGTATCCAAATTTTCACTTGTGCCAGCCGTCCGCATCTTATATATCAACGCGTTCATCATCATGACGGCGAAGATTGTGATTCTGTATCTCTGTTCAAAAGAGACGCAAATAGGCGTGAAGCGCATGGCGGAGACGAAAAACAAATCGTGGCTTGAATTATTATCGGGCTATAAGCATGTACTTTCGCAAATGCTCCAATCAAAAGGCATTCTGTTTGCGATATTCATCTCCATGATTGTCTCCATCTCCATCATGATTAATTCGACATTTTGGCAAATTATCGCGAGCAAATACATCGGCGTGCCAGATACTCTATTGCCCATATTTCCAATGGTGCGAAGTGTGATTTCAATCGTCTTCCTCTTTGGTATCATTGGGAAAATGAATCAAAAACGGCTCAAACATCCATTGATTATCGGTTTTGTCAGCTATCTGATATCTTGTCTATTGTTGATTCTCACACCTGGGACGACAGTTTTTGGCTACATTTGCCTCGGGGCTTCCATTCTAACAGAGGCATTCGGCGTGGGGACATTGTCAACCTTGCGCGAATCCCTTGTTGCCATCCATGCGCAGCCTGCAGAGCGTTCGCGCATCTTGGCGGTGCTTCACACGACAGTCATGCTTATCAGTATACCGTTTGGGTATATCAGCGGGCTGCTTTCGGAGGTCTCAAGAATTTTGCCATTTGTGCTCATCATGTGCTTGATTGTTGTGGGAATCGTTGCGACTGCTTTGTCGAAGCAGCTGTCTGATGAGGCAGTTGTCTGACGAGGGGCATCACCGCTAGTCTGCGTTTTTATCAGATTGCATATTTTCATATCAATATTTAGATGAATACCTATTTTGGTATTTTGGGTAGACTCGGACACCTAGATTGTTTTTAATGACGGGTTCCTGCATATGATTGTGCGTTTTAGAATCTCTAAATGAAAACGGATTACAAAATTTGGCGTTAATTCAAGTGAGATGTAAGGTTGGTATTTTGTAATGGCTGTTCTCCTAAAAATCATATCATAGGTTGACAGCTCTTATTCTTTTTTTCAATTCCCCTAGAGTAACTTTACACTAACTCACGAAATTTGTTAAGACTAAATCAAGCGTTTTAAGCTATAATTGTAGTATATATATTTGTGTATTACTTTTGGGATTGGTCAAAAATAGCACACAACTTGAAAAAAGCAATATGAAGCATATAATGTGTCGCATTATACGAGGTGGAAAATGTCAGAGCAAATGTCAGAGCAAATGTCAGAACAAATGTCAGAGCAAATGTCAGAACAAATATCAACGCAGGTATCAACGCCGATTTCGAAGCAGAAACCGATTGCGCTAACAGAACCAACTGCAAGATTTTCAATGCGGATTCGAATTACAGATCGAGATGTAGATTTTGCGAAGAATTTAAAATTGAGCGCATTATTTAGCTATTTTCAGGATATCGCAAGTCTTCACTCTGAGAATCTCGGCGCAAGTGTGCGCATCTTATCAAAAGAACTTGGCGTTGCATGGATTCTCATGAAGCAGCGCGTGGAGATTGTGCAAATGCCACAGCTCTTTGATGAAATCATCATTGAAACTTGGCCTGGCGCACCAAAGGCGTTGTTCGATCGAGATTATTATGTCAAAGATTTAGACGGCAATATCCTCGTCAAGTCTATCTCCGTCTGGGTTCTCATGGATATTGAAAAGCGCGAAATCTATCGCAATATCAAAGATAATCCGTATTTGGATTACCGCAGAAATTTGCCACTGATTGAAGAACGCGCCATTGATGCAAAGATGGGCAAACTAAGATCACCAGAGACGCTCACCCATGTATATGATAAACGAATTGGCTATAGTGACATCGACTATAATAGGCATGTCAATAACGCAATTTATTGTGACCATATCATGGACACTTTTGGTTTGGATTTTCTGGAAAATCATACAATTAATTCCATCGAAATTAATTACCAAAATGAAGTCCATGCAGGAGATACGCTGGAATTATACATTGGGGAATACGACGATACGTCAACGAACTTTTATATAGAAGGTCTCAATACACATACTGTCGCTACAGCATTTAAGGCGAAAGTCACATTTTAGGTGTCGGGCTATTTATAAATAGCCTACACCTTATATTCTGAGAAAAGAATTTCTGGGATATCTGCGCTATTTGCAGCAATTCTTTCTTCATTCGTAACAAAATGAAGAAGAATATCAATAACAGCAGTTTCTGCTAAATGCTATCGATTTTTCTCACTTCGAGCAAACAAAAATGTTCCAATAACCAAACACACGACGGTCAACGTTGCGATTGCAATGACATTTACGACAGGATTGAACATGACGACATTTGCATATTCGGGTGTTCCTGCATAGACAACTGCACGCACAAGGTCGAGGCAGTAGGTCATCGGCATCATTCTGCTAAGCACGAAGAGGATGCCACTTGAATTGGTGATTGGGATGATGGCGCCAGATAGAAACATTTGCGGCATTGTGATGACCATGACGGCTAGAT
>JAISJM010000051.1 GCA_031261525.1 Eubacteriales Family XIII. Incertae Sedis bacterium
TTACTCTCCTAGAGACAAAATGCGTGATTGAAGATGACATCTATCGAACTGTCGACGTGATAATTACTGGTGCAAGGCATACGCCACCGGCGCCGAGTGAAGCTTATTATAATCTCAAAACAAGTCCTAAAATATATAGAGAAAAGTTAGCTTTATTGGCACAGGCATAGCAATTAATGTGTCCAGTTATCTGTACCACCGCCTACACAAAGAAAGTCTGATACTAACCTGTTACTAATTTGTTATTAACCTACCCGATTTTAGCAGGTTTTCAGCTTGAAGTAAAATTCAATTTTGCTTTGAACTGTGCGGGTTTTCTACTCTTGCAAATTGAACTTTTTTATGAATCACTGTCTGAGTTAGAGTCCGCATTACCATTAATAAAAATGATACATCTATTGATTTAGTCGATGGGACAGAAATATCAGTAATTGAAAATGAATCGTATGATGCTGTATCAAACACGACTTATCATGTAGCAGGCTATAGTAAGATGCGTAATGATCATGAATATGTATTATTACGCATCTTACTCTGATTCAGATGGTTGGTATGTTCCAACGGCAGTTACTTTTGGCAAAATCCCAGTAGATCCAGATGAAAACGTTTTGTATCAAGAAAAACGTAGTACAAAGATGCCTGTGGAAGAAGTTCCTGCTGATGAAGTTCGTCTAAAATATATTGATCGTTGAATAAATACCAAAGCCATAAGAGCGAATAATAGTTGTTGAACATATGTTCAGAATGATGTATACTTGATATAGACAAATCAACCGTAGGCAGCAGGATTGGAAGCGCAAAATGGCAAAGAAACCAAAGACAGTATATGTATGTACAGAATGTGGCAATGAGTTTCCGAAGTGGCAGGGCCAGTGCATCTGTGGTGCATGGAATACTTTGCATGAAGAACGTATCATAGAAGAGAAAGATGACAAACGAAGTCGTAGCCTTTCGGGTAGAGGTCTTTCTTCGGGGATTGGTTCTGGAATCGGCGCAAGTAGTGGCTTTGGACAGGGTAGCCGTCGTCGCACAACACCAAAGGTATTAAAGGAAGTGACATCATCAGGCACAAGCCGTATCAGTACAGGAATCGGTGAATTCGATCGTGTGCTCGGTGGTGGTATTGTTCCGGGTTCGCTCGCACTCATCTCCGGAGAACCTGGCATTGGAAAGTCCACAATCATCTTGCAAGCGTGCATCAATATTGCAAAGAATCGTGGAACGTCCCCATTTTGCAGAGATGATAATGTTACTTCTGAACGCGCATCAAGCTCTGACGATTCATTCTCCGTTCTTTACATCTCAGGTGAGGAAAGTGAAGAGCAGATTAAGATTCGTGCCGACAGAATCAACGATAATCTCCCTGACAATCTCTACATACTTTCAGAGACAACGATTGAAAATATCGTAGATATCGTCAATGAAAAGAAGCCATCTTTTCTAATTATCGATTCCATTCAGACAATGTACTCAGAGACGCTCGAATCCTCATCAGGTACTGTCTCACAGATAAGAGCCTGTTCAACAGAACTTATGCGCATTGCAAAAGTACTAGATATCCCAATCTTTATTGTTGCGCATGTGACGAAATCTGGTGATCTTGCTGGTCCAAAAGTAATTGAGCATCTCGTAGACTGTGTGTTACTTTTCACTGGGGAGCGCTCACAAGATTTGCGTATTCTAAGAGCTAGCAAGAATCGTTTTGGTACGACAAACGAAATCGGTGCTTTTGAGATGCGAGAGACAGGTCTTTCCGAAATTGTCGATGTCGCAGGAAGCTTCCTCGAAGGATTAGAAGAACCACAAGAGGGCACAATTGCAACGGCTGTGATTGAAGGGACCAGACCGCTTTTACTCGAATTGCAGGCGCTTACTTCAAAAGCGGGACAAGGTTTTGCAAGGCGTACTTCGATTGGTGTGGAAGCGTCAAGGCTTTCCATGATTTTAGCGGTTCTTGAAAAAAAAATCAATCTTGATCTCTCCATGCATGACGTTTATCTGAATGTTGTTGGCGGTTTGAGACCGGAGGGCACAACGATGGATTTGGCAGTAGCTTTATCTCTCTATTCGAGTGCCAAAGGATTGCTCGTAGACGAAAAGACAATTGCTTTCGGTGAGATTGGGCTGACCGGTGATCTTCGGAGCATACGAAACTGCGATAGAGTCGTAAAAGAAGCCATAAAGCTAGGCTTTACAACGATTATACTACCCAGTAAAAACGCCTTATCCCTAAAACAGGACAAGGCGATACTAAAAGATATAAAATCAAAATCAGTACGTGTTGTGGGTGCGAAAAACCTCGCAAGCGCAATCAAAAATCTGTATAGCTAGTTGCGTGTATCATGAGACTCCCGTTAGGTTCATGCGGGAGTGACAGACTTAACGAACATTAGCATAACAACTGGCGCAACAGCAACCGATATCACCGCACTACGATCAGCTTCCCAATCGCACGACATCGACTCAACTATCATACGTCACGACATCGACTCGACTGCGATATATCATCATTGGTTTATCCTACTGCCCTACACGACCCAACAACTTCAATCTCATCATTCATTTTCAATCGCAATCACGGAATCCACCAACGCTTGTGGTGTCTCTGCACCTACCATCACCTGTGCAACCCCACCAAACATCACCGTTTTCGCTTCGCTACTTAACAGATCTTGAACTGCGGGCACGGCGCTTGTCTGGTGCCTGAACATATCAGAGGCTGACTGAATAAAGGGTGATGAGTCTTCACTTTTGGGTGGCGTGAGTAATGCAGTAGGGGCGACACCATTATTTGAGAAACGCGCAATGACCGAATCAGATGTCATATGTTCGATGAAGTCAATTGCAGCTTCACGTCGATCTGCATCATCCCAAGCTTTTTTCGTGATATAGTAGCCCATCGAGAATCCGCCGATGATATCTGTTGCTTTTCGATCCGCTTTCGCTGGTACATAGCTCACAACAAAGTCATCGAGGTGGTCTGCTGCTTTCTCTTGGAACCAACCAATTTTCCAGCTGCCATCAATTGCAAATGCTGCCTTCCCATCAACGAGAAGTTTCATCATATCTTCATCACTAGCTGTAAGCGTATCCGATGGAAAGATGCCAGAATCATATAGCATCTTTATGTCATCAAGTCCAGTATCCCATGCGATGCTCGCTGCATCGCCCGCTAAAATAGGGATCTGAAGATGTGCTCCCACAGAACCGTTGTTATAGATAGCATATTCCCACCAATAATGTGGAATTTCGCTTAGCGATGCTGCAATGGGGGTGTATCCAGCGGCTTTAATTTGAGCAGAGTCTGTAAGGAATTGATCCCAAGTATAGTCGGAATCAGGAACGGCAACACCAGCAGCCTCAAGTACTGCTTTATTGACATACAATGCCTCCCAGAATCCAGTCGATGGTACGATATACTTTTGACCATCCGCCGTGGATGCCGGAATGATGTTGGTATTCATATTGGATGCATATTTTGGATATTCAGCCTTGATTGAATCAAGTGACATTACTTTGCCACTATTTACAATTTTATCCGCATCTGTTCCAACAAAGTAGAAAAGAACATCGGGTTCCTTGTCCTGATCAAAATCGGCAAGTACTTTCGATTTCCAATTTTCATCGGAGGTTGTGGAATCATCATCGACCTTGTTGCCTGTTTTTTCTTCCCATTCTTTTACTGCATTTATATAATTTGTATAATTTCCATCGCCCTCGCCATAGCTCGTGACGACTTTGATTGTGACACCATTTTCTTTTTTACAACTTGATAATCCCAACCCCATTACGCAGATTAATAATAGAATTATTGTAATAGTCAATTTCTTTTGCATGGTACACCCCTTTCGATATCTATTTTACTAACCATTATATCGCACATTCTTCCACATGGATTTTTTGTACTTTTTTGTAATGATTTTGACTTCAATTGTTACTTAAATTATACGTCACTGATACAGATTTGTACGATATTTGAATCTTGGCTTGCAATGTGATACGCTAAAACTATGACGAATTTAAAAATTGATAAAAAACAAATTGTGCGAATCTTTTCAACTATATTTGTATTCATATTCCTCTTCACGATAATTGCAGGGGGATTTTGTGGTGCAAATGTCAGCACGATGCTTTACTCTGATGCGAGTACCTCCGTTACCAATGATACACGATTTAAAAATGTTGCGGATATACCAGATATTTCGAAAGAAGAATTGGCGCAACTCAAGCAACTCAAGCAACTAAAATCAAAGTCAAATTCACTTGTCTATGGATGTCTAGAATCAACAGAATCCTTTAAAAATTCAGATGGAACAATCGGTGGCTTTACAGCATATTATTGTAGATGGATATCTTCGTTGCTTGGCATTGATATTGAACCGAAGCTATTTGAATGGGATGCGTTAATTCAAGGGTTGGCAGATGGAACGATTGATTTCAGCGGCGATATCTCTAGCACATCTGATTTATTTCAGACTCTTTATTATACAGAGACGATTTCGAACAGATCCATAAAAGCATTCAAACTTCAAACTACAAATCTCATAAGCACCGACGCTACATCAAATAATACACAAAAACTTGGGTTTCTGAACGATGCTCAATTTATTGACGATATAGAGAAAAGTATTCCATTTCAATATGAAACCATACGGTTCGACAATTATGCCGATGTTATTTCCGCGCTACATGATGGTTCCATTCATGCTTTCTATGATGTGGCTAGCGCGGAGGCCGCATTTGAATTGGATGCGGACATCACTTCAGAAGATTATACGCCATTTGCATTTGATCCTGTTTCCATGGTGACCGCTGAGGCTGAAAATAAAATCGTCATCGATATCATTCAGAAAGCGCTTTCCGCAGGTGCAGATGCACACATCAAAGAATTATTGACACTTGGACAGCAGGATTATAAATCTCACCGTTTTGCTTTAAGTCTCTCGCCCGAAGAGGAAGCATATATCCAAAGTCATGTTGGGATTGGTATGCCCGTTGAGGTAGGTCTTGAAGAGTCAAACTATCCGATTACATTTTATAACGACAAAGACAAAGAATTTCAAGGTATTGCCGCAGATATATTAAAAGATATTGCAAAGATATCGGGGCTTCAATTTGAATATATCAGTATCGAAGATGAAAAATGGGTGTCTTCGCTCGAACAATTGGAGTCAAGCGATCTTCCAATGGTCGATGAATTGATTCGTACAAAGTCTCGTGACCGTCAATATTTATGGGCGGAAAATGCCTACAATACGGACTACTATGCCTTATTATCGATTGGTACACATCCAAATATTCGTTTGGATGAGATTCCGACTTGTCGTGTAGGATTGCTAGAAGGTTCTGCTCAAACCGAAAAATTCTTAGAACTTTTTCCTGATCATGAGCATATCACGTATTATGATGACACAAATAAGGCATTCGATGCACTGAAAGATGGCGAAATTGATCTGTATATGGCAAATGGCAATTTGTTACTCTATCGTACGAATTATGCAGAAGATCCAAGTTATAAGATTAATTATTCCTTTAATGAGACCTATGAATCTCGGTTCGGCTTCAATAAAGATGAGAAGATCTTATGTAGTATCATTTCCAAGGCGCAAGCGTTGGTGGATACGAAAGAAATCAGTGATCGTTGGACAAAGAGAATCTTCGATTATCGAGGCAAGGTTGCGCGTCTTCAGATTACATTTCTCATTTTAGGCGCGGCACTTATGCTTATCATTCTTGCACTCACGCTTATCTTGTTGCGCAAAAATCGGAGGGCGAGTGTTGAGCTTGAACGCATTGTTCATGAGCGGACAAGTGATTTGGAGATTCAGACCGAAGCTGCGAATGTCGCATCGATGGCGAAAAGTGATTTCCTTGCACGCATGAGTCACGAGATTCGTACACCGCTCAATGCAATCATTGGTATGGCGGAGATTACTAGAAATGATGCGCAAGAGAATACGAAAATCAAAGAAAATATTGATAAAATCTTAACAGCCTCAGGTCATTTGCTTGGTGTCCTCAATGATATTCTAGATATGGCAAAGATTGAATCTGGCAAATTTATTCTGAATGAGGACGTCTTTTCAATCAAAAAAGCAATTGACGAGATTGAGACGATGATGAGACCGAAGTGCACGGAAAAATCCATCGATTTTTCTATCAATACAGAATCGTTACTTGACGTGATGGTGGTTGGCGATAAACTTAGATTAAAACAAATCATTATCAACCTGTTAGGAAATGCTGTGAAGTTTACAGATCCTGACGGTAGCGTGACATTAACGGTAGATTCAACGGCGGTAGACTCAACAATGGTAGATTCAGCAATGGAAGACTCAACGTCTGGCGTTACAGAAGACTCAACGTCGGGTGCTGCAGAAGTTTCTGTGCCAGATCAAATTTGCCTGACCTTTACGATATCAGATTCTGGTATCGGCATACCTGAAGATCAAATTGACAAATTGTTTGAGGCATTTGAGCAGGCTGATGCTGGGATTAGTACGCGGTTTGGCGGTACTGGACTTGGACTTGCAATCAGTCAAAATTTGGTGATTAACATGGGCGGCGCTATTGCGGTAGAAAGTACCCCTGATGTTGGAAGTACGTTTTCATTTGCAATCTCTTTGCCTGTTTCAGAACTGTCTGAATTGGAATATGAGATTTCTGACGATGAAGTCCCAAATCTCCACGGAAAGCATATTCTCCTCATAGAAGACATTCCAATCAATCTTGAAATCATGCTTTCATTATTAGAAAATACAAACGCAACATTTGAATGTGCTGAAAATGGCGCACTTGGTGCTGAGAAATTTGCGGCGTCAGAGCTCGGTTATTATGATTTGATTTTTATGGATGTGCAGATGCCCGTTATGAATGGGTATGAGGCGACCGAGGTCATCCGCAAGATGGATCGCACCGATGCAAAGACGGTTCCAATTATTGCGATGACTGCAAATGCCTACACCGAGGATATAGAAAAAGCGATACAGTCTGGAATGAATGACCATATCGCCAAACCAATCGATATTGGACGCGTGTACGCTGTGTTAAAGCAGAATCTATGATGTTAAAAATAAGCGCAGTCCTACCTACGCGTTTAGTACCAAACAGAACCAATCATGCATGATAAAAAATACATGATAAAAAACGGTCATTCCTGTATGACCATAACAGGAATGACCGTTTTAATTATTTTATTTTATTTTATTCTTCCTCTTCCAATTCAGAGTCTTCAACAATTTCATCCACTACATTCTTTGGAATTTCGAACCAGAAGGTACTGCCTTTTTTTAGAACGGAATCCACGCCAAATTCTGCGCCATGAAGCATGAGAATTTCTTTGACGATGGATAGACCGAGTCCCGTTGAATTGCTTCGGCGGTGGTTTGTACTCGCCATATGATAGCGTTCCCAGATATGCTTGATGTCTTTCTTTGGGATTCCGATACCGTGGTCACTGACTTCCATTCGGACGAAATCGTCCTCGTCGAACATTTTCACTTCAATTGTCTTATCCCTGCCTGCATATTTAAACGCATTGGATACGAGATTGCTGACAACTTGACCGATTCGTTTCTCATCAGCCCTTATGATGCCCGTGCCTTGACTGATAAAGACGAGTTTAAAGCCCTCTTGCTCAACCCGCACGGAATAGGATTTCAGAATACTTTCCGTAAGTTCTTTGAGGGAGAAGTCTGTGCGGTTCATATCCTTATTGCCAGACTGCATCTTGCTGATTTCTAATAAATCAGTAACGAGCTCTGACAGGCGCCGTGCTTCTTCGACAATCACTTTTAGATGTTCATTTCTCCGCTCTGGAATGTCACCAGATATATCCTGAATCATCTCGGCATAGGAGATGATCATTGTCAGGGGGGTACGCAAGTCATGGCTGATATTTGCCACGAGATCTTTTTGTTGCTGATGGGACTTAGCAAGCTCCAGAGACGTGTTGGTCAAGGTCTCTGCGAGTTGGTTGATCTCTGAATAATGTGCATCCTCAAATACAATTCCGTATTCACCCTCGCCGAGTTTTGTTGCGGTATTTGTAATTTTCTTTATCGGATCGCTTACACGTATGGACATATAGAATCCAATAATACATGCAATGAGTAGCGATATCACCGTGATATAGACGAGCTGGGTCGTCAGAATCTTGAGGGTACCCTCAATGGGATACAGCGGGGTGATGATAAATAAGATGAGCTGATCATCGGGATTCTCTACATCGCTTGCAAGGAGCTGAGCGTATTTTTGATAATTTCGATTGTCTACACCATTGCTCTTTGAAGTCTCACTAAAGCTCGATTGACCTTCTTCGATGATGGACTTTTTTAAATCCTTGACCTCTTCTCTGTAATACGTAGGGAAGACAGGCTCATCACTATCATTGACATAATCGCGAGACGTATAGAGTGTCCGCCCACCCGCGGTTTCAAGTCTTAAGTACATGTCATTGGCTGCCGACATCGAATCCATCGCATGCTTGAGCTTCTCGGAGATGGTATAATCTTCCTTATATTTTTTCGCAGAAAAGACCGTTTCTATCTTCGCGGCGACCCCACTCGATTCTCTGATACGCATCTGTTCATAAAATGAATTTAAAAACAATACTTGCAGTAACCAGAGTACACTAATCAGCGCCACTGCAAATAAAAAGAAGTAAATCCAGAGACGAAACCTGATACTTTTTACATTGAATTTTAATGTGCCCCCGAGTGTGAGGGCATTCAAAACACCGTTATGCTTCAAATTTGTATCCCACTCCTCTCAGAGTCACAATCATATCTCTATATTCTCCCAAAATATTACGTAAATTCTTGATGTGGGTATCAACCGTACGATCAATCGTAGAATCATCCCCAAGATACTCATAACCCCAGATATCCTGCAAAAGTTTATCGCGTGTCAGTGCGATATTTTTATTCTTCACAAGATAAACCAAGAGATCATATTCTTTTGGTGTAAGCTCGCCTTTCTTGCCATCGATGGTCACCTCGTGTGCAGGCAGATTAATTCTCAGTCCACCATACTCCAGAATCTGCTCTTCTGGTTCATCGTCGCTAACAGGTGATGTCCGCGCAAGAATCACACTGATTCTCGCCATCAGCTCTTTGGGAGAAAATGGCTTCACCATGTAGTCGTCAACGCCGACTTCAAATCCAAAGAGTTTATCATACTCTTCTCCTCGCGCACTGAGCATGATGACGGGCACATCTTTTAATTTCTTAATTTCTTTGACTGCAGAAAATCCGTCAAGTTTTGGCATCATGACATCCATGACAATGATATCATAGTCATTTCCTTTCACCTTGCCAACGGCTTCCATACCATCC
Source organism: Eubacteriales Family XIII. Incertae Sedis bacterium (assembly GCA_031261525.1). Classification (GTDB taxonomy): domain Bacteria; phylum Bacillota; class Clostridia; order Peptostreptococcales; family Anaerovoracaceae; genus JAISJM01. Next base: position 9,336 of record JAISJM010000051.1, read on the forward strand.
TCTGCTTCATCCACTTCGTAACCATTGAACTCGGCATACTCACGTATGACTTCTCTGATTTTTCTTTCGTCATCTACAATGAGAACTCTACTCATCTTTGCCTCCATTTCGCAAAATACTGAATGTAATATAATGGGAATTCTATTGTTATTTTAGCATGAAATTTGACGAAAATCTCGATTTATCATATAATAATATGTAATTGATACAAACGAGGGTGAAAGATGGTGAAAGTATGTTTTCTATTGGTGACAAAATTGTCTATCCCATGCATGGAGCAGGAGTTATTGAAGCAGTAGAAGAAAAAGAGATCTTAGGGGAGTTAAGAAAATATTTTGTACTACATGTGCCCTATAATGGTATGAAGGTCATGATTCCATGCAATGGCGCTTCACAGATTGGTGTAAGAGATATCATACCAAAAGAGCAAGTCGAGCCAGTGTTTGAAGTTCTTTCATCTGAATCAACAGAGATGAACCATAATTGGAATCGAAGATTCAGAGAAAATATGGAACTTCTAAAGTCCGGTGACATATTTAGCGTATCCGAAGTTGTAAGAAATCTCATGCGTGTAGATCGTGTGAAGAAGCTATCTACAGGTGAGAAGAAGATGCTCTCCGACGCAAGGCACATCCTCATGAGCGAGTTACTATTGGTCACGAAAGACGATGTCGAGGCACTTGGTCAGAGAATGGAAGAGGAAATTTTCTCGATTGGCTAGAATATTTTATGAATGATACAGAAAATCCCCTTTCGAGGGGATTTCGTGTCTGCGGGAGAAGATTGGATGTATAAAGATTCAAAAGTAATTGTTCTCTTGATGGCGGCGGGGACTGGTTCTCGGTTTTCTGCGGATATCCCGAAACAGTTTTTTGAGATTGATGGTGAGCCGATGGTCGTTCATTCCATCCGCGCATTGCTTCGCTGTGCGGATGTTGATGCGGTTGCGATTGTTACGGGTGCTAGCGAACTATCTCAGATGTGGGATGTGATTGAAGATGCCGATTTATCAGATGATGTCGATATAATTATCGCTGGTGGTGAGACGCGCCAAGATTCTGTGCGAAATGGCCTGATTGAAATTGGCGGGAGTCTAAATGGCGATACAGAGGCAATTCCGATTGTGATTCATGAAGATGATATCATCTTGATTCATGATGCTGCAAGACCTTATGTAAGCACAGCGGTAATCGAAGAGGCAATTGCCTCCGCATATGATTTTGGCGCAGCACTCCCCATGATTCCCGTTGTCGATACAATTAAGGTGGTGATGGATGGCTTTGTCGTAGATACGCCAGAGCGCTCCAGTTTGTTTGCGGCGCAGACGCCCCAGACATTCCGATATAAAGAGATTTATGATGCGCATATTTTGGCGCAGAAAGAGGATTTTACAGCAACCGATGATGCAATGCTTCTTGAACATTATGGACAGAAGGTACGCGTTACAAAAGGCGATTATGCCAATATAAAGATTACAAATTTTTCGGATATTCCATCCAGCCCTCCTAGCTATCATGCTTTAGGTGAGACTGACAAGCGCACAGTGGTCGGCATCGGCTTCGATGCACACCGATTCATAAAAGGTCGTCCCCTTATACTTGGTGGGATTGAGATTGACTATGAGCTTGGATTGCTCGGCCATAGTGATGCTGATGTCCTTACGCATGCCTTGATGGATGCAATCCTAGGCGCACTTGCACTCGGTGATATCGGCAAGTTCTTTCCCGATAGCGATCCCGCATACAAAGGAATTTCCAGTATGCTACTATTAAAAGAAGTCGTCCAGAAAATGGTTGATTTGGAATATACTGTTGAAAATGTAGACATGACCTTGGTCTGCGAGAAACCAAAAATGTCACCACATATTGATATCATCAGAGCCAATCTTGCAAAAGCAATCAACGTCGACATTTGCAAAGTCGGTCTAAAAGCAACGACGACGGAGAAACTCGGCTTCACAGGTCGTGAAGAAGGAATCGCCGCCGAGGCAATTGTCCTATTGAAATCCTATTAAATGATGGTACGAAAATGGTTACAAGGTTGAAGAACAAATCCATATGGCGTACAATAGATACGAACAAAGAGTGAATTAATAAATCATATCATTTTTAAGTAGAAAGGCTATACCCATGCGATTAAGTAAGATGCACATCAACACGCTAAGAGAAGTTCCAGGCGAAGCCGAGCTTCCTTCCCATATATTTCTATTAAGAGCAGGCATGATTCGTAAGCTCGTCAGCGGCGTCTATGGATTTATGCCACTTGGCTACAGAGTCATCCGTAAGATTGAAGAAATCGTCCGCGAAGAGATGGATATGAGCGGCGCACAAGAGATTCACATGAGCGCAATTCAGCCGTCCGAGCTTTGGAAAGAAAGCGGTCGCTGGACAGCGATGGGTCCCGAATTGTGGCGTATCCGTGATCGTCATGATCGTGAATTTTGCCTTGGACCTACTCATGAGGAGATTTTTACAGATATCGTCCGTAATGAAGTGAATTCTTACCGCCAGTTGCCACTGAATCTCTACCAAATTCAAAATAAATATCGCGATGAAGCGCGTCCACGGTTTGGACTTATGCGAAGTCGTGAGTTCATTATGAAAGATGCTTATAGCTTTGACCGCGATGAGGCAGGGCTTGAGAAGAGCTATGATATCATGTACGAAGCCTATGAGCGGATTTTTGACAGATGCGGATTGACGTACAGACCTGTTGAAGCAGATACGGGCGCGATTGGCGGCAGTGGATCGCATGAGTTCATCGCGTTGTCCGAGGTTGGTGAGAGCGATATCCTATATTGCACCTCGTGCAATCATGCAGCGACGAGTGAGCAAATGCCAGGCGTGGACGATATCGTGGCAGACGGTGCAACAGACGCACTTGAAGAATTGAAAACGGTGGATACGCCCGATACGAAGACGATAGAAGAAGTTGCGACATTTTTAGATGTCCCAAAAGAGAAGACGATTAAGGCGATATTATTGACAGTCTATGATGATGACGGTGGTGTAAAATACCATGTAACTGCATTCCTCAGAGGCGACCGCGAACTCAATATGATTAAACTTGTCAATGCATTGAAAGAGCCAGAGCACATGGTTGTCATGGCGGACGAAGCGATCATTGGCGACGCCACGGGCGCAGTTGGTGGATTTACAGGTCCAGTTGGCCTTCATGATGCGAAGATCATCGTAGACTCAGAATTGGAACATTTACCCAATATGGTAGCTGGTGCAAATGAATTAGACCAGCATATGACGGGTGTCAATTATGGTAGAGATTACAAAGCGGATATCTTGATTGATATCAAGCAAGTACAAGAAGGCGACAAATGTCCCATTTGTGGCGCACCACTCGCACAAGCGCGAGGAATCGAGGTGGGACAAGTCTTCAAGCTCGGCACAAAATACAGTGCTTCGATGGGTGCACTATATAAAGATGAAAACATGCAGGAGCATCCAATTGTCATGGGTTGCTATGGTATCGGTGTATCAAGAACGATGGCTGCAATTGTCGAGCAACATCATGACGACAATGGTATCATTTGGCCAGTCTCCGTTGCACCATATCATGTCATCATCACTTTGGTGAAGCCTGATGACAAAGAGCAGGCTGCGGTAGCGGATGATATCTATGAGAAATTGCAGAGTAAAGGCGTTGAAGTGCTGCTCGATGATCGTGATGATCGTGCAGGTGTAAAGTTTAAGGATGCAGATTTGCTCGGTATCCCTGTCAGAATCACAGTTGGAAAGAAAGCTGGCGAGGGTGTCGTCGAATATAAATTGAGAACGGATGCTGACAGAAGTGAACTCAGTATCGCAACAGCAATTGAAAGTGCACTAACATATGTAACCGATGGATTGAGATAGAACAACGAAGGAGGTACAGATATGTGGACTGGTGGCGTACGTGTAGTAATTCCAAATGAAGAAGGTAAGATTTTACTTGTGATGCAGCAACATGAGGGAAAGGAAATCTGGATGGTGCCAGGCGGTGCAATCGAAGAGGGTGAAAGCTCACAAGATGCTGCGATTCGAGAAGTCATGGAAGAGACGGGTTTAATCATCCACCTCGGTAGACTTTTATGGCACGTCGAAGAGGTTGGCGCAGGTCGTGGTCAGCGATTTGTGAACTATTTCTTGGCATCTGTCATTGGTGGCAAAGCTGAACTTGGAACAGATCCTGAGCTGGGTGAGGATCAAGTGCTTGAGGGTATGGGCTTCTTTAGTAAAGAAGAAATCGGTAATCTTGTGCATGTATATCCCGATGCACTTCGGGATGAAGTGTTTGACGAACTTACCGTAGAGGGCGGCAGCGAAATCTATCGACTTCGGGATAAGATTGTCTGTACGGATGATAAATTTGCTGAAAAATAAGCATAGAAATCAAGAAAAGGCAGTTTCGTTTGTGAACACGAACTTCACAAACGAAGCGCAAATATGGACGAATAACACCTTGAACCGTTGGTAACCCAACGGTTCTTTTAATGTACACAGTGTGAATGATACTTGTGGAAACGGCGAAAGCCATTGTAACCTCTGCGGATTAAGGTTATGATTATCAAAGTTAATTCAATCAGAATTGATATGCAAGAAATCCAACGCAAGGAGGAGACATGCTAAAGAAAGCATTACATTTTGGAAAAAGAGCTCGCTATCAGAGCGTGAAGGTTGGTCTTCATTCTGCTACATGGGCCAATACACATAAGGTGAAGTTGATTACAACATCCGTTGTTGTTTCATTTGCAGTTGTGATTGCAATGATGGCATCAATGATTATCAATTCTTATGCCTACGTCGTTAAGATTGATGGACAGACCGTTGGGTATGTTAAGAATGAAGCAGAGTATGCAACACTACTGAATGAAATCGAAGAAAATTTGATTAGTGAAGGTGTTGATGCCAAAGAGATTCTGGATCAAGTAAAAGTTGAGACTGGAACTTCTGACAAATTCTATGAAGATGTCGACAAAATCGAAGCAGAGGATCTTACAGATACTTTGGTAGATAAGTCCAACACATTTGCCAATGCTTATGAGATATCTGTTGGTGAAGACAACCTCGGTATTGTAGCATCTGCAACCGATGCACAGGAGATTGAGAAGAAGCTTGTAGAGAAGTTCGCAGCGCCTGAGGGCGAGGAACTGGTATCAACAGATCTTGCAGAAGCAGTTGCCGTTGGTAAAGTAAAGACAGAACTTTCGAAGTTGAGCAATACAGACGAAATCGTCGATAAGATTGTTGCAGGTAGAAATGAAGTACAGATTCATACCGTAGCGGATGATGATACATTTTGGGATATCGCATTAGCAAATGGTCTTTCTGAAGAAGAAATTCTCAACACGAATCCACAAATTGACCCACTGACACTCAAGCCAGGCGATGAAGTTAAGTTAAACAAAGCAAATCCTTATATGCACTATACAGTAGTTACAAAGGCAACAGCAAATGAGCCTGTCGCATTTAACACTGTAGAAGAAGAGTCTGCTGATTTATATGTTGGCGAGTCACAGGTAAAGCAAGAGGGTGCAAATGGTGAAGTATCTATTACAAGAGAATTCACGCGAGTCAATGGCGAGATAACAAATGTAACAGAAGTTTCTTCAACCGTTGTTACAGCTCCAACCGATAAAGTTATTCTAAAAGGAACAAAGGCAAAGCCTGCACCAGTAAGTGTCGCAAAGTCATCAAGCAATTCTTCTTCAAGAGTAGCGGCACCAGCGTACTATCCACCAACTCCAGCAGGAGACGGCACAAAGAGTTCTGTAATCAATATCGCAGCCGCTCAACTTGGCAAGCCATATTCATTCGGAGCAACGGGTCCAAACGCATTTGATTGCAGTGGTTTTGTAGCTTATGTTTACAACAATGCAGGATATGGTTTTGGCAGAGGTTCTGCACAGTCAATGTATAATCGTACAGCACGTGTTGGTGCTGGTGATTTACAGCCAGGAGATCTCGTATTTTTCTCAGGCACTTACAATGCAGGTGAGCCAGTTACTCATGTAGGAATTTATGTAGGTAACGGTACAATGCTTCATGCAAGCCCACGTGGTATTGCTTATGACACAATCACTTCAGGTTATCATGCAAGTCACCTTTACGGTTATGGAAGAGTGTAAACTTCAATCGTAGATATAATATAGATAGCAAAGCCATCCGAAAGGGTGGCTTTCGTTATTTCTGCCAATTGAACCGATGCAATAAATATAGTATGATATAAAAGAATATTATTTATCTAATGGAGGTATAGATGAAAATTTATAATACACTTACAAATAGCAAAGAGGAATTCGTACCAATCGATCCAGAAGAAATAAAAATTTATGTCTGCGGTCCGACCGTATACAATTATTTTCACATTGGAAATGCAAGACCCTTTGTTGTCTTTGATACCTTGAGGCGCTATTTGGAATATACAGGCAAAAATGTGAAATTCGTTCAGAATTTCACAGACGTCGATGATAAGATTATCAACAAAGCAAAGGAAGAGGGTGTATCTGCTGGAGAAGTCAGCGAAAAATACATCGACGAATATTATAAAGATGCTGCCGCAATTGGTGTAAAAAAAGCAAGCGTACATCCAAAAGTCACGGAGAATATGCAAGACATCATCGACTTCGTGCAGACGCTCATAGACAAGGGCTATGCCTATGAAAAGAATGGCGATGTATATTTTAAGGCAAAAGCATTTGAAGGCTATGGAAAGCTTTCTGGACAGGATGTGGATGCACTGAAAAGTGGCGCTCGAATCGGTATAGACGAAGAGAAAGAAGATCCGTTAGATTTTGCCTTATGGAAAGCACGCAAGGAAGACAGCGAGATTGCATGGACATCACCTTGGGGACAGGGCAGGCCTGGCTGGCACATCGAATGTTCTGCATTGAGTAAAAAATATCTTGGTGAGACAATCGATATCCATGCTGGCGGACAAGATTTGACATTTCCGCACCATGAAAATGAGATTGCGCAATCCGAGGCAGCTAGTGGCAAGCAATTCTCCAATTACTGGATGCACAATGGCTACATCACGATTGACAACAAGAAGATGAGCAAGTCGCTGAACAATTTCTTCACAGTAAGGGATATTCTTCAGAGTTATGACGGGGAAGTCATTCGATATTTCTTGCTCGCTGGACATTATCGCAGCCCAATCAATTTCTCAGATTCACTCATGAAAGATGCGGCGTCCGCCTTGGCACGCATGCACAACGCCAAGGACAATCTCGAATTTTTGAAGACGCACGGCAGCGATGACATTTCCAGCGCAGAAAAAGATTCTTTTGACAATCTTCTTACCTATAAGACGAAGTTCATGGATGCGATGGAAGATGACTTGAATACAGCCGATGCAATTGCTGCGATATTCGAATTGATTTCCGCAGTCAATAAACAGATAGCCTCAGGTGCTTCGAAAGCTTATGCAAGTGAGGCACTAGATTTGTTGCTTGAGCTTGCAAATGTCCTCGGATTGCTTGAATCAGACGGTTCTAATGGCACGGATGAGGACGCCAGCGCAGATTCGGATCAGGCGTGGCTCGATGCTTTGATTGTAGAACGTGCTGCGGCTCGTGCTGAGAAAAATTGGGCGCGTGCGGACGAGATTAGAGATGAACTGAAAGCAAAGGGAATTGAGCTTAAGGATACCCCACAGGGCGTGCAGGTGATTCGTGATTAGTGACGGTATTGATATCCATCCATCGAAAAACAATGCGGGCGTGCAGGCGTATATCGGCGATGCAATCTATGAGCTTTATATCAGAAGATATACAATTCAGTCTGGTGTAAGCCGTACCGATGCGATGAACCGATTTAAAGTGCGTTATGTAAAGGCTTCTGCGCAAGCGAAGGTCATTAAGACGATACTAGAAAATTTGACGGAAGAGGAACAGGGCGTTGTGAGACGTGCGCGCAATAAGAAGGTATCGACAAAGCCGAAGAATGCGGATTTGATGGATTATAAATGGGCGACGGCTTTTGAGGCGTTGCTTGGTTCTTTATTTATTGCTGGCAATGAGACACGGATTGAAGAAATTATTGAACAGGCAATTGAGATTATTGAGCGAAAATAAGTATGTGGAGGTACGATGAGTATAGCAGATAAGATTTTTATCGATATGTGTACGGATATCATAGAAAATGGGGAGTCAAGCGAAGGACAGATTGTTCGGCCGCGCTGGGAAGATGGTGCGCCTGCGCATACCATCAAGAAATTTGGTGTCGTTAACCGCTATCATTTGGCGGAAGAATTTCCTGCGCTTACGCTCAGACCAACGGCATTCAAATCCTGTGTGGATGAGCTTCTTTGGATTTGGCAGAAGAAATCCAACAATATCAATGACCTCAATAGTCATATCTGGGATAGTTGGGCTGATGAGACAGGCTCGATTGGCAAGGCATATGGTTATCAGCTCGGCGTACCCTATCAATTCTCACAAGGGGAGATGGATCAAGTTGACAATGTCTTGTGGCAACTGAAACATACGCCATATAGCAGAAGAATTATGACAAACATCTTTAATTTTGCGGATCTTGCCGAGATGGGGCTTGAGCCTTGCGCCTATTCGATGACGTTTAATGTAACAGGCAATAAATTAAATGCGATACTGAATCAGCGTTCCCAAGATACCTTAGCGGCAAATTCATGGAATGTCATGCAGTATGCGACGCTTACGCATATGTTTGCGCAGGTCAGTGATTTGCAAGTTGGCGAATTTGTGCATGTGATTGCCGATGCCCACATCTATGATCGGCATGTACCGATTATCAAGGAATTGATTACGCGTGAACCGTTTGATGCACCGAAGTTTTGGATTAATCCAGAGATTAAGAATTTTTATGACTTTACGACAGACGATGTGAAGTTGATTGATTATCAGGCGGGTGCGCAAGTAAAAGGCATTCCAATCGCCGTATAGTTATCGTATCGTATCGTATCGTATCGTGAAGTGACGTGGACGAATAGACGATGTGCGAAGCTTGTACATCGCTGCATAGAAGGATGGGATTTTGGCTGAATTGAATATGACCGCGATTGTAGCGGTGGATGAAAATTGGGGAATCGGAAAAGATGGTCAACTACTCGTGAATCTCAGATCCGATCTCGCGCATTTCAAGCGCATGACTATGGGCGGCACGATCATCATGGGTAGAGCGACGGCGGAGTCTTTCCCTAGCTGCAAACCGTTGCCTGGTCGCCGCAATATTGTACTATCTAGAACGATTGGGTATATTGATGGTTTTGATGTTGTATCTAGCAGAGAAGACGCTCTTGCAACTGCATTTTCGGGGATGAATCACGAAAATGTCACGAATGATGGTGAATCATTAAGTGATTCGCCATCCAATGTTTTTATCATCGGTGGTGAACAAATCTACAAATTGTTCTTAGATGATTGTACAGAATGTGTCGTTACAAAGATGGATGCAACGTTTGATGCTGATAGTTATTTTCCAAATTTGGATATTCTAGACAATTGGAGTATTGTAGAAGAAAGTGAAATTGTCCAAGATACAGTAAATTATAGAATCGTAAGATACAAGAAATGTGAGAATCATGAGTGAAATAATATATGGACGCAATGCCGTCCTAGAAGCAATTAAAAGTGGTCAAGGTATCGAAAGCGTGCTGATTCAAAAGGGCATCGAAGGTTCGGGCAAAGTAATCTACGCAGAAGCGAAAAAACGAGACTTAAAGATTACATCTGTAAATAAAGATGTCTTAGACAATAAGACGCAGTCAGGCGGCCATCAAGGCGTCATGGCATATATGAGTGACTTTGTCTACAGTTCGATTGATGACATCATTGCTGTTGCGGCGGAGCGCGAAGAAAGACCATTTATCGTCTTGCTCGATGGAATCGAAGATCCGCACAATCTCGGTGCAATCATCCGATCCGCGGAGGGTGCGGGTGTTCATGGCATCATCATACCAAAAAATCGCTCGGCATCTGTTACCGATACGGTTGTAAAAGTGAGCGCAGGCGCAAGCATGTATATGAAAGTTGCTCGCGTCACAAGCACGCCAAAAGCAATCGACGAACTCAAAGATAAAGGCTTCTGGATATACGGACTCGACATGGATGGACAATCTTATAAAGAAGTCAAAATAGACACCGCTGTGGGGCTTGTAATCGGTTCTGAGGGCAATGGAATGAGCCGTATCGTGCGAGAGAAATGTGACTTCGTATTGAGTATTCCGATGCGCGGAAAAGTGAGTTCCTTAAATGCTTCCAATGCCGCAGCAATCGTGATGTACGAGTTACTCAGCTAGTAATAATCCAGGACATTCGCCTTTGCATTTGCCTTGGATTAAATTTAAAAAAATAGTACTTGCAAATGTCGCTACAATGCGTTATACTTATTCTTGCGCGTCAGCTATAACGCGTTATGGGCTGATGTAACTCAGTCGGTAGAGTACCACCATGGTAAGGTGGGAGTCAAGGGTTCAAATCCCTTCATCAGCTCCAATGTTCAAAATTCGCTCCAAATTTCTATTTTTTAAGAAAAAAAGTAGTTGACATAACCTTCAAAAACATGCTATACTATTTCTCGTACTGTTTGAGAACGGAACGCTGAATAAGCGCCTGTGGCGGTGTAGCTTAGTTGGTTAGAGCGTCCGGTTCATACCCGGAAGGTCGGTGGTTCGACTCCACTCGCCGCTACCAGTTTTTCAAAAGTATCGCTTGCAATTGCGAGCAAAAGTTGCTATTATAGATAAGCAACATTATGTGCGGGCATAGCTCAGCTGGGAGAGCATCTGCCTTACAAGCAGAGGGTCAGAGGTTCGAGCCCTCTTGCCCGTACCATGATGGCCCGGTAGTTCAGTTGGTTAGAATGCCAGCCTGTCACGCTGGAGGTCGACGGTTCGAGCCCGTTCCGGGTCGCCATCATTTAAAGAAGGTACGCGCGATAGCGTGCGTATCTTTTTTTAATAAAAGAACAAATTTACAATCATATATGGTGGGTATCGTCAAGTGGTTAAGACACAGGGTTGTGGTTCCTGTATGCGTGGGTTCGAATCCCATTACCCACCCCATTTGCTGGGGTATCGCCAAGTGGTAAGGCAAAGGATTCTGATTCCTTCACTCGCAGGTTCGAATCCTGCTACCCTAGCCATTATTTTACATAGTACAGATTATTCTGTTCATTATATGGCGACATAGCCAAGCGGTAAGGCACGGGTCTGCAAAACCCTTATCCCCCGGTTCAAATCCGGGTGTCGCCTCCAAGTAAAAGAGAGCAAGAATGTTGA
>JAISJM010000067.1 GCA_031261525.1 Eubacteriales Family XIII. Incertae Sedis bacterium
AAGAGAATTAAAGTAAAATTCATCTTTTACAACATTTTCATACTAAGAATCTTCTACTAATATCAGTCTCACCATATCTTATTCTTTCTTACTTTACGACACCTCTTTCTGCTTTCTACTATTCGCTCAATATTTCCTATTATAATAACTGTGCGCGGCGACAAAAGTAACTGTCTGGACGAACATACAAGCAATAAAGGCATAGCCAACAACGACATTTTCAATATCGATATTATCAAGTGCAAAGAATACAACACCAACGATAAAACAAAGCGCAATCCCCGTGATGGAGGAAATGACAAAGGCTTTACCAGTAACCATTACATTGCGCTCGTCGTTCGCTTCGATCGCCAACTGCCTCTTTTGCTCAGGCGTAAGTTTTGCATGTTTGATGAGTGAACAAATTCCAAAAACTGTGAATACTGCGCCCATTCCTGTCAGTATTCCCGCGAGACTGCTGAGACCATGCGCGGATTCAGGGACTGAGACAAATAGGCAAATGCCGAGTACGATGGACGCAATCCCCACAATGAGCAGTAGCGCTGTGACCGTTTTATTAAATTTATTAGCATTACATTTCTTTAGCATGTTCTTCCTCCTCATAGATAAAAATATCTTCAATTGTTTTCTCAAAATATCGTGATATCTTAAACGCAAGCAAGATGGATGGATTGTAACGACCCTTCTCAAGCGAATTGATTGTCTGCCTAGACACTTCTAAAATCAGTGCCAAGTCCTCCTGACTCAATTTGCGTTCCTTTCGCAATTCTTCTAATCGATTATTCATCTGTCATCGCATCTCCTCTTCTATTATTTATTATTTTTTTGTAAAGCTAACTTTACATATAGTATAAACAGTGCACATATATTTGTCAAGCTAACTTTACATATTTTTTTATAGGAACAAACATGTTATACTATTAATATAAAAATAAGAATGAACAACAAAGGGGAAAAAATGAACAGTCAAGCAATCGTAGACCTATATGAAGTAATTTTAGATCGCAAGACCTCCGCCGAAGAGGGGTCCTACACGGCATACCTTTTCAAAGAGGGCATCGACAAGATTCTAAAGAAGTGTGGGGAGGAAATGTCAGAGACAATTATCGCTGCAAAAAGCCTAGAAGCTGCACAGGTAGCACACTACAATGAGACAAAATGCGCAGATAAAGAAAGTGGTTCTTGTGCAACCGAGCCACTGAAAGAGGATCTGAAAAATGAAATCTGCGACTTGCTGTATCATTTGCTCGTGCTCATGGCAGACAGAGGTGTCGGTATCGACGAAGTCATGACAATCTTAGATGAGCGCGCCCAGAAGACTGGGAATCTGAAGAAATTCAAGACAGTAGACAAAAACTCATAAATAGAGGAGTACAAATATGATAGCCAAAAGAATCATTCCTTGCCTAGATGTGCGCGATGGTCGCGTTGTTAAAGGTGTCAATTTTGTCGGAATCCAAGATGTTGGTGACCCAGTCGAATGCGCCATTGAGTATGACAAACAAGGTGCAGACGAGATTGTCTTCCTTGATATCACAGCAACCCATGAGGGGCGCGGCACGATGGTCGATGTCGTAAGAAGAACCGCTGCAAATGTCTTCGTACCACTGACCGTCGGCGGTGGTATCCGAACGGTCGACGATTTTACTGCATTGTTAAGAGCTGGCGCTGACAAAGTAAGCGTCAATTCAGCTGCTGTTTTCAATCCAATCCTAATCAGTGAGGCGGCAAGAAAATTTGGCAATCAATGTGTTGTCGTAGCGATCGATGGCAAATGTACAGGGATTGTCGAAGACCCTAAAGATTCCAGATATGGAAAAAAACGCTTCAACGTCTATACCGCTGGCGGTAGACATGATACGGGCTTAGATGTTGTAAAATGGGCAAGAAAAGCATGGCAATTGGGCGCAGGCGAGATTTTGCTGACATCTATGGATACAGATGGTACAAAAGCTGGATTCGACCACGACATGCTCGATGCTGTCTGTGAAGTCGTCGATATCCCCGTAATCGCATCGGGTGGCGGCGGAAGTCTTGCATCGTTTGCAGAGGTATTTGAAGCAACAGAGTGTGATGCCGCGCTTGCAGCATCCATCTTCCATTACGGCGAGTATACGGTAGATGACGTGAAAGCAAAACTGCGAGAGCAGCACATCCCCGTAAGATAAAGCTGTAATGTGGCGCAGATGTATATATCATTAAAAAAGACGGATTGCTCCGTCTTTTTTTGAATTTTAAGTACAATATGTGTTTAAATGCATTATATTGAATTGACGATGTAATGCAAATTTGTTATAATGTGATTATGAAAAAGGAGGTGTCATTATGGCTACTACAAATTTGAACATTAGAACTGACCAAGAAGTTAAGCTCGCATCAGAACGAATCTTTAGCGAATTAGGTCTTAATATGACAACGGCGATTAATATGTTTTTAAAGCAAACGATAAGAACGAATGGTATTCCGTTTGAGCTGAAGTTGAGTACGCCCAATGCTGTTACTCGAAAAGCGATTGAGGAAGGGAGAAAGTTAGCAAATGATCCCAACACTCAAGGATATTTTAGTATAGATGATTTGATAGCTGCACTTGAAGTATGAGATATGAAATAAAGTTCACGAATCAATTTAAGAAAGATGTTAAGTTAGCGAAAAAACAAGGTAAGAAATTGGAGAAACTTTATGCGGTAATTGATATAATTGCTAGTGGCGAAAAGCTTGAAGAGCGATTGTGTGATCACGAACTTACTGGTAATTATCGTGGAACTCACGAATGCCACATTGAGCCAGATTGGCTATTAGTATACGAAATTATCAATGATGTACTAGTATTAATTTTGCATCGTATTGGTAGTCACTCTGAGTTATTTTAGATAAAAAGGAAAATTATGAGCAATATAAACAACATAGACATCAAAATAGACATCAAAAAATATTTCGCAAAAGCGGATCTGCTTCCTGCAATCGTCCAAGAAAAAAGTACAGGCGATGTCCTCATGCTCGCGTACATGAATGAGGAGAGCCTGACAAAGACGTTAGAAACGGGCTATACATGGTTCTACAGCCGTTCGCGCCAGAGCCTCTGGCAGAAAGGCGAGACAAGTGGTCACGTACAGAAAGTCATCGAAGTGCTGCCAGACTGTGACGACGACACGCTATTGATTGTCGTAGATCAGACCGGTCCCGCATGTCACACAGGCAATCATAGTTGCTTTTACAGAGAATCCATTTATTAGAAAGAAGGTTCTCATGGTCAATATCAAGCCGATGACCATGCAGACATAAATGAAACATAGCTTATTAAGGTGAGATGTCGACTTCGTGACCGATTAGCGTATTTCGAGGTCGATTTACCTGTTTTTATGTCACGAAGTCGACATCTCATCCAACAATATTAGCTTTTTCGTATTTTTTCTCGCGTTGAATCTTCAAGATCACCTCTTCAATAAAGATGAAAAAGGTGATGCGCGACTTCTCATAAGGCGAGAGTTCATCTCCTTGTGTAGAATTTGTCAAGACGAAGATTTTCTCAAATTCATTAATCAAGTCCAAATTATATTCTTCCGTAATCATCAGACACTCGGCACCTTTTTCCTTTGCATGTGCATACAGATTCGTAAAAGATTTGAATCTTCCCGTTGTCGAAAAGATGACAAGTAGGCTATTGTCATCGAGCATGCTTTCTGCTGATATATCATCAGGTACTGCCATACATGTCTTATTTGTCGCAATACGCAATTTATATTCAAAATACTCCGCGCAGTAAAAAGAGGGTCCATAGCCAAAGAAGATAATCTTGTCATATCCATGAATCAATTCAATAAACTGATCAACTAAGGTCACATCGAAGTTGTCAAGAAACGTACGTATCCGCTCCAGTTCACTGGATACCGTGAGTCTTTCCATTTCTTCATTGTATAGAAAACGTCTATAATTTTTATAATTCGTAAATCCAAGTTTTTTTACAAATTTGGATATCTTTGACGTTGAACACCCACAAAGCTCTGCAGCACGCATAATATTTATATTTTCTTCTGATTGTGAGGCAATATTTAAGGTCTCATTAATTTCACATTCCGTTTTATTTAATTTACTATAATCAATATGCACCATAATGTCTGTCCTCTCGTATGTCGTAAAAAATAAATTCTAATCTCTGCTTACTCTATTATACCAGTAATCTCCGTAAATCATTTTCAAAATAAACCAGAATTAAGATGTAATAATTGCCCAAATCTGGAACTGAAGCACCACATCATGCTCATCATTCTGGAAACTTTTCCATTATATCATACTTTTTTCAAAAAATATAGAAAATTTCTCAAAAAAGTATTGACATTTATATTACGAAAGAATAAGATGTCCTTGTTACAAAGGAGGTAACCAAATGAGCAAAGAAAACACAATCAAAGAGCTACAGAAGATTCTACTGGCGGACCAGATTAATCTTGATTCGGACGAACTTTATGACGCGGCGGCGGACCGCTATAAAAAGTACGCAAAGGCTAAGAAAGTGTTGGATGTTCCAAGTCCTACGGCAATCGTGTATCCAAATAATACGGAAGAAGTAAAGAAACTTTTGACATTTGCAAGAGAGCATAAGATTAACGTGATTCCTCGTAGTGGTAAGACAGCGACTGAAGGTGGACTTGAAAATTGGAAGGACGATACCATCGTCATCGATAGTAAGAGACTCGACAAAATTATGAAGATTGACACATACAATATGCAGGCAACCGTTCAGGCAGGTGTGCAATTACAGAGGCTGGAAGATGAACTTCGAATCTTGGGATATACGACGGGACACTCCCCACAATCGAAGCCAGTCGCACAGTATGGCGGACTTGTCGCAACACGCAGTATTGGTCAATTCTCAACATTGTATGGCGGCATTGAAGATATGGTTGTTGGGCTAGAATGTGTATTCCCTGATGGTCATATCTCACGAATCAAAAATGTGCCACGCCGCTCAGGCGGCCCAGATATCAGACACATCGTTATTGGCAATGAAGGCACGCTCTGTTTCATCACAGAAGTGACGATAAAAATATTCAAATTCTATCCAGAAAACAATCAGTTCTTCGGTTATCTGACAAAGGATGTCGATACAGGATTAAAAGTGCTCCGAGAAGTCGTCGTCAATGGATTTAGACCATCGGTTGCACGAATCTATTCCGAAGAGGATGCAAGACAACATTTCTATCATTTCCACAAAGACAAATGTGTCTTGATATTCATGGCAGAGGGACCAAAGGATATCGTAACAGCAACTGCAAATGCCATCGATGCCGCTGTAGAAAAGTTTAAAGATGGTATCCTAGAACCTGTAGATCCAAAACTCATTGAAACATGGTTCAATCAGCTGAATTGGTCGCAGCAGGATCTCGATGACGAATTCCAAGGCATGGTTGACAATGACAAACATGATGGATTTACAACAGAAGTCTCCGCTGATTGGGAGACGATTCCACAAGTGTATTACAATGTCATAGAGCGCATTAAAAATGAATTTCCGCGCATTGGTGACATCACGATGCTCGGTGGACATTCCTCACATAGCTATATCAACGGAACCAATATGTACTTTGTATATAACTACAATATCAAGTGTAATCCTGAAGATGAGATGCGCATCTATCATCACCCAATTCAGACTATTATCGTGGAGGAGACGCTTCGGCTCGGGGGATCCATGTGTCACCATCACGGAATTGGCAAATACCGCAACGAGTGGGCAGATGAAGAGCACGGCTCCGCCTTCTATATGTTAGAAAAACTCAAAGAAGCATTTGATCCAGATGGAATCATGAATTTCGGAACCATCTTTCCACAAGAAGAAGGGGTGAAATACCAAAAGTAGAGGTTACCAATCGTAATAAGGAGAATCTGAGATGAACGTATTAAAACGATATTTTCAATTGATTTTAGTCGTACTCGCTGCTGGATCAATCTATCCGTTGGTCTATCTAAAGCAGAATTATCAAGAGACGATTTTGCAAGTGTTCAATATGGATTTGACACAGCTCAACACAATCTTTTCAATACTTGGCATTGTGTTTGTGGTTGGTTATTTTCCAAGTGGACTCATCAGTGACAAGTTCTCGTCAAAGAAACTTTTGACAATCTCGCTGCTCGGAACCGCTGCTGGCGGATTCTGGTTTGCACAAGTACCAAATTTTACAGGTGTTGCATTGATTTACTGTATCTGGGGCGTTTTCTCCGTATTTACATTCTGGAGTGCACACATGAAACTCGTAAAACTGCTCTCTACCCCTGAAGATGAGGGTCGATTCTTCGGAATCCTCGATGGCGGCAGAGGCGTCGTAGAAGCTCTACTTGCAACGATTTCCATCGCAATCTTCGCGCATGTCCTCGGCGGCAGTGACGCGATTGCAGACAAGAAAGATGCGTTGGTTACGATTATATACATGTATTCTTTTGTACTGGTTGCCGTAGCCATCTTAATCTTCATCTTTGTTAAGGAAGATCAAAAAACACCAGCCAATGACGCTGATGATGCTCCAGCGAAAGAGAAGTTTCACATCAAAGATGTCGGTCTCATTTTCAAAAATAAATACGTATTCTTGCTCGGCGGCATCATTTTCATGTCCTACGCTGTCACATGGACAATCTACTACTTTGGCGGTTTTATGGAGACCAATGTAGGCGTAAATGCCGTAAAAGTCGGCACGGTCATGGTTATCGTTCAGTGGATGAGACCTGTGGGCGGCATTGTCGGTGGATTCCTCGGCGATAAGATTGGTAAGAGGAAAATTTTATCAATCGCTCTGATTGGCTCTGCGGCAGCATTGCTCATCATGGCAATTTTACCTGTAGGTCTTGGCGCGACGCCATTTTACATCTTGGTTGTTGGCGCAGCAATTTTCATCTACGCAATCAGAGGTACTTATTGGTCACTACTCGGTGATGCCAAAGTCGATGATAAATTGATTGGCGTCACAATTGGATTTGCATCCGTCATCGGCTATTTGCCTGATATCATCTTACCATTATATAATAGTGCATTGTTTAAGGCATTTGGCGACAACGGTGGATACAACGCATATTGGATAAGCAATACCGTATTTGGTCTCATTGGCGTCGCACTGATTGTACTATTTGGTGTACAGTTGAAGAAAGATAACGCAAAAGAAGCCGCATTGAAAAAAGCAAATTAATAGGACACGACGATGAAGATAATCTGCCTCATAAAATTTATACCAGATGTGGACAATATCCAGTACGATTTTGAGAAAAATGTATTGGTTCGTAATCAGGCGGACTTGGTAATCAATCCTGACGACGCGGCTGCCCTTGCATTTGCATTGGCATTGAAAAAGAAAGATTCAGATGTATCCATTGAAGCAATCACCATGGCGCCGAAAGGTGTCACCCCCGAACTGAAAGATATCCTGAGGCGCCATGTGGATCGCGCGGTACTGATTTCGGATTCAAGCTTTGCAGGAAGTGATACGTTTGCCACAGCCAAAATTTTATGTGCCTACTTAAAATCTCAGACGTACGATGTGATTTTATGCGGAACACACTCCCTCGACGGTTTTACGGCACACATTCCATCCCAAATTTCAGAGCAGTTAGACCTACCTCATATGACGGGAATTACAGGCATAGAGGACGAGAAATTTGGTGCAAATGTCGCAACTGTCGAAGTCGAAACGGATCAAACAACGACGTATTATGAGGTGAATTTACCAGCGGTACTCGGGTTCAGCAAAGAAAGCCGATACAAATTACCCTATGTGAGTTATGCAGATTTAGAGTTGGATGTGGAGGACAGACTCACGTACATTGATAACGATGCGCTCGGTCTTCAGGCAAGCGAAATCGGGCTTGCAGGTTCTCTCACACAAGTTCGGACGACTTATACAAGGCGACTCGAACTCAATCCCGATAGAATAATCGTTCAAAATGATACAGATGGTATCGAAGCCGTCTATCAGTATTTGCTAGAAAGAGGGCTGGTGGATCATGCATAAGACACTTGTCTATATAGATGAATATACCTGTTCCAATTCGCAGATTGCAGCTTTCGTTGACGCGGCATCTCAGATTTATCCTGAGGCGGACGATGAGATATACGCGGTCACTTTAGGCAAGCTTGCTACCACGCAGACAATACGAAGGTACGTGGATGCATGGATTCAAATTGATTGCAATTACAACATGAATCACGCCGAAAACTATGATATCTTGACGATTGTAGATTTTTTAGAAAAGATTCAGCAAATGTATCAATTTGACTGTATTTTAACCGCAGCAGAGGGCTTTGGGCGCATGGTCGCTCCCGCCCTTGCGATGCGGCTACAGGCAGGGTTGATTGCAGAAGTCAGCGGTATCACGCGAACAGATGCAGGCATGCCAACCTTTGTCAGACCTGCCTATGGCGGAAAACTTTTTGCCTGCATTGAAAGCAAGAGCACACCCGTCATGGCAAGTATCGATTTGAACGCATTTGGTGGTGAAAATATGGATGGGCATATTGATATAAATCTACGCCACCGTGCTGGACGTGAAGCCTATCTGAAATTAACCTCATTCAGAGAATCAGGTGTGAAACTTCTGAGAAAAGAAGTACGCGAATTACCCTATGATATCAGGGATGCGGAAATATTGGTGTCGGGTGGTGGCGGAACATCGAAGTATTTTAAAAAATTATACCGTCTTGCTGATGCACTAAATGGCAAAGTTGCTGCAAGCCGCAGAATCGTTGATGCGCGGATTGTAGGCAGAGAGATTCAAGTTGGACAGTCAGGCAAGACTGTAAGCCCCAAATTATATATCGCACTCGGAATCTATGGATCCTTGCAGCATATCGAGGGCGTGAACGATGCAGATTATATTATATCTGTAAATACAGATAAGGATGCACCCATTTGCAGCATGGCAGACATCGTTGTTGAAGGTGATGCATCAGAATTTATCGATTTATTGTTGGCGCGGATTCAGCAATAATCAACAATAAAATCATCAAAAGATGATAGGATGGAGGAACATAAAATGACAGATTATAGTTTAAAAGAAATCACAGACTTCAACATGGATTATTTCTCATTAAAAGGCAAGACGGCAATCGTAACAGGTGGCAATACGGGGCTTGGACAAGCCTTTTCATTGGCGCTTGCCAAAGGTGGTGCAAATATTGTAGCACCAAGTATCATGCCAGACGATCCAGCTTACAACGCACTCATCGAAGAGCAAGGCGTCAAGATGCACTATATCAGTGGCGATATCACGGCACCTGGCGTACCCGCGGCAATCGTGAAAGAGACAAAAGAAGTCTTCGGTTCCGTCGATATCCTCGTAAATTGTGCAGGCATCTGTATCTGCGAAGAGGTCAGGGAGTTTGGTCGTGAGCCTTGGGATAAGATGATACAGATTAATTTAACGGCTGCCTTTGAGATGAGCTATGAGACAGCCAAAGTTATGATTGAGCAGAAGAGTGGCAAGATGATCAATATCTGTTCGATGTTTTCGTTCCTTGGTGGACAGTGGTCACCAGCTTATGCAGCATCGAAGCATGGTATCGCGGGTCTTACAAAAGCATACTGCGACGAACTTGCACAGTACAATATTCAGGTCAATGGTATTGCGCCAGGATATTTCCAGACGAAGGTTGCCGAGGCGTCCGTTCAAGATCCTGCTCGCAACAAATGGATTGTCGATCACACCGCAGAGGGTAGATGGGGCAAGATTCATGATCTCATGGGCACCACCGTATTCCTCGCAAGTGAAGCTTCTCAGTTTGTAAATGGGCACATATTGGCTGTTGATGGCGGATTCTTAACGAGGTAAACGTATGCAATATTTTGTAGGAATAGATGGTGGTTCACAAAGCACGAAAGTACTCATCATTGACGAACATGGCAATGTTGTCGCAAGTGATGTGGAACCTCTAAAGAAGACAATCGCAAGGAAGCTGGGCTGGGTAGAGCACCCTGATGACGATTTATGGGATACACTCAAGATTGCAACAAAGAGACTCATGGATCGTTGGGACGGTGATAAATCTCAGATAAAAGGCGTGGGACTTTGTACGATCAGATGCTGCCGAACCTTTATGGATGCGGAAGGCAATCTCGTAGAACCTGTGATGAGCTGGATGGACGTGAGAAGTTATGAGAAGTTCATCAATGAGGATCGAATCCGCTATACCGCACCGACGACAGGTTATATGGCGCACAGGCTCACAGGCAAGTTCGTTGACACAGCGGCAAATGCTTTTCAGTGGCAGTTTCCTGTGGATATCGATACTTGGAATTGGTCGGAGGACGAAGCGTACTTTAACAGTTTTGAGATACCCAGAGAAAAGTTACTTGATTTGATGCAGCCAGGCGAAATTCTTGGCACAGTCACAAAGGAAGCAAGCGAACTTACGGGGCTGCCGATTGGTCTACCCGTTGTAGCAACAGGAAATGACAAGGCAGTTGAAGGTCTGGGTGCAGGACTGATCCATGATGATACGGCACTCATCTCTTTAGGTACGTATATTGCTTCCATGGTATGTGGTAAGGGTAATGCGAAAGATCCCGTAAATTATTGGACAAATTTGTCATGTATACCAGGACGATATTTATATGAAAGCAATGGGATTCGGCGTGGCATGTGGCATGTCTCATGGCTGAAAAGTATCATCGGTGAAGAATACGAGAAAAAAGCAGCGTCTTTAGGACTTCCAACAGAAGAGCTGCTTGCACTCGATGCAAAAGATGTTCCACCTGGCTCCGATGGTCTTCTGACCATTCCAGATTGGTTAGCGCCTGCAGACCAACTTTATCGAAAAGGCGTGATGATTGGCTTTGATGAACGACATACGCGAGGGCATATCTATCGCTCCATTCTGGAGTCCATCGCGATGACACTCAAAAACCAATATGATGGCATGATTCAAGAACTTGGCATCAAGCCAAAGAAAATCATCATATCTGGTGGCGGATCCAACAGTGATTTATTTATGCAGATTTTTGCAGATATGTATGGTGTCACCACCGTAAGAAATGTGATGAATGGTGCTGCGGGTCTTGGCGGTGCAATATGCGCAGCTGTGGCAACAGGCGTATACGCTGATTTCGACGAAGCCGTCGCGCATATGGTAAGAGTGAAGGACGAGTTTACACCAAATCCAGAGGCGACAAAGGCATATGATCAGATAAACACGGAAGTTTATTCCAAGTTGCCTGCGTTGTTAGAACCAACACTAAAGACGATGTATCGTGTTTTAGGATAAATAGATCATCGTAGAATCGTAGAGATGAGGCAAATATGTCGATACCACAGATTCACATTCACTATCAGCTGACGTCAGCTGAGGTTGCAGAAACCCTATTATGCTTGGCTTGGAAGCGCGAAGGCCTTCGCAAGCAAGTTCATAGCGCAATGCTCATCGTGCTTTTCTGTGGTATCTTATTTTTCTACATGAAAAATCCAGATCGCAGCTACCTTTTGGTGCTCGCTGGATTTGTTTTATTTACACTGTTTTTTATATTATTTGGCGCAAATGTCATTCGGAAACGGAAAGCCAGCAAAATCGCGTCCATACAAGGTGAATATCGTTTGAACATTACCAAAGATGGTATTTCAACACAGACGCGCAAGCATAAAGATGAACCTCGCTCCGATGATGGACATGAGGCTGCGACATTTGCAAAATCAAGCTCCGAAATGTATCTGTCAGAACATGTAATCAGTATAAAAATAGGAGCTCAAGTATACTGCATTCCAAAAAGAACTTTAACAGATGCGCAAATAGCTACCATAACAAATGACATCTCACAGTATTGTGTTGTCAGAGAAGTGAAAACAGTCAGGTAATATAGTGTAATCGTAGGGGGAATTACGATGGATAATATAAATCAAGAAAAGGCAAGCACTGTCAAAAAAGTAGATTTGACCTTGAAAAAAGGCGTGTTCTTTATCCCATGGTCACTGCTTATTCTCATGGTGGTTTTGAGTTTTGTCAACAAAGACGGGTTCTTAGGTGGACTCAATGCGGTTACAGGCTGGATTCTAGGTAATTTTGCATGGTTATTTAATAGTGTAACCATACTTTGTGTCGCAACGGTCATCATCGTTTATTTTTCTCCATTAGGAAAAGTCCGCATCGGTGGCAAAAAAGCAAAGCCCATCGTGAGCTATGGTAATTTGGTTTGGATTACGCTCTGTATCGATCTTGGAGCAGGAATCCTGTTTTGGGCGGCAGCAGAGCCGATGTATCATATGTTTGCACCCGCTGCGATGACTGGCGCTGCACCTGGAAGTCCTGAAGCTGCGACATTTGCAATGGAGACGATGTTTCTAGAATGGACGTGGTCGCCAATGGCAATTTATACGGTTGCAGGCATTTTATTTGCCTTTGTCTTCCATAATATGAAGGAACAAGCATCACTCGGTTCGGGGCTCGTCCCAGTATTTGGTCCCAAAGTCCGAAAATATAAATCGGTTGTTGATGTCGTCTGTCTCTTTGCCGTTGCAGCAGGCATGGCGGCATCTCTAGGCACTGGCGCAATGACAATCGCAGGCGGATTAGAAAATATCGCAGGCATTCAAAGTGGTCCTGTATCTTGGGCGATTGTCATCGCTGTTATCGTCGTCACCTTCATCATCTCCAGTGTCTCTGGCGTCGATAAAGGAATCAAAATTCTATCCAATATCAACTCGAAAGCATACTTTATATTGTTGGCATTTGTGATTATATTTGGACCAACAGCATTTATGGCCAATTTTACTTTTGAATCCATCGGCGCCTATCTCTCCGATTTTTTCAAAATGAGCTTTGCCACTGGCGACATTTACAATGACGGTTGGGCAAAGGGCTGGCCGATTTTCTATTGGTGTAACTGGCTTGCATGGACACCAGTCACAGGGGTATTTATCGGTCACATCTTAAAAGGATATACCATCAAACAGGGTATTACCTGCAACTTTGTAATTCCTGCGCTCTTCAGTACGCTCTGGATGGGACTTTTTGCAACCGCCTCCATCTATTATGAAAATGCAGGAATGGGCTTCCACGATATGCTGCTGGACAAAGGCCCCGAATCCATCATATACGCCATTTTCGATCAATTTCCACTAGCGATTGTTGTAATCCCATTCTATCTATTCCTCATCTTTATTTCATTTGTAACCGCTGCCGATTCCAACACAACAGCGATGGCTGGTCTGTGTACAAGCGGAAATGCGAGTGGTGATGTTGCTGCACCAACTTATTTGAAGGTTGTATGGGGTGTGACGATCGGCGCTGTCACGTGGGTACTCATCAGCCTCGCAGATATAGAAGGTGTCAAAGCCGCATCTAATCTAGGTGGATTTCCCAACATGTTCCTCGTAGGACTCTTCGCCGTAGGTCTCTTAAAAATCTGCAGAAATCCAAAGAAATATGATGTACACAAAGAAGACTATGAAGAGGGTTCTCATGGTCAATATAAAGTTGATTACGATGACGATGCCGATGTAAGCTAAACGAACTTCGTATTCTTCTATTAATAATCTTCTATATATATGCTATAATTTATCGAGCATTCCATCGCAAGGTATACAAAGTGGGACGCGAACTATCTTTCATTTGCATTTAATTATTAGAGGAATTACAAATCATGTCACAAATTAAGATCATTCACATAGCCCCCCTGACAAACTACAGAGTCAAAATCAAATACGAAACAGGCAACGAAGCAATTTTCGATGTAAAGCCATATATAAAAGGTAGTTGGTACGAACAACTACTAGATAAAGCTTATTTCAAATCTGTTTATATAACAGAAGACGGATCTCGATTTGCATGGCCAGGTGGTCAAGATATTGCACCGTATGAATTGTATGAACTGTAAACGATTCTATTTTTTTCTATTCGCACGGAGCTATGTGCGAATTAAAAGCAAACAAACCTCACAATTCCAACATTTATAACCTCATCATCAATAAAAAACAAACAAAAAATCAAAAAATCCCTTGCAACCCCCATTTGCATATAGTACAATAGTAAAGCTTGCGAAATTAGGAGTTCTATGCGCAAGTACGCAATGAAGCAGGAGGTTGCCGTAATTGCTGAGGCGGATAAGGCTGACATGCTGGTTCGCTATCATAATTGCATAATGCGGGTTATTTCTGCAGAGTATGTTGCCCCATGAGGGTGGCGAGAAGTGAATCTAGGAGGAACCATGGATAACCAAAAGATCAGAATCAAGCTAAAGGCTTATGAGCCTGAAGCACTCGACAAGGCTGCTGCAACAATCGTCGAGACTGCGAAGAAGAACGGCGCTGATGTAAGTGGACCGATTCCACTACCAACACAGAAGGAAGTCGTTACCATTCTAAGAGCTGTACATAAGTACAAGGACAGCAGAGAGCAGTTCGAGCAGCGCACACATAAGAGACTCATCGTTCTTACACATGCAGGTCCTAAGACAATCGATGCACTCACGAAACTCGACTTGTCAGCAGGTGTAGACGTAGAGATAAAGCTATAGTCTTAGTATGATTGGCAACAATCCGCTGTAAGGAAGGAAAGAGAATGAAGACAATTCTAGGAAGAAAGATCGGCATGACGCAGATCTTCAACGAGGCAGGCGAGGTTATCCCCGTAACTGTCATCGAGGCAACACCCAACACTGTTGTACAGATTAAAACTGTAGACACTGATGGATATGATGCCGTTCAGATTGGTTTTGAAGAAAAGAAAGAAAGCAGAACCAATAAGCCTGAAAAAGGTCATTTCGATAAGCATGGTGCGACACCTAAGAAAGTGCTTAAAGAGATTAGACTTCAAGAGGGTGAGACTTATGAAGCAGGACAGACAATCACGGTTGCTGACTTCGAAGAGGGTACAATCCTCGATGTAACAGGTACATCAAAAGGTAAGGGTACACAGGGTAACATCAAGCGTCACGGACATCAAAGAGGTCCAACAACTCATGGTTCAAAGCACAAAAGACTTGCTGGTGCGCTCGCTGCTGGTACATATCCTTCAAGGGTATTCAAAGGCAACAAGGGACCGGGCCGTATGGGTCGCGATACCGTAACGGTTCAAAATGCCCTGCTCGTAAAGGTTATAGCTGATCGAGATATCATACTTGTCAAGGGAGCTGTCCCAGGCAAGAAGGGTGGCCTCGTGAGATTGCAACATGCAGTCAAGGGTCAAGGAAAGTAAGAAGGGGGCAGTACAATGGCAAAAGTAACAATGCTTGATAAGAGCGGCGCCTCTGTAGGTGATATTGAACTAAAAGACGAGATTTTTGGTTTTGAGATCAACCAGTACGCTGTTCATGAAGTAGTTAAAAATTATCTTGCGAACCAAAGACAAGGTACACAATCCGCAAAGACTCGTTCAGAAGTCAGAGGCGGTGGACGTAAGCCTTTCAGACAGAAAGGTACAGGTCGTGGTCGTCAGGGTTCAACCACTTCTCCAAATCATGTAGGTGGTGGAATCGTGTTTGCTCCAAAGCCAAGAGATTACAGATATGCAGTTTCTAAGAAAGTAAAGAGAATTGCACTCAAATCTGTTCTTTCTGACAAAGTCAACGAAGGCGAGTTGATTGTAATCGATTCTCTCACATTCGAGACACCAAAGACAAAGGATATGAAAGCATTTCTCGCGGCAGTGAATTCTGACACGAAGAAGACATTGATTGTAACAGCTGAAAAGGATGCAAATGTCATCAGATCAGCTTCCAGCATTCCTGGTGTATTCACATCTAACGTTGGACAGTTCAATGTATATGAAATCCTGAATTGTGATAGCTTCATCCTTACACAGGATGCAGTAAAGAAGATAGAGGAGGTGTATTCCTAATGAGATCACCTTATGACGTAATAATCAAGCCAGTCATCACAGAGAGATCTATGGATGACGCGCAAGTTGGCAAGTATACTTTCAAAGTTGCTACAGACGCCAACAAGACAGAGGTAAAGCATGCACTCGAAGATATCTTTGGTATCACAATCGAGAAGGTAGGCATCATGAACTACTCTGGTAAGTTAAAGAGAATGGGCAAGAACGTTGGTCGCACATCCTCTTATAAGAAGGCTATCGTGAAACTTGCTCCTGGAAGCAAGGAAATCGAATTCTTCGAAGGACTATAGGAAGGGGCATAATCAATGGGAATTAAGAAATACAATCCGACGACGCCCGGTTTAAGAGGCATGTCGGTCTCAACATTTGAAGAGATTACGACAAACAAACCTGAAAAATCACTTCTTGAGTCAAAGAAGAAATTCGCAGGTCGTAACAACAGAGGTAAGATTACCGTTCGTCACAGAGGCGGCGGAAACCGTCAGAAGTACAGAATCATCGACTTCAAGCGTAACAAAGATGGTATTCCAGGTCGCGTTGCGACAATCGAGTACGATCCAAACAGAACTGCAAATATCGCCCTCATCATCTATGCAGATGGCGAGAAGAGATATATCATCGCACCAAACAAGCTCAAGATTGATCAGGTAATTTATTCTGGTCCAGAAGCAGATATCGTTGTTGGTAATGCGCTTCCATTGAAGAACATTCCAGTTGGTACAATCATTCACAACATCGAGCTTCAGCCTGGTAAGGGTGGTCAGATGGTCAGAGCTGCTGGTAATGGCGCTCAGCTGATGGCTAAAGAAGGTGATTATGCACAAGTTAGACTCCCTTCAACCGAAGTAAGAAGAGTCCGAATCGAATGTAAGGCGACAATCGGCGAAGTTGGTAATCTGGATCACCAGAACATCAACTATGGTAAAGCTGGTAGAAAACGTCACATGGGTATCAGACCAACGGTTAGAGGATCTGTAATGAATCCAAACGATCACCCACATGGTGGTGGTGAAGGTAAGACAGGAATCGGTCGTGTTAGCCCTGTTACTCCTTGGGGTAAACCTGCTCTCGGATATAAGACGAGAAAGAAGAACAAGGCAAGCAACAAGAACATTGTTAAGAAGCGCGGTCAGAGATAGGGAAGGATGGCAATTTAAATGGGTAGATCACTTAAAAAAGGCCCTTTTGTGAACACGAAGTTGCTCGCAAAGATCATTGCTCTCAATGAGGCCAATGAAAAGAAAGTACTCAAGACATGGTCAAGACCTTCTACCATTTTCCCACAGATGGTTGGTCACACAATTGCTGTCCATGACGGCAGAAGACACGTGCCTGTGTACATTACAGAAGATATGGTTGGACACAGACTCGGTGAGTTTGTACCAACAAGGACTTACAGAGGTCACGGTGCCGACAAGAATACGAAGGTAAGAGCGGTTAAGACCTATAACTTTGATTAGTAGAAGGAGATCATAGCAATGGAAGCTAAAGCAATTGCAAAATATGTGAAGATGTCTCCGATCAAGCTTATACCTGTTACAAATCTTGTAAGAGGCAAGGATCTTGCTGAGGCACTCACAATATTAAAGTTCACTCCCGGTAAGGGTGCTGAGATTGTCGAAAAAGTTGTACAATCTGCTGCAGCCAATGCCGAGAACAATCACGACTTAGATCCCGACAACTTGTATGTAGCTGAAGTCTATGCGCATCAGGGACCTACACTCAAGAGATGGAGAGCTGGTTCTCAAGGTAGAGCATCAATCATTCTCAAGAGAAACAGTCATGTAGGCGTAGTTCTTAAAGAGAAAGAATAAGGGAGGATACGCATGGGTCAGAAAGTAAGTCCACACGGACTGAGAGTTGGAGTCATCCAAGATTGGGATTCCAAATGGTATGCAGACAAGCACAAATTCGCTGACTGTTTGATTGAAGACAGCAAGGTACGTGAGTACGTAAAGCGTAAGCTTTATGCAGCAGGTATCTCCAAGACTGTAATCGAGAGAGCAGCACAGGATAAGATCAAGGTTACTATCCTTACGGATAAGCCTGGTATCGTTATCGGAAGAAGCGGTGCTGGTATTGACGAGCTTAAGGCTGGTCTTGAAAAGCACATCGGTAAGCAAGTAGTTATCAACATCGTTGAAGTAAAGCGTTCTGAATTGGATGCGCAACTTACAGCTGAGAGCATTGCACAGGCTCTTGAGAGAAGAGTTTCTTTCAGAAGAGCCATGAAGCAGGCGATTGGTCGCACGATGAAGTCCAATGCAAAGGGAATCAAAGTTCTCGTAAGCGGAAGACTTGGCGGCGCTGAGATTGCTCGTAACGAGAAGTATTCTGAAGGTAATGTTCCGCTACATACGATTCGTGCCAACATTGATTACGGTTTCGCTGAAGCTGATACAATGTATGGAAAGATTGGTGTAAAGGTTTGGATTAATCTTGGTGAGAGACTTGAAAAGGGTCTTCTCAGTGCGATTCCTGAAGAAAAGCAGGGTGGCAAGAGAGACAACAAGAGAGACGGCAGACGTAGCGGTGGTGACAGACCAAGACGTGATAATAGAAATGGTGGAGGACGAGGTGGACGTTTCGGCGATAAGCCAGAGCTTCCTAAGGCTGTAAATCCAAGAGTGCGTAAAGCACCTAAGGCTCAGCCAGCTCCCGCTCCGGTAGCTGATGCACCAGTTGTTGATGCCCCTGAGACTACCGAAGAATAGAAAGGAGAGTGACCTAGATGTTGATGCCAAAGCGCGTGAAGCGTAGGAGAGTCCATAGAGGACGCATGAAGGGTGTTGCCACCAGAGGCAACTTTATCTCCAACGGAGATTTCGGTCTTATCGCAACGGAGTGTGGTTGGATTAAGAGTAACCAGATAGAGGCTGCTCGTATCGCAATGACACGTTCCATCAAAAGAGGCGGTAAGGTATTTATTAAAATTTTCCCACATAAGCCGGTTACAAAGAAGCCAGCTGAAGTAAGAATGGGTTCCGGTAAAGGTTCACCTGAGTATTGGGTAGCAGTTGTTAAACCGGGCAGAGTAATGTTCGAGATTAAGGGTGTAAGCGAAGAAGCTGCAAGAGAAGCTATGAGATTAGCAGCGCACAAGCTCCCAATCAGAACAAAGTTCGCTGTTAAGGGCCAGGAACATGCAGAAGGCGGTGAAGCATAATGAAACTTGAGAAGATGAGAGAGCTGACTGAAGCAGAGCTTCAGGCAGAGCTGACAAAGAATAAGAGTGAACTCTTTAATCTACGCTTCCAGCATGTTACAGGTCAGCTAGAAAATCCCATCCGTATGAGGGACGTAAAGAAGCAGATTGCTAGAGTTAAGACAGTGCTTAGAGAAAAGGCACTTGGTTAATCGGAAAGGAGGATGCGCTGTGTCAGATACAGAAAGAAATAACAGAAAGACGAGAGTCGGCATCGTTACAAGCAATAAGATGGATAAGACCATCACAGTATCGGTCGAAGATTTCGTAAGGCATTCCCTTTACGGAAAAGCCGTCAAGAGAACGAAAAAGTTCAAAGCTCATGATGAAGAAAATCAGTGCAATATTGGCGATAAGGTTAGAATTATGGAGACAAGACCAATCTCTAGAGATAAGAGATGGAGACTTGTCGACGTAGTCGAGAAGGTTAAGTAAGGAGGCAACAGATGATTCAGACAGAAACAAGATTGAGAGTTGCCGACAATTCCGGAGCTAAAGAGCTTCTCGTCATTCGTATCCTTGGTGGTACGGGACGTAAGAATGCCAATATCGGCGATATCGTTGTATGCGCTGTGAAGGATGCATCTCCGGGTGGTGTAGTTAAAAAGGGTGACGTTGTGAAGGCTGTAATCGTGAGAACGAAGACAGGCGCAAGAAGATCTGACGGAAGCTATGTTAAGTTCGATCAAAATGCAGGCGTAATTATTAAAGATGACAAGACACCAGTTGGTACTCGTATCTTTGGCCCTGTAGCTAGAGAGCTTAGAGAGAAGAGCTTCATGAAGATAGTGTCACTCGCACCGGAAGTACTTTAGGAGGCATACAGGATGCGTATAAAAAAGGATGATACAGTACTTGTCATTACTGGCAAGGACAAAGGCAAGAAGGGCAAAGTCCTGAAGTCAATCCCGAAAGACGGTAAGATTATTGTAGAAGGTGTCAATGTTCAGACAAAGCACCAGAAGCAGACTAGAACCGAAAGAGCGGAGATTAAGCATCAGGAAGGTCCAATTGACGTAAGTAACGTCATGTATTATGATAGCAAAGCAAAAGCACCTACGAAGATCGGATACGAGATTAAAGATGGTAAGAAGGTCAGAGTATCTAAGAAGACCGGTGCGGTACTTGACTAAGGAAGGAGGAGACTGTTATGGCAGCTAGATTGCAAGAAACTTACAAAAATGAAGTTTATAAGTCTCTACTTGAGAAGTTTAAGTACGAGAATGTAAATCAGATTCCAAAGCTCGAAAAGATTACAATTAACATGGGTCTTGGTGAAGCAAAAGACAATACGAAGCTCATGGAGTCCGCAGTAGAAGAGCTTGCGCTCATCTCTGGACAAAGACCAGTCGTTACAAAGGCTAAGAAGTCCATTGCCAACTTTAAGGTAAGACAAGGCCAGCCTGTCGGTGCGAAAGTAACACTTCGTGGTGACAACATGTACGTATTTGCAGATAAGTTCTTCAATATCGTACTACCTAGAGTTCGTGACTTCAGAGGTGTAAGTAATAATTCATTCGACGGTAGAGGCAACTATTCAATGGGACTCAAGGAACAATCAATCTTCCCTGAGATCGTCTACGATAAGCTAGATACTGTTAAAGGTATGAACATCATATTCACGACAACGGCAAAGACAGATGAAGAAGCGCATGCGCTTTTAGAACTGCTCGGTATGCCGTTTGAGAAGTAGAGAGAAGGAGTGAAGATATGGCTAAGACATCTCTCAAGGTAAAGCAACAGAGAAAACCTAAGTTTAGCACGAGAGCTTACACTAGGTGCAGGATATGTGGTAGACCTCATTCCGTTCTTAAAAAGTACGGTATCTGCAGAATCTGTTTCAGAGAGCTTGCATATAAGGGAGAAATCCCTGGCGTCAGAAAAGCAAGCTGGTAGTATTTAGGAGGACAGGTAGCATGACAATGACAGATCCCATTGCGGATATGCTTACTAGGATCAGAAATGCCAACACCGTAGGTCACCCTACAGTTAGCGTTCCTGCTTCAAAGTTGAAGAAGAGCATTGCAACCATACTTAAGGATGAAGGTTATATCAAAGGCTTTGAAGTCATTGCAGACGATAAGCAGGGCATAATCAATATCGAATTGAAGTATGGTGCTGGCAAGGAGAAGGTAATCTCCGGTATCAAAAAGATATCAAAGCCAGGACTAAAAGTATATGCAAAGGCAGAAGATGTACCCAAAGTATTGGGCGGACTCGGTATCGCGATTATTTCTACGTCTAAAGGCGTAATCAGCGATAAGGAAGCACGTAAGCTCAATATTGGTGGCGAAGTTATCTGCTATGTATGGTAGGAGGTAGACATGTCTAGAATAGGAAGATTACCTGTGGCTATCCCTGCCGGAGTTGACGTTAAGATTGCCGCTGGCAATGAAGTAACAGTCAAAGGACCGAAGGGTGAGCTTACAGAAAAGTATGCTGAGCAGCTCACAATCGAGCAAAAGGACGATACAATTATCGTATCACGTCCAAATGACTCAAAAGAAAACAGATCACTTCACGGACTCACACGTACACTTATCAACAATATGGTGGTTGGTGTAAGTGCTGGATACGAGAAGAAGCTCATCATGACAGGTGTTGGTTACAAGGCTGACAAGAAGGGTAAGACCCTTACATTAAGCCTCGGCTATTCACATCCTGTAGTGATGGAAGACCCAGATGGTATCACCACGGAAGTACCTGCTGCTACAGAGGTTATCGTACGCGGTATCGACAAGTCTCTTGTTGGTAATTACGCTGCTGTAATCAGAGCATGGAGAGCACCTGAGCCTTATAAGGGCAAGGGAATCCGTTACGATGGTGAGAAAATCCGTCGTAAGGAAGGTAAAGCCGGAGTTAAGGGTTAAAGGAAAGGAGTGGAATAAATGTCTAAAGTTAGTAGAACTGGCAGGCGTCTTGCTAGACACCAAAGAGTCAGAAAAAATCTTAAAGGCACTCCTGCGAAACCCAGATTGTGTGTTTACAGAAGCCTTAAGAATATTTCGGCTCAGATTATTGATGATGTCAGCGGGACAACACTCGCTAGCGCATCTTCCCTTGATAAGGACATCAAGGCTGAGGCGGCTTATGGTGGCAATAAAGATGCAGCAAAGCTCGTAGGCGAGAAGATTGCTAAGCTTGGTACTGAAAAAGGTATCAGCGAGGTAGCCTTTGACAGAGGTGGTTTCCTCTATCACGGTAGAGTTAAAGAATTGGCTGACGGTGCTCGTGCCGGCGGACTCAAGTTTTAGTGGAGGATTACCTGTATGTACAATAATAATGATTATTCGAAGGTGGAATTCAAAGAGTCCATCGTCAACATCAGGCGTGTCGCTAAGACGGTTAAGGGTGGTCGTAACATGAGATTCTCCGTTACCGTTGTAGTAGGCGATGAGGCTGGTCTTGTTGGTGTAGGACAAGGTAAGGCAAGAGAAATCCCCGAAGCTGTTCGTAAGGCGATCGAGGATGCAAAGAAGAAGCTAATTAAGGTTCCAATGGTAGGTACAACCCTTCCACATAGAAACTTAGGCATCTTTGGCGCAGGACAGGTTCTGGTTATGCCAGCTGCTGAAGGTACTGGTGTAATTGCTGGTAGCTCAGTTAGAACTGTACTTGAACTTGCTGGTATTAAAGACGTAAGAGCAAAGTCATTAGGTAGTAACAATGTCGGTAACATGGCTTATGCTACAATCGAAGCATTGAAGAACCTTAAGACTCTGGAAAATATTGCAAAGCTCAGGGGGAAGACTCCTGAAGAAGTGCTTGGTTAAGGAGGCAGACATGGCAGATAAGGTAAAAATTACTCTTACAAAGAGTGTTATCGGTGCGTCTCCTGCACAGAGAAAAGTAGTTGAGGCGCTCGGACTTCGTAAGATGCATCAGACTGTAGAGCTTGCAGATTCACCTGCAACTCGCGGTTCAATCAAAAAGGTATCGCATCTTCTTACGGTCGAAGAAGCGTAAAGGAGGCTTAAAGATATGAAACTTCATACACTTCAAGCCCCTGCGGGTAGTAGCAAAGCTCCTAAGCGTAAGGGTAGAGGTACGGCTACTGGTCAAGGTAAGACTGCCGGTAGAGGAATGAACGGTCAGAATTCAAGAAGTGGCGGTGGTGTCAGACTTGGATTCGAAGGTGGTCAGATGCCACTTTATAGAAGACTCCCTAAGAGAGGCTTCAACAATAAATTTAGAACAGAGTATGTTGGAATCAACGTAGAAGCTCTAAATAGATTCGACAATGGTACTGAGGTAACTTTGGCTCTCCTTAAGGAAGTTGGACTTATCAAGAAAGAGCTTGCTGGAGTAAAGATTCTCGGTGATGGAGAGCTTGAAAAGAACCTTACAGTTAAGGCTGCTAAGTTTTCTAAGACAGCGGTAGAGAAGATCGAAAAGGCCGGTGGCAAAGCAGAGGAGATTTAGGCATGGAGATGTTCAAGACTCTAGGAAAGGCTTTTAAAATTCCAGATATACGGAATAAGATGATATTTACTCTTCTCATGCTGGCAGTGTTCAGATTAGGAAGTAATATTCCTGTTCCGGGAATTGATAGAGCATATATTCAGCAGGCGATTGCAGGTAAGGGATTGTTCGAGATGTTCGATCTCTTCTCTGGTGGATCGTTTAGCAAATTTACAATATTTGCCCTATCTATTACACCATATATCACAGCTTCAATCATACTCAATCTTCTGACGATAGCAATTCCAAAATTGGAACAGCTTTCAAGAGAAGGTACAGAGGGTCGAAAGAAGATTGCACAGTATACAAGATATCTGACAGTTATTCTTGCATTTTTGCAGGCGATTGGTATGTCTGTTGGTCTATTTAGGTCTGCACTCATCAATACAGATTTCTTCTCCGTTGCAGTCATTGTACTTATGCTTTCAGCAGGTACCGCTTTCTTGATGTGGCTTGGTGAACAGGTCAATGAGTATGGTCTTGGCAACGGTATCTCACTAATTATCTTCGCGGGTATCATTGGTAGAGCG
This sequence comes from Eubacteriales Family XIII. Incertae Sedis bacterium, assembly GCA_031261525.1. GTDB lineage: Bacteria > Bacillota > Clostridia > Peptostreptococcales > Anaerovoracaceae > JAISJM01. The sequence continues at coordinate 24,002 of JAISJM010000067.1, forward strand.
CCTGTTGCAATTCGTGGTGCCTTTACACAGCTTAAGGCTGGTGAAATCAGTGCAATTGCAATTATCTTATTCTGCGTATTTGCTCTCGCTGTAATCATTGGTGTTATCTTGGTTCAGCAAGGTCAGAGACGTATTCCTGTACAATATGCAAAGCGTGTTGTTGGGCGTAAGATGTATGGCGGACAAAATACACACATTCCAATTAAGGTTAATCAGGCAGGTGTAATTCCTGTAATTTTCTCGATTTCCTTATTGCAGTTCCCACTCACAATTACATACTTCTTGGATCAACAGAGTGGTTTTACTCAGTTTGTTACAAAGTGGTTGTCTCCTGCTGGTAATCCAGGTATCTGGGTATACGGAGTCTTCAATGTAATTCTTATCATATTCTTTACTTTCTTCTATACAGCAATTACGTTGAATCCTGTAGAAGTAGCAGAAAATATGAAGCATAATGGTGGTTCTGTGCCTGGCATCAGACCTGGCCGTGATACAGTAATGTATCTAAACAAGGTTATGACAAGAGTTACCTTTGTTGGAGCGATTTTCTTAGCGATTATTGCGACACTTCCTACTTTGATACAGCAGTTTACTGCACTTCAAATTGGTTTTGGTGGAACTTCACTTTTGATTGTAGTTGGCGTTGCGCTTGATACGATGAAACAAATCGAGTCGCAGATGGTCATGAGAAATTATAAAGGATTCCTATAATGAGAATGATATTACTAGGTCCTCCAGGGGCAGGTAAGGGTACACAAGCTGTAAGAATTACGAAAGATTTTGGTATTCCTGCAATATCCACTGGTGACATTTTCAGAACAAACATCAAAGAGGGTACTGAACTTGGCGTAAAAGCGAAGGGATATATGGACAAGGGCGATCTTGTCCCCGACTCGCTTGTAATTGATCTCGTTAGAGATAGACTTTCTTGGGACGATGCAAAGGATGGTTTCATCCTCGATGGTTTCCCAAGGACAGTTGCTCAAGCAGAAGCGCTTCAAGGGATTCTGAAAGACTTAGGTACAAAGCTCGACATCGTTGTGAGCATTGTTGTTCCTGATGAAGAACTTGTAAGACGTATCGCTGGACGAAGAGTCTGCAGAGCGTGTGGCGCACCATATCATGTTGATTCATTGAAACCAAAAGTGGATGGCGTTTGTGACATTTGCGGTGGTGAACTTTATCAAAGAGCTGATGACAATGAAGAAACGGTACGCAATCGTATTGCCGTATATGAAGAGTCTACATTGCCGCTCGTTGAATTCTATACCGAAGCAGGGCTTCTCACAGAGATTGATGGCACAATTGGAATTGACAAGGTTGAAGGTCTAATCGCAAAGGCTTTGGATAAGTAGGCATATGATAAAGCTAAAATCAAAAAAAGAAATAGAACTCATGCGCACGGCAGGTCAAGTGACTGGAGCCGTGCTTTATGAGTTAAAAGATATTGTAAAGCCAGGTGTGAGCACGAAAGAAATCAACGACTATATTGAAGATAGAGTCCGCGGCGAGGGGATGTATCCGACGTTTCTAGGTTATCAGGATTTCCCTGCAAGTGCATGTATCTCTGTCAATGATGAGGTTGTACATGGCATTCCTTCTTTGAAGACAATTCTCAGAGACGGTGATATTGTCTCCATCGATATGGGTAGTACATATCAAGGTTGGGTATCCGATGCTGCGCGTACCTTTGCAGTTGGATTGATTTCCGATGAAGCACAAAGGCTCATTGATGTCACAAGACAAAGTTTCTACGAGGCTGTAAAAGTTTGTAGGAAAGGTTTTAAACTCGGTGATATTGGCAATGCCGTTCAGACGTATGTTGAAGCACATGGATATTCTGTTGTGCGAGATTTGGTCGGTCATGGCGTTGGTAAAGAAATGCACGAGGATCCAAAGGTTCCGAATTATGGAAAAGCTGGAAAAGGTCCTAAATTACTTCCAGGTATGGTTCTTGCAATTGAACCGATGGTAAACGTAGGTCATCATGATGTAATCTGGCCAGAGCACGATGAGGATTGGGTATTTTTTACTTCAGATGGAAGCCTCAGTGCACACTATGAAAACACTGTCGTAATAACTGATGATGAACCGATAATCATCACGATTGATGATAGAGATAAGGATAGAGGATAGATTATGGCAAAGAGCGATGTCATTGAAGTAGTTGGTACAGTAGTAGAAGTACTACCAAACGCTATGTTCAAAGTTGAAATTGAAAATGGTCACGTGGTCCTAGCACACGTATCAGGCAAGATTCGCATGAACTTCATACGTATCTTAGAGGGTGACAGCGTAAAAGTTGAGTTAAGCCCTTACGATCTGTCTCGTGGCAGAATCACTTGGAGAGATAAGTAATAATAGAGTAAGACCTCTTGCAAATGTCGCAAGAGTGTGTTATTATTATATTTCGTGCGATTCAGTGCGAATGGTTATGAAAAGGAGAAGGCAAAATGAAAGTAAGAGCATCTGTAAAGCCTATCTGTGAAAAGTGCAAGATTATCAAGAGACGTGGCAAAGTCATGGTTATCTGTGAGAATCCAAAGCACAAGCAGACACAGGGTTAAGACATTAATAAGCGTAAAAGCCTGCTCGGAGCGGCTGTGTATCATCGTCGTGAGATAACGATACTACCGAGTTAGTTGCATTTACATACACCAACATGGAAGACTTGTTTTTCATGTATTTTGTGTGTTTAGAGCTATTTGTGACATTTGCGCCTCGGCGTGATGAGGATAGCCGCACACAGCAGGCAGAACTAATACAGGCAGAACTAATAAATAAATTATTATGTGATTTAGGAGGCAGAATATGGCTAGAATAGCCGGTGTTGATTTACCAAGAGACAAGAGAATAGAAATCGGTCTCACATACATCTACGGTATCGGCAGAAAGACTGCAGTAGAGATCCTTGAAAAGGCTGGCGTAGACAAGAATGTTCGCGTGAAAGACCTTTCTGAGGATGAAGATGCAAAGATCCGAAAGATCATCGACAGCGAATACCAAGTTGAAGGTGACCTCAGACGTGAAGTAGGCATGAATATCAAGAGGCTTATGGAAATCGGTTGTTACAGGGGAATCCGTCATAGACGTGGTTTGCCAGTACGCGGTCAGAAGACCAAGACAAATGCGCGTACACGTAAGGGACCAAAGAAGACCGTAAGTAGAAAGAAGAAGTAGGCCTAAGGAGGTAACACATGGCAGCTGTTAAAAAGACAGTCAGAAGAAAGAGAAGAGAGCGAAAGAATATTGAGAGAGGCCAAGCTCATATCCAGTCTACTTTCAATAACACTCTTATTACACTTACTGATGAGAGCGGCAACGCTTTAAGTTGGTCAAGTGCTGGTAGCCTTGGGTTCAAGGGTTCCAGAAAATCCACACCATTTGCAGCACAGATGGCAGCTGAGACTGCTGCGAAAGGCGCGATGGAGCATGGACTAAAGAAGGTAGAAGTCTTCGTTAAAGGACCTGGTAGCGGACGTGAAGCTGCAATCAGAGCACTTGCAACAGCAGGACTTGATGTAACGATGATTAAGGATATCACACCGATTCCTCATAATGGTTGCAGACCGCCAAAGAGAAGAAGAGTGTAGTAGGAGGCATATAGCAAATGGCAAGATATACAGACGCATCCTGCAGATTGTGCAGGAGAGAGAGTCAGAAGCTTTTCCTCAAGGGAGAACGTTGCTACAGCACGAAGTGTGCTCTTGAGAAGAAGAATTACCCACCTGGACAGCATGGACAGGGAAGAAAGAAAGTATCTGACTATGGTCTTCAGTTAAGAGAAAAGCAGAAGGCAAAGAGATTCTACGGACTATTAGAGAAGCAATTTAAGAATACATTTGTAAAGGCTTCAAAGAGAAAGGGTATGACTGGTGAAAACCTACTCATCATGCTCGAGTCAAGACTAGACAATGTCGTATTTAGAATGGGATTTGCATCTTCAAGAAAAGAAGCTCGCCAGCTCGTTGTACATGGACATTTCCTCGTTGATGGTAAGAAGGTTGATATTCCTTCCTATGAAGTCAAGGCTGGACAACAGATTTCTGTTAAGACAAAGAGTCAAGATTCTCCAAAGTTCAAGGAAATCCGTGACATGCAGATCACAGTTCCTGCTTGGATTACGGTAGATGTGCAGAAGCTTACAGGTCAGGTCGTTGCGATTCCAACAAGAGCCGATATCGACACACCAGTAGCAGAGCATCTCATCGTTGAGCTCTACTCTAAGTAAGAATCAATAAAAGCAAGTGCACATGATTCGTAAGGAGGAATATTGTGATAGAAATTGAAAAGCCAACGATCGAATCCATCTTATCCGATACGGACGAGACTTACGGGCAGTTTGTTGTAGAACCACTTGAGAGAGGTTACGGCACAACACTGGGCAATAGCTTAAGAAGAATCTTGTTAAGCTCATTACCTGGTACTGCTGTTACGTCTATCAGAATCGAAGGAATACTTCACGAGTTTTCAACGGTTCCTGGTGTCAAAGAAGATGTGACCGAAATTATCCTCAACCTCAAAAAATTGGCTGCAAAAGTCAGTGACGATGAGGAAAAGGTTGCAATCATTGATGTAACTGGACCGAAGGAAGTAACTGCAGCTGATATCGATGGCGATGTTGAGATCTTTAATAAGGACCTTCACATTGCAACCCTTGAAGATGGTGCGACATTGTACATGGAGCTCAATCTTGCAAGAGGTAGAGGTTATGCTACGGCAGATCAAAATAAGACAGACAGTACACCAATCGGTGTAATTTGTGTCGATAGTATTTACACACCTGTAAGAAAAGTCAACTTCACTGTTGACAATACACGTGTAGGTCAGGTTACAGACTATGACAAGCTTGCGCTTGAGGTCTGGACGGACGGCAGTGTGACGCCATCAGAGGCTGTTGCAATTGCTGCCAAGATTATGGAAGAGCATCTAAAGCTGTTTATCGGACTCGAAGACAGTACGGAAGATTTCTCTATCATGGTTGAGAAGGAAGAAAATAAGAAAGAGAAGGCTCTCGAGATGACGATCGAAGAGCTCGAACTTTCAGTAAGATCGTTTAACTGCCTAAAGAGAGCAAATATCAACACTGTTGAAGAGCTCACTCAGAAGACGGAAGATGACATGATGAAAGTCAGAAATCTTGGTAAGAAGAGTATGGAAGAAGTTATTCAGAAACTGGAAGATTTTGGACTTGGTCTCAAGCCAAGCAACGAATAGAAAGGAGATGTGATGAAGGGCTACAGAAAGCTGGGCAGACCAACTGCTCACAGAAAAGCTATGCTTCGTAACCTCGTAACCGATTTACTACGCGAGGGTCGCATCAGTACAACTGAGACGAGAGCAAAAGAGACAAGACGTCTCGCAGAGAAGATGATCACTCTTGGTAAGAGAGGGGATCTTCACGCACGTCGTCAGGCGCTTGCATTCATCTATGATGAAGATGTCGTAACAAAGTTGTTTGATACGATTGCAACGGACTATGCGGACCGTAACGGCGGCTATACACGTATTCTAAAGCTAGGTCCCCGCTCGGGTGATGCTGCTGAGGTCGTGTTCTTAGAGCTCGTATAAGGGTATTATCATATACAGGGGTCGTTATGGACGACACACTGTCATTCCCGTGTGGGATTTATATGCAAATGTTAAAAGACTCAGTTGCTTCGGTGGCTGAGTCTTTTGTTTGTTTTGTTATGCCTATAGAGACCGTAGAGTGTGCGACACGTGCGAAGCAATAAACCACAGACTATACGGGTTCTCAATAATCGTGATAGAGAAATTGGAAGGGTGGTTGCGATTCTGTTACGTGCGTGCAAGCTTGTATAACGTACACAAGGTGCCATTGCTTGAATAAGTGATGGTTAACAATATTCGATAATAGCACATCCGAAAAGATATGAAATTATGCGTTAATTGGGGTGAGATGTAAGGTTGGTATCGCTTTAAGCCTATTTTTGTGCTCCAAAGTGATGTCAACCTTACATTCCATTTGACTTAACACCCTATTTTGTATAAAGAATCGGATGTCTCGATTAACATTTATATTATTGCTCGTTATTGCTCGTTTTATTTAATGCTAAATTCTGTGTTTTAATTATGATTGTAAATGATCCTATATTTGGAGCGTTGCATTCATAATGCTTTTAGTCGTTTTTAATGCGAATGAGTCTCTTGCAAAAAATTGTAGAAAAATAATACTTGCAATTAGTTTGAATACGTTATATAATATAAAAGTTGCGCTTAGAGAGGCAATGCTCGACGATAGGACAGCCGCTCGTTAAAAAACATTTTTAAAAACATAAAAAAAGTTGTTGACAAGCATATTGAAACTGTCGTATAATAGAGAACGTTCCGCAAGAAAAGCAAACGCTTTTCGGAGGGACAGCGAGGTTACAGAATC
>JAISJM010000069.1 GCA_031261525.1 Eubacteriales Family XIII. Incertae Sedis bacterium
ATGACCGCTTCGGTATCCCTCCACACGATTTGCAAGTACAAATGGTCGGGGTGACAGGAGTTGAACCTGCGGCCCTCTGCTCCCAAAGCAGATGCGCTACCAAACTGCGCTACACCCCGATGGCCAGATATGCCAGAATCTGACGCATCTAGCGTAACGATGTCTTTGGCAGGGGTAGAAGGATTTGAACCCTCGACGCATGGTTTTGGAGACCATCGCTCTGCCAGCTGAGCTATACCCCTACAAAATAGTGGCGGAGAAGATGGGATTCGAACCCATGCACCGGTAACCCAGCCTAACGGTTTAGCAAACCGTCCTCTTGAGCCTCTTGAGTACTTCTCCGAGTCTTAAGCATGTAATGGCGGAGGAGGTGGGGTTCGAACCCACGTGGGCTTGCACCCTAACGGTTTTCAAGACCGCCCCGTTATGACCGCTTCGGTACTCCTCCAATATTTTTTTTTAAAATGGTGACCCAGCGGAGGCTCGAACTCCGGACACCTTGATTAAAAGTCAAGTGCTCTGCCAGCTGAGCTACTGGGTCATCTAATGGCTGGGGTAGCAGGACTCGAACCTACGCATGATTGGATCAAAACCAATTGCCTTACCGACTTGGCTATACCCCATTAATTGAAATATATGAGACCCTTCGGCGGCCCGTAGGGGCGATTCTGTAAATTATGGCGAGTGCACAGGGATTCGAACCCCGGACCTACGGCTTAGAAGGCCGTTGCTCTATCCAGCTGAGCTATGCACCCATGCTTGGAGCGGATGAAGGGAATCGAACCCTCGTTATCAGCTTGGAAGGCTGAAGCTCTACCATTAAACTACATCCGCAAAAAAAATGGAGCAGAAGACGAGATTCGAACTCGCGACCCTCGCCTTGGCAAGGCGATGCTCTACCCCTGAGCCACTTCTGCATACCTAGTAAATAATACTATAATCATATGTAATTGTCAAGTACTATTTACAATCTTTATTTGAACCCTGATGGATTTCCAACAAAGATATGGTGGTGGGAGAAGGATTCGAACCTTCGAAGCGTACGCAACGGATTTACAGTCCGCCCCCTTTGGCCACTCGGGAATCCCACCAAATAGAGTAATTTAGAACAAAGTATAAAATGGAGCTGGCGGAGGGAATCGAACCCCCAACCTGCTGATTACAAATCAGCTGCTCTACCGTTGAGCCACGCCAGCATGATCTTGAAAAAAAATGGCTCCCAGGGTGGGACTCGAACCCACAGCCTATCGGTTAACAGCCGAGTGCTCCACCATTGAGCTACCTAGGAACGCCTGTCACTTTTTTCGCGACCGATAAATATATTAACACAGCTTGTAGTCATTTGTCAAATACTAATTTTAATTATTTTAAAATTTTATTTGGCTGTGCTAATCTGCATCATAGATTTGTGACGCGAAATCTATTATAGCAAGTACAATCCATCATTGCAAGCACTTTTTTAAATAAATTAATGCAAATTATTTATTGTGCTATAATTTACTACAGTTGTACAACTGTTGCGCTACAGTATCACGCGAACTTCTCGCATTACGGAACCTTTATTTACAGCTTTCCCAGCGGTTAGCATCGCCAAAGAATCTTCCAAAGGAGCAGTTTCCACTGGATCCACGACAATGTCAACACATACTTTGTCTGAATATTCGATATTATCTATTGACCAAGATTGAGATTCTTCCATCGATTTTAGTTTATCGTAATAGGTATAGTCGATTTCATAAGTGACAACACACATCTCTTTGACTTCAACAATGCCAGCTTCTTTCAAAGCAAGTTTCGCCGAGTTCGTATAGGCGCGCACGAGACCGCCAGTACCAAGTTTTGTACCGCCAAAATATCTGGTGACAATGACTGCGACATTTGCAATGCCTTCATTGACAAGCATTTGTAGCATCGGGACGCCAGATGTCCCCTGAGGCTCACCATCGTCACTTGCCCACTGTATCTGAGACTTCTCACCCAAGACCATCGCAGGAACGTTATGGGAGGCACTACGATGCTCTTTTCTGACATCAGAAAAGAAAGCATCCGCGTCTTCCTTGGATTCTACATAAGTAATGTGTGCAATAAATCTTGATTTCTCAATCACCTGCTCCACAATTGCGGATTTAGCTACGGTTTTGTAACTCATAATGACTTAATCGACCTTTATCTGCAGCGCTAATACTTGCCGTAAGTATTGTACCATTTTCAGTATAATCTAATTCACCAAGTAGTGTTCCATGTTCAAGAATATAGGACAAGACATCCCCTTTTTCATAGGGAATCAACAAGGTGATATCTTCGTGTGAACCAAAGAGCTTTTCGCTAATCAGATGGAGCAATTCATCGCAGCCATCCCCCGTAAGGGCAGAAACGTGCACGCTATTACTACCACCCACGATTAAATCCGATACCGCAATATCAGACTTATTGTATGCGTAAATTTCTTCCTTTGTGTCAGCATGCAATTCATGAAGAATATCATGCACAACATCAATACGAAGCTGCGCATCACTTGCAGAGGAATCTATCACATGCACCAAAAGATCCGCTTGAATGACTTCTTCAAGCGTTGATTTAAATGCATCAATCAAGGTATGCGGAAGATACTTAATAAATCCGACGGTATCCACTAGAATAAAACTTTTACCCTTTTCAATATCAATACGCCTTAAAAAAGTATCAAGGGTAGCAAATAGCATGTCTTCTGCATATACCTCGTCTCCTACAGCCTCTGTGAGCTGTATAAGCTTATTCATGATTGAGGACTTGCCTGCATTTGTATACCCGACTAATGCAACCAAAGGAATCGCTTGCTTCTCTCTGAGCGTGCGTGTCACTTGACGCGCAGACACAGCAGCCTTTAGCTCTTTTTTTATGTCATCGATACGTTTGTGGATATGTCTTCGGTCTGTCTCAAGTTTCTTTTCACCAGGTCCTCGTGTTCCAATACCGCCACCTGGACGAGATAAAGAATTACGAAATCCCAATAATCGAGGCATCCGATACTTAAGCTGAGCAAGTTCAACTTGAAGCTTTGATTCTTTAGAACCAGCTCGATTGGCAAAAATATCGAGAACAATCATCGTGCGATCCACAACTTTGCAGCCGATTTTATCTTCCAGATTCCTTAATTGTACACCAGAAAGTTCTGCGGCAACAACAAAGGTACCCACATCGAGGGTTTGAACATATTCTGCAATTTCATCAACCTTACCTTTTCCAAAATAGGTTGATCCACTGGGGTGGTCTAGAGGTTGCTCAATCTCACCAACAACTTCCAATCCCGAGACTACGCAAAGAGAAGAGAGCTCTCCCATGAGGGAGCGCATCTCTTCTTCCTTAATCTTTTGCAGTTTCAGGACACCAATGATACAACGGTTGTTTGTAGCATTTTCTACTTCCTGCCTCATAGTCATCCTTTTTTATTTTTATAGAGTTGTCTTTGAAAGTTCATCAAGGAACTGATCGTTGAGTACTTTTATGTGTGTACCCTTCATACCAAGTGACCTTGACTCTATTACACCAGCACTTTCAAGCTTTCGAAGTGCATTGACAATAACAGAACGCGTGATACCCGATCTGTCTGCGATTTTACTTGCAACGAGCAAGCCTTCCTTTGCATTCAGTTCATCAAAGATTAACTTTACAGCTTCAATTTCAGAATAAGATAATGTCTCAATTGCTTTTACAACAACAGCGCGAACACGATCCAATTCTTCTTTCTTTAATACCTCAGCTCTGATGATTGCAAGACCAACTAAAGTCGAACCATATTCACCAAGGATGACATCATCCTCATCAAAATGCTTTTCATATCGTGTAAATGCAATGGTACCAAGTCTTCTGTCCGCACTCTTAATTGGGAAGAAGCTATGTAATTTTTTAGCAGTATTGCCATCTTCTGAGAAAATATTCACAGCTTCACGACCTGTCAGATTCATTGTTGTATCCGTCATCGCAAGCATTGCATTATTCACAATCTCCGGCATCATGACGATACCTGTTTCTGGATCTGTCACTGCAACACTATCTTCAGCAATTTCATAATGTACACCCAGCAATTCTCCTGTATCTGCAACGATGTAGATATTTGCATCCATAATCAGCCCGAGTACGCCGCTGAGTTTCTCATATGAAATGACCCCAAGACTACTCTCTTGAAGCACAAGATTAAGTTGTCTTACCTTTTCTAACAATGTATTACACATTAAAAAATACCTTTCCTTTCAGTTTTCTACCTATAGAATCCCCATTCTCCAATAACGATCTGTAACTATATATTGTTCTATCGCACATGCCTACAAGATATATCGATCTAAATCGTCAGCATGTATACGATCAACAAACTTTTCCTTAACATAATCTGCGTCGATGACAATTTCTTCTTCATCCATATCTGGAATATTAAAGCTAATTTCCTCCAGTAACTTTTCCATAATTGTATGGAGTCGACGTGCACCTATGTTTTCTGTCTGCTCATTTGTAAGAAATGCAATACGTGCAATTTCTTCAACGGCATCATCTGTAAATTCTATCTTAACATCTTCGGTCTCAAGTAATGCTTTATGCTGCTTTAATAGCGCATTTTCAGGAACCGTAAGGATACTTACAAACGCTTCTTTTGTAAGATTCTCCAACTCAACGCGAATTGGGAAACGTCCCTGGAGCTCTGGAATTAAATCTGTTGGCTTTGATATATGGAATGCACCAGCACCGATAAAAAGTACATGATCGGTCTTTACGGGGCCATACTTCGTATTGACAACCGTTCCTTCAACAATCGGAAGAATATCTCGTTGGACACCCTCCCTTGAGACATCTGCGCCCGACCGAATACTTCCACCAGAAGCAATCTTATCGATCTCATCAATAAAGACAATGCCATTTTGTTCTGCATTTTCAAGCGCTTCACTCATCACTTGATCCATATCGATCAGATTGGCAGCTTCCTCTTCTCTGAGAATCTTTCGAGCTTCTTTTACTTTAACTTTCTTTTTCTTCTTCTTGCCAGCAGGATTCATCGCATCAAAGATATTTCCGATTGCGATACTCATCGTCTCGTTGCCCATATCAAGCTGGTTGCCCATAGGCGCATCCTTGACATCAATCTCAATGTATTGTTCATCAAGTAAGCCATCTCTTAGCTGCTGTCTCACTTGCTCTCTTGTGAGCTCTGTATCCGTATCTGTCGGCACAGAAGTATTACTATCAGGCTGTGAAGAAGTAGAAAGTGGTGGCGTAGATGTATTCTGTCCCATACCACCCATAATGAAGTCAAATGGTCCTTTTACACCACCTGATCCTGGTGTTTTTTTCTTACCAGGCACAATTGCTTCAACAATTTTCTCTTCTGCAATCTCCTCGGCTACACTATACTTTTCTTCAAGCCGATTTAGTTTTGTGATACGTACAGACGCCTCAACGAGATCCCGGATCATAGAATCAACATCACGTCCAACATAACCAACTTCTGTAAATTTCGTTGCTTCAACCTTTATAAATGGTGCATCCATGAGCTTTGCAAGCCTTCTTGCAATCTCTGTCTTACCAACACCAGTTGGACCTTGCATCAAAATATTCTTTGGTGTAATCTCTTCACGCATCTTCTCATCAAGTAGACTTCGCCTATATCTATTTCGAAGTGCTACGGCTACACTTTTCTTCGCGGAATCCTGACCTATGATATACTTATCTAGTTCAGACACAATCTGCTTAGGAGTCATCTCATATAATTTTTTATTCATCATACCCTCCCTTTATAGCTTCTCTACTGTAATATTGTCATTGGTATACACACAGATACTAGATGCAATCAGAAGTGCTTCTCTAGCAATATCTTCTGCAGGCATATCTGTATGATTATATAGAGCATTGGCTGCAGCATATGCAAAATTACCTCCAGATCCGATGGCGACAAAATCCTGATCGGGTTCGATTACTTCGCCATTACCAGAGATTACAAGCAGATTTTCAGTATCTGCAGCAACCATTAATGCCTCAAGATTACGCATTGCATTGTCTTGACGCCATTGTTGAGCCAACGCCACAGCAGCCCTCTTTAGATTACCACCGTGTTCTTCAAGTTTCTTTTCAAATTTTTCAGTAAGGGTAAATGCATCGGATACAGATCCTGCAAAACCAGTCAACACTGAATCATTATAAATTTTTCTAACCTTTTTCGCCGTATGTTTCATGACCGCAGACTGTCCCATAGTAACCTGCCCATCGCCACCTATACAAACGTCCTCGGGTCCGCGCTTCACCGCCACAATTGTTGTTGCATGAAACTCCATGTAAGTTCCTCCTTCTAAAATCATGATGATTTTATAACATACAATAACCAATATACCACATTTTTCTACAATTGGGTACTAGTATCTTGCACAATTACAGATTAATTATGAAATATTTCAAATCTTATTCAATATTTGAATTGTCTATCTTCATCACCATACCATAACTAATTAAAAAATTCGAAATAAATCAAAAAAAATCACATACTCTTAATATTGTTTATTCTATATCCCATTTCATAACCTAATCATAAAATAAGAAGATATCCGTAACAGATATCTTCTTAAATTCTACTTTTTATATCCACATTCGGAATTTGAACATACAAGTGAATGCGTTTTCGTCTTTTTTTCGGTCATAAGGGAGCCACATTCAGGGCATTTTTCATCAACTGGTTTATTCCAAAAGCTCTCTGTGCACTCAGGATATCCACTGCAACCATAGAACACACGACCTCTCTTACTCTTTCTAGCAACGAGATCTTTGCCACAGCTTGGGCAAGCAACACCAATCTTTTTCATAATCGGTTTTGTATTCTTACACTCAGGATATCCGCTACAAGCAATAAACTCACCGAAACGTCCATGTTTTATGACCATTGGCTTCCCACAGACATCACAGATTTCATCCGTCGGTTCATCTTCAATGATGACTTGCTCAATCTCCTTGTCCGCAACTTCCAATTCTTTTTCTAAAATATCATAAAAACTCTTTACAACCAAGTGCCAATCATCGCCTCTTGATTCAATTTCATCGAGCCGATCTTCCATGCCAGCAGTAAATCCAGAATCGACGACCTCTTTAAAATAGGTCTCCATAAGATCCGTCACAATAAATCCTAAATCCGTAGGTATCAAAGATTTCTTCTCACGATGGATATATTTTCGATCCGTAAGCGTACCAATAATAGGCACGTAAGTAGATGGTCTTCCGATATTCTTTTCTTCGAGTTCCTTTACCAAACTGGCTTCTGTATATCTAGCTGGCGGCTGCGTAAAGCTCTGATCGGCAGTAAGTTCTTTCAGATTCAGAACTTCGCCCTCCTCTAAATCTGGAAGCATCTTGTCCTTATCTTCATCATTGACACTGTTGTAGACTCTCAGGAATCCATCAAACTTCAATTTCGAACCTGTCGCTCTAAAGCTATATTTTCCATTCTCAATATCTGCAGATACCGCATCATAGACCGCTGGACTCATACGGCTTGCGACAAATCTTGACCAAATGAGCTTATATAACTTATATTGATCCTTTGAAAGCGAGCTCTCAATCAAATCAGGTTCCAGCGTTACATCGGATGGTCTGATTGCCTCATGCGCATCTTGAATATCCTTTTTCTTATTTGAAAAATTACTATATCCAAGATAGTCTTCATTGTAATTTGTCTTGATGTATTCACGAACCATCGCATCAGCTTGATCACTGATTCTGACAGAATCCGTTCTGATATAGGTTACAAGTCCAACTGTACCACGCCCTTTTATGTCAACACCCTCATAAAGCTGCTGTGCGACATACATGACACGTTTCGTAAGAAAACCAAGTTTGATTGAAGCATCTTGCTGAAGACTACTTGTCGTATATGGTGGAAATGGATTACGCTTGCGCTCTTTCTTATCAATTTTCGCAATCGTATATTGCCCCTTACTTAGTTCATCAACGATATTGTCGGCATCTGCCTGTGTGCGTATGATTGTCTTGTTGCCGTCAGCAACCTTCTCATCGCCAATCTTTGCGAGCTTCGAAATCACCTTCTTTGAAGAACCATGCTGCTTCCCTAATATTGCAACGATATTGTAGTATTCCTCAGGGATAAATGCCTTAATGATATTTTCCCGATCGCAAATAATCTTCAATGCGGCCGATTGAACACGACCCGCAGAAAGCCCTCTGCGAATCTTCCGCCATAACAGTGGACTGATCTCATATCCCACAAGTCTGTCCAGTATTCTTCTCGCCTGCTGCGCATCTACAAGATTCTTATTAATCTGTCTTGGATTCTTGATTGCATTGCGTACAGCATCTTTCGTAATCTCGTGAAATTCAACTCGTGATTCAGATTCAGGTTCAATTCCCAATATGTTTGCAATATGCCATGAAATCGCTTCACCCTCGCGGTCCGGGTCAGTTGCGAGATATATTTTAGATGCGTTTTTCGCTTCTTTCTTAAGAGCTTTAATGATATCGCCCTTACCACGTACATTGATGTAATCGGGTTCAAAATTCTCATCTTTACGTATGCCGAGTTTACTCTTCGGAAGATCTCTTACATGCCCAACGGAAGCAATTACTTTAAATTTACTTCCAAGATATTTTGAGATGGTCTTTGCTTTCGAGGGTGACTCGACAATAACCAAATGCTGTTTATCTTTGGATTTGGCTTTGGTTTTGGCTTTCGTTTTGGATTTTGACTTCGCCGTAGTCGCTTTTGTAGTGGTTTTCTTGTCTTTATTTTCTAATATTTGATCCATTTGATCAACTTCCTTCAATATATATGCAGATAATAACGAATTCTTTTATACAAAAAGTAATTATACCCCATATTTTAAGTCCGTCAATGATTTTATGCAAATGTCACAATTTCACCATCTAAAAAATGTTAAAAAATAACTATTTTACATAATTATAGCCAGTTTTTCATCACACGACCATAAAAAGTTGTCACAATACCTTTCATTTCCATTACACTTACGACGGCAATTAATTGTTTCATTTCCATATTGGTAAGATCTCTCAATTGATCATAGGTAAGTTCTCCATTCATGCACAACTCACGATAGATATCCTTTTCTGTTGAGCCAAGCTGATCTACAATAGACGATTCCACATCATCCATTGTATTCATTCCAAGAAGATGCATCGCATCATCAATATAGACGAGCGGCATCGCTTTTTCGCCAATGAGCTTATTACAACCAAGGGAGGATTCCCTGTCAATATTACCTGGCACTGCAAACACATATCGATTTTGATTATTCGCATGCTCTGCTGTAATCAGCGAGCCACTTTTGATGCCAGCCTCAACGATAATCGTTGCCTTGCTAAGTCCACTAATGATACGATTTCGGAGCGGAAATGTCCATTTTGCCCCAGGAGTTCCAGGCGGATATTCGGATATAATGATGCCCGTATCATAGATTTCTTTTCGTAAGTCATAAGCAGATTTTGGGAACAATACATCAATTCCTGTACCAAGAACGGCAACGGTAAGCCCGTTTGCTTTCAACGCGCCTCGATGTGCAAGGGAATCAATCCCCTGCGCCATACCACTTACAATTGCAATCCCATGTGAAGCATAGGACTCACCAATTCGAAGTGCAATATCTTGTCCATATTTTGTTGCATGACGTGATCCAACGACGGAGACACAATCAACCGTGTTTAATTTACTGATATCGCCTGTATAATAAAGCTTTTGAGGTGGATCAGGAATCTCTCTTAATTGCATTGGATAATTTGGATCATCTATATCAATTGTATTTATGTTCATCTATTTTCCTCACTTCACTGCAATAAGATTTCTGGATAGCGGTATGAAAATGCCTCCGTTAGATGGCTGAGCTCAATGGCGTCTGAATCATCCATATCGGCAATCGTTCTTGATACACTTAGGAGTCTTGTCGCACTCCGTAGGCTCATATTTTTGTTATCAATAATGGATTCGAAGAGTTCCTTCGAGTCTTTATCCAATCTACAATAGCGTTCAAATTCCTTAGACGCCATCGATGAATTCAGTTTGGAAGTCTCTCCAAACCTTGATAATTGGCGATTTCTTGCTATGATTACTTGCGAATACAACTGTTTTGAAGAAGTAGAAGACATAGGTGATGATTGATTGTCATAATTATGTATTATGTCACTATTGCTATTTCCAATAGATTCTTTTGCACTTAATTTCCCATCTGTATCCATCGCTAGTTTCTTTGGTCTTAAAACTTCGCAGAATACATCAATTCGATCGATTAATGGTCCACTGATTCTGGACAAATAC
>JAISJM010000074.1 GCA_031261525.1 Eubacteriales Family XIII. Incertae Sedis bacterium
GCAATCGAAGCCGAAGTACCACTACTCTATCTCGGAATCCCAATGGCAACGGCACTCTCTGCAACACACGGATTCTTGCCACCACATCCAGCGCCAACGGCAATCTCTGTCGCACTCGACGCCAATCCTGGTAAAGTATTGGTATTTGGATTGATCATCTCCATTGTTGCAGCAGTGATTGCAGGTCCACTCTTTACGAAAGTAATGAAGAAAATCACACCAAATCTATTTACAGTAAAGAAAGAATTGACAGCATTTGGTGAGATTAAAGAATTTAAACTCGAAGAGACACCATCTTTTGCAATCTCAACATTGACATCGTTATTCCCAGTAATCTTGATGGCAATCGCGACAGCTTGGGGCATCATTCGCTTTGGTGGCGATATTCCAGCCGATGTAACGGGCATCGATGCGGTCATCGATATGATTGGAAACCCAGTCATCGCAATCTTGATCTCGCTCATCGTCTCCTTGTTCACAATGGGCTATGGTCGCAAACGCACATTTAAAGAAATCGCAAGCTCTATCGAAGAATCCACACGTTCAATCGCAGGCTTATTGCTCGTCATCGGTGGTGGCGCGGCATTCAAGCAGGTCCTAATCGATGGTGGTGTCGGCGATGCTGTTGCTGCAATCTTCCAAGATGCAACGCTTTCCCCAATCATCTTAGCATGGATTATCACAGTAATCTTGAGAATCGCGCTCGGCTCTGCAACCGTTGCAGCACTGACATCTGCAGGACTTGTTATGCCGCTCATGCAGAGTGCTGGAATTGACCCAACCTTCATGGTTCTTGCAATCGGCGCAGGCTCACTCGCTTGTAGTCATGTAAATGACGCTGGTTTCTGGATGTTCAAAGAGTATTTCGATTTGGACATCAAACAAACATTCCAGACGTGGACAATGCTTGAGACGATTATCTCGGTCGTTGGACTTGGCATGGCATTGCTACTAAATGTGATTTTCGGTTAAATACTCGGTTAAATTCAACGTCAACATAATAAAGAAAAGAGGCTGAGAACTCCCAAATAGAGATTCTCAGCCTCTTTTCTTTCGATCCTATAAATTACGATACTTTTTCTAAATCATCTTCATTTTCAACATCAACTTCGTCTGAATATCATCTAGAAATATCTTTATTTCCCGCTCGCTCAAATGGTTCTGTTCGTCCAAAAAATACAATAACTCTTGGCTATAGGCAATCTCACTCATCACATTTTCGGCTTTGTCAAGATTATCTTCCATGTTGCTGGAAATGCTTGCAAATTCCTTTTGTAATGAATGATCTGCCTCTTCTAGCAAAGAGTTATAATTGATATAGTAATAAAATGCACCGATAATCGTCGTTGGCAGAATCAAAATGCATGTGATGATGAATGTTATCTTGCTTGTTAAGTCTCGATCTTTAAAGCGTTTCATCAATCGGATTCCTTCAACACATCAGATATTACTTCAAAAGCTACCGCAAAGTCAATCGGCTTACCAATATGGCGATCCATGCCTGCATCATAGGCAAGCTGGAGATCTTCACGCATGACATTGGCGGTCATTGCCACAATCTTGATTGTCAGAGCATCTTCCCGTTCACAACTTCGAATGCGTTCTGTTGACTCACAGCCATCCATGACGGGCATCTGCATATCCATCAAAATCAAATCATAATAGCCAATTGGAGATTCGTAATACATATCGAATGCGACTTGACCATCTGTTGCCACTTCAATCTCAACACCCGTATCTTCCAGCATTGCAGCGGCGACATCACGATTGATTTCGACATCATCGGCAATTAAAATTCGATATCCCGAGAAATCAGGCGCGGTGTTCTTTTCAGATTTCATCGAATCAATGGTATCCACTTTTTCCTGCGATGGTACGCGTATCGTGAAGCTGAACGTACTGCCAACCCCCAATCTACTCTCTAATTCGATCTCGCCACCCATCAGCTCGACAATATTCTTAGAGATGACAAGCCCAAGCCCCGTCCCGCCATAACGTCTCGCCATACCAGAATTTGCTTGCGAAAATGGGGTAAATAACCTTGCGGCCTCATCAGGCTTGATTCCAATACCCGTATCCTCAACAGAAAACGCGTAGATACTCTCCGTGTCAACATGATAGACTTCACGAATGGTTAAGGTGATTTTGCCGCCCGAATTTGTAAATTTCACAGCATTGGAGAGAAAATTAATGAGCACTTGGTTCAATCGCAACGAGTCTGTGACAATACCATCGTTTTTGATATCGTTGATATCAATGACAAACTCCAGCCCTTTTTCCTGTGCTTTTGTTTTGAACATCGAAGAAATGAAACCCATATCATGCGCAATAGAAAATAAATGCTCATCCAATACGAGCTTTCCAGAATCCATCTTTGAGAAATCAAGGATATCATTGATGACACCTAAGAGATGAGAACCGTTTTCTTCAATCTTCTGCAGACAGTCGTGTAGTTCTGCTGGATTATTTTTTCGTCTTGCAATCTGTGACATGCCGATAATTGCATTCATTGGGGTTCGAATTTCATGACTCATACTAGATAGAAAATCATTTTTTGATCGGCTCATGGTTTCGAGATTTTCAATCATACCATTGAGATTGTCAACTAGCGAATGAAATGAATTTTCGTCTGTAACATTAATGCGTTCATCGAGATGTCCCTCTGAGGCAGAATTCAGAAAAGACTCAACCGGTTTTGCATCACGCTCAATATGAATCATGAATTGCCGAACATAAAAAAGAATCACAACAATCGCTGAAACTGCTACAACAGCAGTAAGAATATAGGATAATATGCCAAATATCGGTACAACAAAAAAGACAACGGTCAAAATGACAATTGACAAAATAACTGAAATTATTATTGAAATTTTATCTTTTTTCCGAATCTTCATAGACCACCTAACATCATTCCTTTACTACTTCATATTCTATGCTTTTTGGCAAAACTAGTCAACTTTCAATATTGTAATGATGATAGGAGTAATGATGATCCGCAGCCTCCGAAAACAATATGACGCGAAATTACGCAACGCTATGTTTAGTTATGCGAAAAATAGGACCGGATGGAATCACAGACATAACGAACCTCTTCGTCCGTAATTGAGGTTGAGCATGGCAAATTCAATACGTTTGATTCATAATCATATGCCTGAGTGATGTCATACGCTTTGAATGTGGTATACGCCGACTGTTTGTGACAAAGCACCCAGACCGGCCGAGCCTGTATCCCCTGTGCGATGAGATGAGCCATGAGTTTGTCGCGCGTGTTGTCCGTATTGCCAACCAAATCTTTATCTGCAAATGTCGCACGTTCCGCATCTGCCACATACAAGCAATAAAACCATGCATTGGAGCGAATGCCGGACTTCAGTGGCAAGAGTGTAACTTCTGGAATATCACTCAACAGTTCTGCATACCTAGCATATACGCCATGCTTCTTTGTGATAAATTCGTCAAGCCTGTCTGCCTGACTGACTCCGAGTGCTGCCTGAAGATTCAACATGCGGTAATTGTAGCCGATGTCATCATGGCGGAAATACAATCCGTCGTCCTTTGCTGTCGTCGTAAGATAGCGCGCACGCTCGATCCGCTGTGCGTTTTGTGTTTTCGCATCGGCTAGACAACCACTTTGTAATGAAACGCCCTCATCAGAACAGCGGTCTTTCCCTGCAACAATCATGCCGCCGCCACCGGTTGTGATGATTTTGTTGGCATTGAACGAATAGACGCCCATGTCACCAATCGTCCCTGCATATCTACCAGCATAACGACCACCCGTAATATAACTTCCCAAAGCTTCGGTAGCATCTTCCAAAACTGGGATATTATATAGATTCGCAAGATTCATAATGGTTTCCATATCTGCAATATTGCCGAAGACATGAACAACAACGATTGCGGCAATACGTTTACCTGTAGATTTGTTGTACAGACGAGAACCATCCTCAGCAGTGTAATCACTATGATTATGCGGAATTCCTGATTGCTTGAGACCTTCGCAATGCTTGGTAGAATCTGTTGCAATCACAGCATCCCGCACTTCGCATTCCTCTTCCAGAAATCCGCGTAACTTCGCTGCATCCATACAGAAATCAGCATCACAGTCCATAAACACTGGCGTCGCCTCAAGATACGCGACGGGATTGACTGCCGCGATAAAGGTCAATGTTGGCACGATGACTTCATCGCCAGCCGTCACCCCAAGTATTCTGAGTGCGGTATGAAGTCCCGCTGTTCCGCTTTGACAGCCGACCGCATTAGATACGCCGACATAATCTGCAATCTTGTGTTCAAATTCCTCGATAAATCGACCACCCGTTGACACCCAACCAGTCTCGATACATTCACGAAGATGATCAACAATTTCAATATCTAAATTAGGTTTGCTAAGAGCAATATCCATAGCACAATCCTTTCCTTTCAAAATTATACCCGCTGTACATTTCGTAGCAACAGTGGTCTGATAGGGATTTTTTGGAGGATACTGGTGGATTTCAAAATTTCCTATCAGACCACTGTTACTTAGCCAAATTGTAGCAGCTACCAGCGACCGCCACCGCCGCCGCCAAATCCACCACCACTGAAGCCGCCACCTGATGAAAATCCACCGCCACCAAAATGATTATTGTTGCCGATGCCACCAGATTCAGGAGACACTGCAAAGCTTCTTCTAGCAGCAAAATCCAGTCGATCCAGCGACCGCATCAGATACATCGTCTGGAATAAATCATTGCCGTAATAGCCTCGGTACCAACTAGATGGCTGCGAAACCAGAGGATCGAACTTCTCAGACCATATATCCGAGAGTCCAAATTTAATGATAAAGTTTTTATTGCCCGCGCTATCGTTCTCGGTATACGTCTCAAATTCGGTATCTGCAACTTTTACATTGTCAATTCTCATGCGTCCATTTTGAGTCACTTTCTTATGATCCACCTGACTGACGGCCGCTCCTTCAAGCGGAATATTTCGATAGATACCATGACTAAACTCCAAAAAATCGACGCTAATTTGCTCATGAATCATGAATGAATTGTCATCGTTTACAACCATATTGACATTGAATGCTTGCGTCGTATATCCGGATTGACATTGAATGCTTGCGTCGTATATCCATATTGACATTGGATGCTTGCGTCGTATATCCGGCATCTTCACCCATATTGGTATCCGTATCGGTATCAGCCTGTGAAGATACAAGGCGAGCCGAAGCTACAAAACTGAACATAGACAATAAAACACAAGCGCAAATGGCAACAATGCCCATACGCTTCATCCACTGTCTCTTTAAAGATTGACTCAATAATGTCGATAATAATTTCATCATTAAAACTGAACTTTCGGGGCAACACGTTCTGCCGCGGACTCGACACATACATCGGTTTCTTTTCAAAATGGAAGAGTCCCGCAATGATGCTACTTGGAAAGATTTCCGTCTTCGTATTGAACTGTCTGACAACGGCATTGTAGTACTTTCTCGATTGTGCAATCTCATCCTCTATTCTGGATAATTCACCTTGAAGGCTGATAAAATTGGCATTTGCTTTCAAATCTGGATAACTTTCAGCCACAGCAAAAAGGTTTCGTAGTGTACCAGTAAGCGCATTTTCTGCGTTCATTCAGACCTCTGCAGATCCAGCATTTTGAATCTGACTACGCGCCTGCACAACCTTCTCAAGCGTGCTAGCCTCGTGCTTTGCATAGCCCTTTACCGTTTCAACCAAATTTGGAATCAAGTCAAAACGCTTTTTCATGTACACATCCATCGTCGCAAATGCTTCTTCAACCTTATTTTTCAGCTTGATAAAGGCATTGTACGATGCGATAAACCAAATCATGATGATGGCGGCGAGGACGATGATAATAAACAACACAAATAAAATTGCAATTGGCATGTAGAACTCCTTTCACAGCAGTCACAAAAAGCTAGTCGTTAAAGTCTTTAGAAAAGTCTCTAAAAATGAAATCTCCGAAACATATCGTCCTTAAACCCTTTATCGGAGAAAATCAGCATGCCCGCAAGCGTCAGAAATGCATAGAGCCCAGCAATGGCAGCCGCCCACATCGCGTGCGTGAGTCCAAGGATATTGAGTAGAAGCGGTATGAATCCTAAGATAATCAACGTGATGACAAATCCTGAAAATTCCTTCCAGCGCATGCGTTTGACAATCATTACAATTGTGATAAACAGAGTCGCCCCGCAGATGATAAATGGCAACGTGTAGTCAAGCGACCATTTCTCTCCACCCGCAAGCACATTGACAACAAATAAAAATGCCATGAGCGCAAATATTTGCACAAGCACTTTCGCACCGATATGCACACGAGAAAGAATCGTATGCCGAAACGTAATCCACGCGTAGACAACACAAGTCACCAAGTACAGACACCATAAATTCTGCGGATCGGTAAGCAGATTGATGACGGTTCCAATACTGGCAACTGAAATGGCTAGAAAATCAATCAATCGTCGAAATAATTGGAATTGTTTCTTTATCTGACCCTCGCCATAGGCGGGATACCATGCGGTATCGGAAATGGCAGAGCTGACACTGCCGTCCGTTACTTCGATCAGTGACCTTTGGCACAGCGGGCATTTTGTATGTTCCGATTCAACATCTACACTGCAGCTCGTACACCTTTTCATGAGCTCACCCCCCAGTCGTTGCTAACCACATGCACCTCAAGTCCGCTATGATTCACAAGAATCCTGAAAAACTCCCGAATCACTTCACTTTCCATGATATTTCTCGCAAATGTCACAGCAAGCTCGTCACCCAATGAGCATACAGCACAGTTTACGGGACTTTTTGTCGTAGGATAAATCGTCGTCTCCATTGCTTTTGTATGAGCCATCATATCGCTTGGAAGCATAATCTTTCCGACATTTGTCAGCGTAATGGTCTTGCGATTCTCACCCCAATGGTCAAATCCTGTCTTGATTGCAACATCTTTAATGCCCATCGGTGTAAATCGTGACGCAGGATTTTTCTCAAACCGCATATTTTCTGCGATGATATCCTCTAGATTTTCTCTTGTCGTCTTCTCCTGAATCTGGTTTGTCACTTCTACAAAGAGATCCGTCAGTGCCATCTCAGGTGTCATATCGACTTCAATATTGACGACAGCATAAAAATTGCGTAGGCTCTTAGACTTAAAAATATTTCTCAAATTAACTGGTACAGCAACGATAATCGGGCTTTGGCGCCCGCCAGGAAGCCTAGCCATCTGCACCGCCATAATTAAGATCGCAATCAGATAAGTATTGATTGTCACACCAGAATCTTTCGCAATACGATTCAATTGCGATGCGCTCATAAAACCATGAATCACATTGTGACCATATGGCAGAAAACGCGTGCCTTGAATATGCAGGGCACGATTTTGCTTTATCTTCTTTACAGGCTTTGAGATGTAATAGGCATCAAAACTATTTTGTGCCTCTGAACGACTTGGAAAAGAATCCGGCTGCAAAATCAAGCCTTCATCATCGTGGATTTTCACGCCCGTCAAAATCAAATATTGATAGACGAGCGTCTTGAGAAATTCGATTGCACCCGACCCATCCGTAAGCGCATGAAAGACTTCAATCGAAATCTTATTTTCAAAATATAAAACTTTTAAGAGATAACCATTGTTGTCCTTCGCATTGATCGGTGCGCACGGATACGTAACTTCTTTTTGGGCAATCAATCGATTCGGATTTGGGACAAGATACCGCCAAAAGAGACCGCTATCGAGCTTCACCGCAAGCGTCGGAAAGCGAACAATAACCTTGTCCACAGCCTCTTGCAGTGTCATCGGATCAATAAATCGATCGAGTATCATGGACATGCGAAAAGTCGATGTATTGGTAGTATCCGTCACCGAAGGAAAGAGCTTCCCCGCATGATCTAGCTTGTACCATTTATCATTATTATCCAATCGGATCTCCATTCTAAAAGTTAAGGTAAAAAATCACAATGACACCGTTTATTCCCGTGTCATTTGTTGTCACCAATATTATATCATAAATCTACATGATTTCTGATATAATCAGCCATGTTGCGACGTGGTGAGGAGACGGCATCTCATAAATCAGTAAGTAACTTTGATATATGAGAATATGCCCACACCAGAAAAACGCCTCGCAACGGATTGCGAGGCGTCGTATTGATATAAAAATAGGATACTCCTTTGACTGTGCTTTACATCACTGCCCGGTCTTCCTACTCCATGTAGGATATCTACCCAAAATCCGATTTAGATTCTAAAATCCACAAATCGCGTCGCTCTTAGCTCAAATTTTACGAAAGTCATCAATATATAGCGCGAGATGTGGGATTTGTAACATATTATATGCCTTTTTTGCTTATTCGTGTTACAAATCCCACATCTCGCGCCGTATATTGAGCTTTTCCGTAATGGATTACAGTGGTATTACAAAAATCAAAAAGCGTCTAATTTCTATGCAACATTTTTAGAATAATTCACAACAACAATCTCGGCAATCACAGAACGACTTGCATTTACAATACGTTCAAGTTGCTCTGCAACTTCTGCAGAATAACTTTCTTCGCCACACTGTTCGCACACTTGTGTGGGCATATTTTTTGCAATCACGATACTTCCATCAGGTTCTGTCATAAACGTTGTATATTTATCGTTCATCTCACCTTTACATCGTAAACATTTCATATGACATGACTCTTTTCGTATACTGATATTAATAATCTGCATCATATCATGCAAAACACCCCAGTCAAAAAAGCGATAATCAACATAATCTCGCCTTCCGATTTCATTTCGTAAAACTGTGGTATAACAATTGTTTCACGATTATTATAGATTTATATGCTGTCACTTCGTAACATGGCTGGTTATACCATAAATCTGTAAGAGTTCTGATATAATTGTCATGTTGCGACATGATGCAAAGCCCACAACAGAAAACGCCTCGCAACGGATTGCGAGGCGTAGTATTTGATATAAAAATAGGATACTCCTTTGACTGTGCCTTACATCACTGCCCAATCTTCCTACTCCATATAGGAGATAACACTATTTCCATATAATTTCAAATATTTTGCAAGAACTTCTGCGGATTCATCAAAATTTTCCTGTGTAACTTCTTCAGTCATAATTTCTCCGTTTATCCAACCATTTTACACATCAGAAAATTAACATATTTTATCATTTACCCCAATAGTTCCATATACAACTGTTGCCCCAACTGGTTCATCATTGCAACTTGCTCACGCTCAATACCATTTTGTGACAATACGGTTACTACAAATGCGCCTTTGCCATTTTCAATAATTGCGATATCATTCTGAACGCCATAGTCATTATATTCACCTGTTTTATTGTAGACAGTGACATCACTCGGTAGTAATGCCGGAAGCTTATTGTGATTATTATTTTCTGATAGAATCCTAAGCATCTCTGCATCATCTAGCTCCGATATTAATGTATGCGTATAGAGTTTTTTCAATATATTTCCTGCATCATTTACTGAGATATAATTATCTATACCATTTGCCAAAGCTTGTGTGTCTAGCATTTTTCTATTTAAATGAGTTTCGTTGCATCCTAATCTTAAAATTTCCTCATTTATTGGATTAAATCCACCTAGAGCGTCAATCATAATATTTGTAGCTGTGTTATCACTATCAACTATCATATATCGTATCAACTCACGGTGGGAAATATTAGTACCATTAGGCATATTTTGAAGAAAACCTGTACCACCAACCTTTTCATTTTCATTTAAACTGTGAATTACATCTAAAT
>JAISJM010000117.1 GCA_031261525.1 Eubacteriales Family XIII. Incertae Sedis bacterium
ATGACCGAGGATGTAAACTTCCCAATGGTGCTGTTTGACAAATGGACAGCGGTCAACGCGGTCTTGCTTGTGATTGAAATCTTCGCAATGATATTTTCAAAGAAGACAATTGAGACACCCGATGCTGAGGCATTTGCATAAGTATAATAAGACCCCCCATTGATAGCCAATGGGGGGTCTTATTATAATCTCGTGAAACTTCGCCTACTATAGTATACTTATATCTCAATCACACGGATATCTAGCGTGATATCGAGTTCTGCAGCCATCTCGAAGTAATAATCAACTTCTTCATCTTCGAGCATATCAGACGAGAATAATCCATTCTTAACATATTTGTCGAGCACATGCATCTTTGTAAACATCGCGCCACCTTGACCTGTGATATACATCTCGGAACTGATGCCAGCTTTCTCAAAAGACTCCACAAGTCCTGGTGCAAAGACATGCACTTCAACGCGCACATCTTTTCCATCTTTTTTACCATATGCCTCAACAACCATTGCGCCTGTGTCGCTGACGAGACCTTCATCGATAATCGATTTGATTTCTGATGCATATTTTGGCGCAGGTGGTGTGTGCTTTAATACGAGATCAAATGGGATTATACTGCCGCCGTCTGGCGTTGGTTCTGGATTGTGAGAGAGCAATCCAGAGCGATAGAGTGGTCTTGCATAGTCGATGCCGACACCTGAGTATTTGAAATAGATATTTTGTGCACCCTTAAAATATCGCTCTGAATTGATGCCCATATAGACAGGCTCGTCATGTGCATGCTCAACAAAAGTCGTCTCATAGCCGACATAGTCATAGGTGCGTTTGAGCGGAAGTGAAAATGGTGTTGTACGGATTTGTTTGCCATTTTCAAAAGCATAAGCATCTTCACTCATATCGCTGAGTGCTGTAATCGGTGACCACCAATAAGGGATGAATCGCTTGGATTCAACACCTTCGTAGACGAGATTGTAGATGGTGTCGCAGCGATCGAGTTCGCGGACTGCGCGCCGCGTTGCAACACAGATGAGTCCCGGTGCGGAGCCAGTACCCATAATCGCGGTCTTGCCAATTGCTTTAAAACGTTCGTTGTATTCTGTGAGCATGTACTCAATGCCTTCAATCCAGTCATCGCTTGGAACAATATGTTCTGGCGCTGCGAAGTCCTGGTATCCAGCCTTTACTTCGAGGGCAGCTTCGATGACATTTTTGCCATATTCCAATGGTAGAGCATTGACAATTAAATCAACGCCTTGGGCAATTTCTACAATATGATCCTTATCTTTCGCGTTGACCTGTGCACTGCGACCTTTCGTTAAAATCTTCACAAGCTCATCTGCGGCTTCTTTTGAATAGTCCGCGCAGATAATCTCATCGACTTCTGGAATCTCATCCATACGCATTGCAACTGTTGAACCTTGTGCGCCAGTACCCAATACTAAAATCCTCTTACCCATATTATTCTCCCTCCTACTACAAACGAATACAGCTTATCGTAACTTGCGCCCCACCGCAAAGATTACAATCCCTATCACAAGAGCGATGATCCCAACAAGTGTAATCATGTTCAACATGCTATAAAAATTACTAAACATACCGCTTTCATATTCTTCAATATAATAGTCTGGTCCCCAGTCGCTCTCATACCATTGTAGGAAATATCTAGCAATGATACCAAACAATCCAAAGCATAAAAAGTATCCGCCGATTTTTGTTACATCACCAAATCCAAGTTTTGTACGGCTGTCAATGGGATAGAGTTCAGGCTCTTTGACGGTTGTTCCTTTCCATATCCATTTGCAGGCGACATAGATGATTGGTATGAGCAACATGACGAGATATCCACCGAGGAAGTAATCTGTACCGTTTAATAATACGATTGCAACACAGAAGAACAGGCAAAGCCCAGCCATGATATTGTGTCCAGTCTTGCCGCCTGGTGCTTTAAATGGAACTTCATCTGCAGGGATTCGTCGTTTGAGAATTACCGCAGATATGACTGTGAGTGCACAGACGAAGACACTGAAGAATACATCAAGAACAACTAAAAACGTAAATTCAAGTGGATGATTTGGCGTGCCGAGCAGCGCCGTGGTGACAATGATGACAACAATCAAACTGATGACAGGCGTGCCGCGGGAATTGGATAATTTTGCAAGTCCGCGTGGCCCAAAATGTTCGTCTGCCAAAATCATAGAGGAACGAGCTGCAACCGCGACGCACATGTTGTAAATGGCGCACTGACCAATAATAGCGACAAAGACGAAGATGACGCTGAATATCTTCGGTGCGAACTGCGATAACACGGTATGATATCCAATGCCATCAGGTTCTGTTGTCCAAAGTTCCCATTGACCGACCGATCCGAGTCCTGCGATGGTTGGCAATACATAAGTAAGAATCATCAATGGAATAACAATCATCAGTGCTTTCGGTATGATTTTATGCGACTCTTTAATCTCACCTGCAACGAGGCTGATTTCATCGAAACCAGAGTACATCCAGATGCCGATTGCCAGTCCGGCACCGATGGTCATGAAGACATTGCCATCGTATTCGTCGCTCATGAATGGAATCATCGGATTGGAATCCATATGTGCAAATCCGACGACTGCGACGAGTAAAAATACTGCCATGACCGCAACGGACAATACGGTACTGACAAAGCTGACTTCTTTGATTCCGAGGACATTGACAACAAAGAAGATGAGAATGAGTCCGACTTTGAGTACATAGGCTTGGATGCTTGTAAGCTCAATCATCGTTCCAAAATAGCTTACAGCCAAGACGACATACACGGTATTGGCGACGAGGCCCCAGATGAAATTGACAAATACCATGATTCCGAACCAGAATTCACCGAGCGCCTCCTTGACCCACATGATATTGCCACCCTCTACTGGTCGTGCAGAGCCAAGTTCTGCGCAAATGTAGCTGTAGGGTAGCGCCCATACAAAGGGTAGCACAACCAACATGACCACCGTGAGTCCTGGGCCAACTTCAGGAATCATTTCTTCGATGCCGTATGCTCCTGCACAGCACATGGCGTAGAACATGCCGACAACAGATAGGACCCCAACGCGCTTCGTAATTACATCTTTTGCGCCATGTCGTTCCCGCTTTTTCGCAACTTCTCCCATACGTTACCTCCTCACTATTTAGCTGTCAGTACAATCATTACAATTATACTTAACATTATATTCGGAATTTTATACCTCAAAAACAAATAATTCAAGTAATCGTAGCAAATATCATAAAAATATTATTAAAAGAAAAAGTTCTTGACAGACGCATTTAATTCGATTAAACTAGTAGAGATAAGTAAAGAAGAAGTTGTCTGCTTCTCACCTTGTATATTTGCAAATATGCGGGTTATATTGGAATGATAGATGGGTTATTGCGACTTGCAAATCTCATTTGAATTACAGAAGCGGACAATGTCCGCTTTTTTTATTACAAATTTTCAAAAGTGTAGGAGGTGTATTATCGCACATTATAGAGGCAACCCTAGGCAGATGCCTAAAAAGACCGGCAATCCAATCAACGATGAGATTACAGCTACAGAACTCAGAGTCATTGACGCTGAGGGCGGACAAGCTGGAGTCATGCTTACAGAAAAAGCTTTAGAGCTCGCAGAGAACAGTAAATTAGATCTCGTGCTCATATCTCCTGGTGCTAATCCGCCAGTTGCAAAGATTATGGACTATGGAAAGTATCGTTATGAGCAACAGAAGAGAGAAAAAGAAGCAAAGAAGAAGCAGAAGGTTATTGAGATCAAAGAAGTAAGGCTTACGCCTGCAATCGAAGATCACGATCTCACTGTAAAGTCAGCCGCTGCAATTAAATTCCTCAAGGAAGGCAATAAGGTCAAAGTGAGCCTGCGCTTTAGAGGAAGAGAACGTGGACGTGTTGAACTTGGCGTGAAGGTAATGGAGCACTTTGCTGATGTTGTGTCTGAGTACGGTAAACCTGATAAAAAGGCAGCACTTGAGGGGCGAAGCCTCACTATGATGCTCAACCCAACACTGGATAAGGAAAAGAAATAATCTATAGGTAGTTTAGGAGGAAGACATGGCTAAAGGTAGCAAGATGAAGTCACATCGTGGCGCTATGAAGAGGTTCAAGGTCACAGGTTCAGGTAAGATCGCGAGACATAAGGCTTATAAGAGCCACATACTCAATAAGAAGAGTGCAAAGAGAAAGAGAGGCCTTCGTAAGGCTACACTTCTCGGAAGTGCAGATTTCAAGAGGATTAAGGCGGCAATGGCCAAGTAGTTTGTTGGAGGATATTAGATAATGGCAAGAGTTAAAAAGGGTCTCAACGCCCACAAAAGACATAAGAAGATATTGAAGCTTGCGAAAGGCTTCTACGGACAGAAGTCCAAGGTATTTAGAGCTGCCAACCCTGCTGTAATGAGAAGTCTTGCTTCTGCTTACATTGGTAGAAAGCACAAGAAAAGAGATTTCAGAAAGCTTTGGATTACTCGTATCAATGCGGGTGCACGTCTCAATGACTTGAGCTACTCAAAGCTCATCAACGGTCTGAACAAGAGTGGCGTGACTGTGAACAGAAAGATTCTTGCGGATCTTGCTGTCAATGATCCACAGGCATTCACAACACTTTGTGAGACTGCAAAGAAGGCTCTCTAGATGAAGTGCCCATATTGTGACAGCGTGAATACAAGCGTCACTGATTCGAGGCCTACGGACGGCGATACTGCTATCCGTAGGCGTCGTACTTGTGATGTGTGCGGGAAGCGTTTTACAACATACGAGCGTGTCGAGCACACTCCTTTAATTGTCAAGAAGAAGGATGGTTCGCGCCAATCTTTCGATCGTGATAAGGTGATGACTGGAATTCTTCATGCTTGTGAGAAACGAAGAGTGCCACTCGATGAGATTGAGAAGATTGTCTCTGATATTGAAAATGCACTATCCAATACCAACGACAAAGAAATCAGTTCAACGATGATTGGCGAGTATGTGCTTGAGAACTTGAAGCATCTTGATGATGTTGCATTTATTCGTTTTGCATCTGTGTATCGAAGTTTTCAAGATGTAGATAGTTTTATGCAAGAGATTGAAAAGCTTATAAAATAAGCAATGAGTCGTATTCGTATGTTATGATATGCAAATGTCAACGTGCCACAGTTTTAGAAGTTGGCAATGTTGGCATTTTTTTATTGTTCATTTATATTTTGGAGGGTATGATGATGAGGGTAGCGGTGGACGGTCCATCAGGGGCTGGAAAAAGTACAATCGCAAAGAAGATTGCGGGAGCACTTGATATTGAGTATATCGACACGGGCGCGATGTATCGAGCGGTTGCTTTAAAAGCGATACGCGAAGATGTTGATGTCTTGGATATCATCGATGATATCAGAATCGAACTCGAAAATGGTAAAATCATTCTTGATGGGGAAGATGTCAGTGGCTTGATTCGTACACCTGAAGTGACGATGATGGCTTCGAGCGTTTCAGCTGTGCCAGAAGTTCGGACAAAACTTGTTGAATTGCAACGAGATATGGGACGGACGCAGTCTGTGATTATGGATGGTCGTGATATTGGAACAAACGTCTTCACAGATGCAGAGTACAAGTTCTTTATGACGGCAAGTCCCGAAGAGCGCGCAAGGCGCAGGGTCCTTGAGCAGCAAGAAAAAGGCATGACACAGCGTTATGAAGAAGTGCTCGAAGATATTCAGACGCGCGATTACAATGATTCACATCGTGCGTTAAATCCACTGCGACAAGCAGATGATGCAATTCTTATCGATACCGACGGGCTTACGATCGACGGTGTCGTGAGGCTGATATTGAGTTATATCAAATAGTACGAAACCGGGGAACAAGAAGGGGGATACAATGGCGATAATTCGACCTTTTAAAGCAATACGTCCAGACAATAAAATTGCACAGGAGGTATGTGCACTACCTTATGATGTGATGAACCGTACGGAAGCGAAAGCGATGGCGGAGCATAATCCACATCGTTTTCTGCATATCTCGCGGTCTGAGATTGACTTACCCGATGAGGTACCTTCTTACGATGACGCAGTCTATGCGAAAGCGAAAGAGAATTTGGATGCTTGGCTTGATTCTGGTGTCATGCGTGAGGATGATAAGCCATATCTGTATATCTACAAGCTTGATTTTAACGGGCATTCGCAGACAGGCATTGTTGCGGCATTTTCCATTGATGAATATGAAACGGGTCATATCAAGAAACATGAATTGACGCGTGAGGCAAAGGAACTGGACCGCATCCGGCATTTTGATGCGGTGAGTGCCGACACAGAACCTGTATTTCTGGCTTATAAAAATGAGGATGGGCTGCTTCCATTTATGTTGGATTCTTATAAAGATGCGGTCACACCAGAATATAGCTTTACACTTGAGGACGGCGTGACACATACGCTTTGGCGTATTGTAGAAGATGAATATATTGCCGATATTGTAGAATATTTTACATTGAAAGACAATTTATATATTGCAGATGGTCATCATCGAAGTGCCTCCGCTTATAAGGTTGGCAAGCGTCGCAGAGAGGCGGCAATCGCGGATCCGAATTCGGATGGCGATTATGACCCTGATGCAGATTATAATTATTTTATGGCTGTGTTATTCCCTGATGACGAACTGGAAATTATGGACTACAATCGCGTGGTTTATGACTTGAATGGTCTGGATAAAACGGAATTTTTGGAGGCTGTCGGCGCGAAATTTGATATCGTAGAGGTTTTAGAGGGCGAAGATGCGGATGTTCCGCCACGGAGAAAGCATGAATTTGCGATGTATCTAGCGGGCACATGGTATCTTTTGACTGCGAACGAAGGGACTTTTGATGCAAATGATGTCATCTCAAGCCTCGATGCGGAGATTTTGCAGAAAAATCTACTTCAGCCAATTCTAGGAATTGAAGATCCGCGGACTTCGGATCGCATTGATTTTGTTGGTGGTATCAGGGGGCTTCGTGAGCTTAGCAGACGTGTGGATGAATTACCGTCTGCTGTGGCATTTGCAATCTATCCTGTGAGTATGGAAGATTTGTTTGATGTTGCGGATGCAGGGTCGATTATGCCACCGAAGTCGACATGGTTTGAACCGAAACTTGGTTCAGGATTGTTTGTGAAAAAGATTTAATATAGTAATTTTGAGAGAAATGACGATAAAACTGTGTAATTACAGTGAATATAGGTTCAGGTCTATAATTTAGCGTAAAGTTTTGTTATAATAAGAAGTGTATGACTATGAATAATGTTCGTTTGATTTACGCAGTATAGGAGAGGCGTTTAATGTTTGGTTTTGGTAATAAGGATATTGGTATCGATTTAGGTACTGCCAATACGCTCATATATGTAAGAGGAAAAGGTATTGTGCTCAATGAGCCGTCTGTAATTGCAGTAGATACCTCCGCAAAGAGAATTATAGCAGTGGGTCATGAAGCGAAAGATATGATTGGGAAAGCTCCAAAGCATATCAAAGTAATCAGACCACTTGAAGAAGGTGTCATCTCGAATTTTGAGATGACGGCGGCGATGCTCCGTGAGCTCCTCGCAAAGGTGCTGGATCATGTATCCAGATTTTCCAAGATAAGGGTTGTTATTGGCGTGCCTTCAGGTGTTACGGAAGTAGAAAAAAGAGCGGTTGAAGAAGTTGTGCGTCATATGGGTGCGAAGGAAGTCTATATCCTCGAAGAGCCAATGGCAGCAGCGATTGGATCGGGGCTTCCGATTGATGATCCGATTGGATGTATGGTTGCCGATATTGGCGGTGGCACAAGCGATATCGCGATTATCGCGCTTGAGGGGATTGTTACAGCAACATCTCTTCGGTATGCAGGCGACAAGTTCAATGAGGCAATTATCGCTTACATGAGAAAAAATTATGAGCTCGTGATTGGTGAGCGTATGGCAGAAGATATCAAGATTGCAATTGGCTGCGCATGGCTTGATGCCGATGATCAAGAGACAGGTTTCGCATCCTACGATGCTTCTGGCAGAGATATCGTGACGGGACTTCCGAAGACCTATAAGATTACAGAAAAAGAAGTCTATGAAGCACTGAAAGAATC
This sequence comes from Eubacteriales Family XIII. Incertae Sedis bacterium, assembly GCA_031261525.1. Lineage (GTDB taxonomy): Bacteria > Bacillota > Clostridia > Peptostreptococcales > Anaerovoracaceae > JAISJM01. Next base: position 8,069 of record JAISJM010000117.1, read on the forward strand.
GATTGCTGTCATCATCGATGGCGTAAAGACAACACTGGAGAATGCACCTCCAGCAATTTCAGCAGATATCGTGAAGGATGGTATTGTACTTACAGGTGGCGGCGCATTGATTAAGGGACTCGATACACTGATTTCAGAAGAGACTGGACTGGATGTCTATGTCGCACCAAATGCGCTTGAAGCGGTGGCAGAAGGTACTGGTACAAGTTTGTCCAACATTGACAGACTTGAAAGATTTGCTAGCAATATGTTGAAGTAGATGTATGAAAGATAATTCACTTATTAAAAAGATAACCATTTCAGCAGCAGTACTTGTACTGCTGCTGATTTTGATACTTAGCTCCTACCTCCTAAAGGATCAGGACACGGTGGTTGGTGATGTTGCGGGTTCTATTATTACAACGGTGCAGAAACCTGTTGCATGGGCAGGGGATAAAATGAGCATGTTCTTCACGGGGATGCTGATTGATGACGGTGTTGAAAAAAAGCTAGATAAACTGGAAAAAGAAAACGAACGCTTGAAACTGGAGCTTATGCAAGATCGCATGAATGCGGATCAACTTGAGGAGTTGAAAGAATTATCGACTTCGCTCAATACAATGAGTGATCCGTCGGGTTATAAACTTCAAGCAGCTGATATCATAAGTTACAATGATTCGGATGTACTCGGAACCTTTACCATTGATAAGGGAACAGAGGTTGGCATCCAGAAAAATGCGGTCGTTGTTGCTGGCGATGGTCTTGTTGGTAAAGTAATTAAAACAGAAAAAGGTTTTTCGTTAGTTAGTCCCATGATTGATGAAAGTAACAAAATTGGATTTGTCTATAAAGATCATGACGCGGATATCGGACTGCTCTATGGCGATGGAAGTGGCGCACTCGAGGGAGCGTTTATGGACAACAAATATAAACCAGAAGAGGGCATGGCTCTTTATACATCTGGTATTGGCGGCGTATATCCTGCTGGGATTCCAATTGGTAAGATCAAAGAAGTCAAGAAAGCGAAAGAGACAGCTGAGACGATGTTTACGGTTGCCCCCTACGTTGAGTTTGATGGAATGAAGAAGGTCGCGGTGATTTTAAAATGAGACATTATAACTTAATGAGTTATAAATTAGCAGTGCCGCTTTTTTTTATAGCACTGATCTTACAGACGACTGTGCTCAATAAAATTGCAATCTATGGGTATGCCCCAAATCTACTTTTATGTATGGTTGTCGTGTTTTCATTTTTATATCAACGTCTTTATGGATTGGTTCTTGGAGCGATTTTTGGAATATTACTTGATCTTGTTACAAAACCGATTGTGGGTATTGAATCGTTGACATTTTTAGTAACTTTTATCATTGCAAGCGCGCTGAGTGAGTATTTTAATCACGAGAAACTGCTTCCCGATCTTGTAACAGGCGTGATTGCAACCGTTCTAAGCGTTGGTATCAAGTATTTGCTCTACCTCTTAGTTGGTTATACGGTGAATTTGAGCGTATGCTTGGAGTCACTCAAGGTATTGATTCCGTATAATTTGGTTGTGATCGCAATTTTGCATCTTGTGTTTGTGAGAAGCATCATCAGATTCTACAACGACAGAAAGTTCCAAGGAGGGTATTGGACAGAATGAGATTTTTTTCTTCAAGAAGTAACATTATCATCACTTTCTTTTTTGCATTGATGGCCTTGCTTATTGGAAGGCTTTTTTTTATCGCAATTGTTGATGGTGAAGAATGGAAAGATCTTGCCGACCAAAATACAATCAAGAACCTCTATACAGATGCACCGAGAGGTGAAATCTATGATCGAAATGGCGTACTACTTGCAACCAATATCGCAAGCTATACGGTTGATTTATCCATGGGTGACATGGACGATAAGAAGATGAACGAAGTCGTTGAAAGCCTCATTGAGATTTTTACGAGAAATGGTGATACCATGAGCGATAATTTCCCAATATTGCTCGCGGAAGACGGATCCTTTTCGTACATCTATGATCAAGAAATTCAAGATTGGCTTGCAGCACAAGGGATGCCTTTAGATTTTACAGCAAAACAGGCATTTGATGAAATCAGACGCCGCAACAATATCTCAGAAGGTATGGACAAATACGAAGCACAACAAGCTTTAATCGATATGAATATCTATCCACCGATCTCCGTTAAAGAATTTATATTTACGAAGACAAGCGATAAAAATGCCTTTCTTACAAAATTTCAAGTTGAGATTGATACGCCAGCGAAAGAAGCTTTTGCCGAGATTCGAAAAAAGTACGAGATTGATAAGAATAAGAGTGATGCCGAAGCAAGGCAGATGATGATGCTTCGGTATGAATTAACGAGTCAGGGATATATGAAGTATCTTCCCGCAAAGATTGCTCAAGATGTCAGTAAAAATACCGTAATTGAACTAGGAGAGCGCTCTTCTGAGCTTACAGGTGTCAGCGTAATAACCGATTCGACAAGGTCTTATCCGATGGGCAATCATGCAAGCCATATTCTTGGTTATCTCGGTAAAATCAGTGATGCGGATAAAGAAAAATATGTAAAGAATCTAAAGTATAAACCAACGGATTTAATCGGTCTCGATGGCATTGAACAGAGTCAAGAATCCTATCTGCGGGGTACGGATGGCGTTAAAAAGTTGCAGGTCAACAATGCGGGTGAAGTCATCAGACAAGTGGGTGAAGAGACGAAGGCTGTAAAAGGCAAAGATATCATATTGTCCATCGATTCCAGACTTCAAGCAGTTGCAGAGGAAGCGCTTCCAAAGGCAATTGATGCGATGCACACAGGCGGTACTTATCAGAGCCAATATACAACCTACAATTATACGAAAGCTTCTCCAAAAGCAAGTATGGGGGCAGCCGTTGTTCTTGACGTGAAGACGGGCGCACCGCTTGCAATCGCCAATTC
>JAISJM010000175.1 GCA_031261525.1 Eubacteriales Family XIII. Incertae Sedis bacterium
ACGTTTGATGTTGACATATCCACGAGCATCAGGCTTCGTGAACTCATTCCCGATGAGGTGCTCTATGTATCGGAAAGCGGAATCAACACACCCGAGGATATCCAAAGATTGGCTCAAAACGGCACAGATGCGGTTCTTGTCGGAGAATCGCTTATGCGAAGCGCCGACAAAGCAGCTCATTTGAAGTATCTATCGAGCTTGATATAAAGTCAGAGACTCATTGCGGATTCGTATAACATGAGCAATCACCAAATTTTGTATGAAGGCAACATCCGAAACCCATAGCACATAGGACATAGGACGCACCTCTGTATCCGTGAAGCGCTGAGACTTTTCGTAGCATTATGTAAAATCAAATTGGCGTTATTTCCATGTCATCCTCACGAATCAATATTGCCTGATGATTCCCAATTGGGCACAATTTGATCTCAGTATGATACTGTGTCAGAATTTTCTTCACCCGTTTTCGATACGGGTGATTTTTATAATGTGGCAAAGGATAGAAATCAACCAAATTCAAAGCGGAAAATGTCATCAATGCCGGTGCTTTTCTGCAATCATCTAGCTCTTTCACATATTCAATATTCGGTGCGGCAATCATAGCACCCGCTGACTCTCCGATGTACAGCTTTCCCTTCTGAATTTGCTCAATCAGGATTCGATCGGTGCCCGTTCTTTTCAATTCTTGCAGCAAGAAAAAGGTATTGCCGCCAGCGATGTATATAGCGTCGTTCTTTCGCAATTTATTCGATATTTCATCTTTCGATGTGGTCGAGATTTCAAGTTCATCAACAATAAATCCCAACTTTTGCAGTGCTCTTTTTCCAAAAGAAACATTTCCGTGAATCTTTTCAGGGATTGTTGCCGTTGGAATAAATGTGACTGTATTTCCATAAAGCTCATCTCCTGCAAAATCCGGCAAGTATTTTGATGTTTTTATGAATGATGATGCTAAGAATAGTTTTTTCATTTGTCTCTCTCCATAATTTATTTTCATGAAACCTATTGACAAAGCGGCCATTATGTATTATTGTATTACTTGATTAGTACACTAATATAACTATACAAGTTAAGAAAATCTTAAGAGTACTGTTGAGCGGCATGTAAGATTTAGCATGTATGATATTACTTAGCGATAGAACTTATCTTGACAATACTATATTTGATATAGTATTATTATATTTATAATATTATATATCGCATATAACGTTTTGTAAAGAAAGAGGAATTTCCCGTGAAATGGCTACAATCAAAGACGCAATCAATCACCCAATCGATTACACAATCAACAAAGATAAGATTTTGGGGAAGTGTGATTCTAAAAGTTGCATTTTATAGTTTCATCTTATTTGCATTGTTGTTTATGTATCATTATAACCACGTCGGCGATACGACATTTATCTACAATGAATTTTAAGAACGAAAATCGGAACGAATGGAGAAACAAACATGTCATATTCTACAATTATTTCAAAAATAGACAACTGGGCGACAACCACACCTATGGCTATTTGCTATGAGGATGGTGCTGGTGCCCATTCATATAAGGAGCTGAAAGTTCAATCCGATGCAGTTGCTGCAGGTTTATTGCGCCGTTTTTCGGATCGAAGGCCTGTGATTGTCTACGGAGCTCTTTCTTTCGACATGATTGCATGTTTTCTTGGCTGTATCAAAGCTGGGCACGCCTATATCCCTGTGGATAATAGCACACCTGATGATAGATTGGAAGCGATTGTGCATGCCTCAAACTGCGCTTGTGTGATTGCTGTGACGCCGTGGTCACTTGAAATCGGCGAATCTATGACAATAGATTGTGCAGAAAAGATTCATTCGATAGAGATTTTTACACCATGTGATTTTCTTGAGGATCATGACAATGACATGGTGACGCAACCACGATGCCCCGTGACAGGCGATGAAAACTTCTACATTATCTTCACATCTGGCACGACAGGGCAGCCAAAAGGCGTGCAGATTAGTCATAACAATTTGTTGAGTTTTACGGACTGGATTAAGGATGATTTTGGGATCGATTCGGGCAAACGATTTTTACTTCAAGCTCCATTTTCATTTGATTTGTCTGTTATGAGCCTCTATCCTGCATTATTATCGGGCGGTACCTTACTTGCTTTTGGAAAAGAAATCATCGGTGATTTTGCTCGATTATCAGCAAGCATCAAGCAGGCAAAGATTGATATCTGGGTGTCTACACCGTCCTTTGCCGACATTTGCCTCGCAGACCCTGAATTTAATTCTGCAAATGTCGACACAGTCACACACTTCTTATTTTGCGGCGAAGAATTATTGAATAAAGCCGCAGGTAAATTGAAGAAACGATTCCCTGTTGCTCGAATCTTCAATACTTATGGACCGACAGAAGCGGCAGTAGCTGTGACAAGCGTTGAAATTACAGAGGATCTATTGTCAGATTATGCACGCTTGCCTGTAGGGATTGCAAAACAGGATACAACGATTGCGATTCTTGATTCGGATGGAACGCTATTGCCTGACGGTGCCGAAGGCGAGATTTGCATCGCTGGTCCACCTGTCTCAAAGGGATATCTGAATGATGCCGAGCGGACGAAACAATCTTTTTTCGAGCTGGATGATTCCACTGTCTCGAAAAACACAAATTGGGAAAGCGCAAAATCACAGACGCATACCTTGCACGCCTATCGCACAGGTGATGCGGGGCTACTAAAAAATGGCATGTTATTCTTCAAAGGCAGACTCGATTTTCAAGTAAAATTTCACGGTTATCGTATCGAACTCGAAGATATAGAGCGTCACCTGACGCAATTGCCGTATGTAGAATCGGCACTTGTCATTCCAAAATTCAAAGATGAAAAAGTACAGCGGCTGATTGCCTATGTCGCCCCCTCCAGTACGCAATGCGCAACAAAGGTGCCATATGAGACGGAATACGAATTTACCTCCGCGCTCAAGCAGGGGCTACAATCCAAAGTCATGTCGTACATGGTTCCGCAGAAATTTATCTATATCGACCATCTGCCACTTAGCAAAAATGGAAAGGTTGACCGTAAGAAACTGATTGACGAGGTGAATCCAAAATGATTTTTCTTTCACCATATGAGCGTCCACTGTATTTTGTCATCTTCGCCGTAGCCATCCTTCCACTCGTCATTGCCCTTGCAAGGGGTAGGCGCCTCCAATGGTATCAGTCGTTGGTCACATTGTTTTTCCTGTATATGACTTTTGGTGGTGCAAATTACAAACAAGGAATTGCATTTCTAGCGTATATCGCTTTTCAGACTTTGCTTTGCGGCATCTATGCACATTATAGAAAAGAGCACAATGCCAACTTTATCTTTTACATTTGCGTTGCACTTTCAATCTTACCACTGATTGTCTCGAAGATCCTGCCATCGCTTGCCATTACTGGCGGTAACTCCATCATTGGTTTTCTTGGAATTTCTTACCTAACTTTCAAGGCAGCACAGATGATTATCGAACTGAGAGATGGGCTAATCAAAGAATACAAGCCATTGCGATTCATCCAATTTCTTATATTTTTCCCAACAATATCTGCAGGGCCGATTGACCGATATCGACGTTTTGAGGAAGACTTGATTCATCCGCCAAGCAAGGAACATTATACCAAACTTGTACAAAAGGGTATTCATGAAATCTTTTTAGGATTTCTTTATAACTATATACTCGGGCATTATCTGAGTCAGTTCTTGTTGCCACTCGCAACGGATCTCGGCGGCAAATACGGTCATCAATTTTTAGGCTCACTAAGTTATATGTACGTATACAGTCTCTTTTTATTCTTTGATTTTGCAGGATACAGTAAGTTCGCAGTTGGTTTCAGCTATCTCATGGGATACGAGACGCCAATCAATTTCAACAAACCGTTCCTCAGTAAAAATATCAAAGAATTTTGGAATCGCTGGCATATGTCCTTGTCCTTCTGGTTCCGCGATTTCGTTTACATGCGGCTCATGATGACATTGCTACACAAAAAGGTCTTTAAGAGCCGTGTCACAGCGTCCAATGTTGCCTATTTTGCGTTATTTTTACTCATGGGTATTTGGCACGGTGGGACTTGGTACTACGTTGCTTATGGATTTTACCATGCGCTACTCATCTGTCTTAACGATGCGTGGTTGCGATTTAAGAAAAAGCATAAGAAACAAATTCCAAGCAATAAAGCAACGAAAATTTTAGCAACCATATGCACAATCCACATTGTGTGTTTTGGATTCCTGATATTTTCAGGATATTTTGATCGATTTTTATAATTAATTTTACATATTGAAAGGAGCAATAAAATGGAACAGAAAATGAATGATCTCGTATTGACAATACTTGAGGAATTGACAGGCACCGATGAGGTACGAAGCAATCCCGACATCAATTTATTCGAAGAAAGCCTCATGGATTCTCTTAACGTCGTGGAACTTTTGGTCGAACTGGAGGAGCAGTGTGATGTAAATGTCGCACCGTCAGACTTCGATAAGGCAAAATGGTCGACACCAAATATGATTATAGAGCAGGCACTAGAACGGGCTGCATAAAAATGGATATTAAGGATACAACAGATACAACGGAAACCCCAAAAGGAAAATTAAAACGCCGTTTCCTGTTTGCGATTTTGCCTTTGATTCTTGCATTTGTACTATTGGGTAGCGTATTTATAGTGCCATTTCATCTCGGCGATGTCTCCTCAAAGAAGACCATGCGTGCAGCATCTTCCATCTCATCTTCAATTTACAAGAGCAACTTAATCAAAAAACAGGCGATGCGTGCACCAGAATATGTCCCATTTATCGGATCCTCAGAATTAAATAGATTTGATATCACGCATCCATCTGTACTTGCCGCGAAATACAATCGAGATTATACACCGTTCCTATTAGGTTCCGCGGGTACGCAGTCGCTCTCACATTTTCTCATGCTTTATTCCATGCGAGATGTGCTTGAGGATAAGAAAGCTGTATTTATCGTATCGCCACAATGGTTTCAAAAGAAGGGCATTGATGAAGGCAGTTTTGAAGGCTCTTATTCGCCGCTGCAGCTTTATGAATGGCTGTGTGATGCGAATCCTGCAGATAAAGGTAGTCAATATTTTGCGAGTAGAATGCTAACATTTGATTTTATCGCCCAGGACGCAACGCTCAAATCCTCCTTGGAGTATCTATCCAGTGGCAGGCGCCCAACAAAAAATCTGCTAAAACATTGCGCGTTACAGAAATCGCTACTAAAAAAGGAAGATTCTTTCTTTGGACGTTATTTTCCAGAAAGTCACGAGCAAAAGATTGCAAAGCGTGCAAAGCAACTTCCTGCGCAGTATGATTACGAGACAATCAAAAAAGTTGCAGCAAAATATGCAAAAAAAGAAGCAAATAACAACCCATATCTAATCAAAAACAGCTTCTACAACATTCGCATCAAGCCTGTCGAAAAAAGGCTGAAAAACTCTCAGACAAAATTGGATTATCGTTCCTCTCCAGAATTTGGTGATTTTGAGCTTGTCCTAAGCCAGTTTGCCGAGAACAATATGGATGTAATGTTTATCTTTCCGCCAATCAATAGTCGCTGGACTGCACATACGGGATTATCGGACGAGATGTTGCAAGCCTTTTATGAGAAACTTGCTACACAGTTAAACGACCAAGGATTTACAAATATCGTAGATCTGTCAAATTGCGGCAAGGAACCCTACTTTATGGAAGATACAATCCATCTTGGCTGGCTTGGTTGGCTCGCGATGGATAAGGCCGTAGAGCCGTTTTTAGCAAATACACAGAATATAAAGGAGACTGAAAATGGTACTGAAACTAATGCTGGAAATGATACTGAGACTACTCGTGTCACTGACGCTGATTCTGATACTGACAGTGACAGTGGGCCGCACACTGATACAGCGACTGGCGATGAGAATACCGCTGAACAACGCTCGCAACAAAAGCTTTTGATCGATTCGAGATTCTATACAGATGAGTGGTGTACATTGAAGTAATGAATTGTTTTAGGAGGCTCATTTTGTGCTATAAAAGCGTAGGTTGGAGGCTCATTCATTTGAGTGTCTCAAAGCTGCGCTTATTTTTTAGATGTGATGAACTGTACTTTGTTAGGAACAAAAGAAAATACGAAGCTATTCTATGCTTTGCGATGAGTATGTAGCAGTCGTGATATGAACGGAGCCATTTTAGGGTCAAAATGGTCAGCGTTGTTACAAATTATTGTAACCAAGAACCGAGGTGTGTAGTAATCGTGACATAAACGGAGTCATTTTAGGGTCAA
>JAISJM010000186.1 GCA_031261525.1 Eubacteriales Family XIII. Incertae Sedis bacterium
CAAAAAGGCTATGTTGTAAATCTACAACATGTTATTAGATTTACAAGCAATGAAATTACGATATCAAATGGAACGATTCTGCCATTGAGCCGAAATTATAAACAAGCATTCATGGATGCGTTGCATCTGCATATGAGAAAGAACGGATAAGTATGCTTATTGATATTACAACATTTGTTATCTATTTTTTCAAGCATCTGATCGATTGTATTCTTATGATTGCATGTTTTAATATGATATTTGAAAATCGTATACCATCTACGCGTCATAAACGCGGATACACTTTTTTCATTGCGAGCCTTATGTCCATTTTTCTTACAGTGATTTATTTACTTCTACATTCAACAGGTCTTATTGTTGCGGCGGTTGCGCTTACCATATGCGTATCGCAAATTCTCTTTATTGGAGAGATTCGAAAAAAGTTAACGGCAGCAATTTCATTTATTGTCATACGTATTATTTTTGAATTTATACCCTATGGTTTTTGTTCTATTTTTACAGATATGCCATTTCATTTAATGGGGAATAATCTACAAATTCGATTATTTTTAGTATCAACGAGTGTTTTATTATTTGTAATTTTCTATGCATTTATCAAATTATTCAATAAGAAAAGGCAAGTCAATGTTCTGGACTATATTTCGAGTAGTATCATATATAGCATGATTCCTATGGTAAATTTATTTGTATTGTATTATATCCTATATCTCGATCAATATAGCGTCGTGCGAACAAGAGAATCAGCTCTACTATATATTCTAGCAACAATTGGGCTAATCATCAGTAGTATTGTTCCCTATTTTGCACATTATACAAGTAACCAACGTGTGGCATTGATGCAAGAAATCAAAATTCGAAATCAAAATGAAATCTACTCAAAAAAGCTTTATGAAATGCAGGAAGAAAACTATCGTAATACAAGAAAAGAGATTCATGATTATCGCAATCACTTAATTACGATAGAGTCCATTGTCCAAAACGAAGACACATCTATCGATAACTATTTTCGCGACATTTGCAAGAACTTATATCTATCGGAAGAAATACTTCCCGCAGAAATGAATCATGAAGTATTGAAAGTGATTTTCTATAATTACCATAGGCGGTGCAATGAGCAAAATATCGATATCGTTTATGACGTCAGATATGCAGATGTCAGCTTCATTTCATACTATGATATCAATACAATATTTACAAATGCGCTAGACAATGCGATAGAAGCGTGCGCGCAGCTCACATTGAATTCACCAATACAGCCTGTGATTCGCGTGCTGATTAAACGCGTCGCTTCTATCTTATATATCGAAATTGTGAATACATGTGAGACCTCGGTTGCTCATAATAATCCGAATCATGGTGATATTCATTCTACAAAAGATGATGTTCATGCTGTGCACGGATATGGAATCCAAAATATACAAGATACGGTTGACAAATATCTTGGACACCTTTCAATTCAAAGGGATGAAAATGAGTTTTGTCTTAGCATCATGATTCCGATTGATTCGTGACACATCTAGCCGGTGACAAAGAGGTCATTCATTCTTGACTTCTAATATGTATGATACGCGTCCAAATCTATAAAAAATGAGTAGGTTTGGACGCGTATCAGGTGATTTTAGTGTTATAATGCACTTAAGGCGTCCAAATCTACGAAAAAATCATGGATTTGGACGCCTTAGTATCATTGCTTCACTTTTTTTAAACGTCACTGCTCCGCAATCGTCATCTCCAAAGTAATATCCAGCTTCGCGGCACATTCAAAATAATAATCAACCTGCGCATCCGTAATCATATCCGATGAGATGAGTCCTTTCTGCTCAAACCTATCTTCAGCAAGCATCTTCGTAAACAGGGATCCGCCTTGCCCCGTCAGATACATCTCCGCTGTAATTCCAGATTTGTTAAAAGAATCCACAAGCCCCGGTGCCATGACATGGACGGTGACGAGGACATCTTTGCCGTTTTTCTTGCCATAAGCTTCGATGACCATACAGCCTGTATCGGAGACGAGACCTTCTTGAATGATTTCTTCGATTTCGTCATGATATTTTGGTGCAGGCGGCACGTGATTCAGTACCACGTCAAAGGGTGTAATTTCAGATCCGTTGACATTTTCCGCCTTGTGCGAGAGTAATCCTGAACGGTAAAGTGGCTTCGAGAAGTCGACGCCTGCGCCACCGTATTTGAAGTAGACATTACGCACACCTTTAAAATGTGTATCCTTGTTGAACCAATAATGCACGGGTTCGTCGTGGCTGTGCTCGACCAAGGTGACGGGACCGCCGAGTCCCATGTAGCCATATTCCCTTTGGATTGGTAGCGCAAATGGCTCCGTTCGTACGAGTTCTCCATCTACTACCGCATAAGCACGTTCACTCATATCGTTGAGTGCGGTGATTGGCGACCACCAAAATGGCAAGAATCGTTTTGCTTCGACGCCTTCATAGACGATGTTGTAAATGGTATCGCAGGTATCAAGTTGTGCGACGGCACGCCTTGTTGCAGCGCAGATTAATCCTGGCGCAGAGCCTGTTCCAATAATCGCAAGCCTGTCAATCGCTTCGAATTTCGGGCCATAGACATCATATAAAATTCGGATACTTTCAACCCATTCGTCAGCGAGTGCATCGGTTGCGGCAAAATCTTGATAATTTGCTTTCACTTCAAGTGCAGCATCGAGTACATTTTGATGCCAGCGAAGAGGGAGCCCATTTACAATCAAATCAGCATCTGCCGCTGCCGCTGCAATACTGTCTTTGTCACTCGCATCAATTTGTGCGCCTCGAGCTTTTTTCAGCTGCCCAACAATCTCATCGACCGCCTTGATGTCCCTGTCTGCGCAGATGATTTCTGCAACGGCAGGGTCTTCGTCCATTCGCTGTGCAACCGTCGAACCTTGTGCACCGACGCCAAGAATCAATATCTTCTTTCCGCTCATGATTGTCACCATTTTCCCTTTCTGTTTGGTTTCTGCTATGAATAAAATCATATGGATAGGGATAGTATACTCTTATTTTTATTAAAATAGCTTTAAAATGTTAACAATATATCTGTTTCAAAAATAATAGTTTTTTGATATTATATGTCAGTTATGTGTATTATCAAGGTTCATGAATCAGAGTATCATGCATGTATAAGAAATGAAAAATAATTCAATTCTAACCGTAACCGTCGAATCTATCTCTCATATATCTACATAAAACATGGAGGATGCAAATGTCAGACACAAAAAAAGAAGTAAGAATCGGGCTCATTGGCGCAGGCTGGATGGGGAAAGCGCACACTGTTGCATACCGTAATGCGGGTGTCATCTTCGGAGATGATTTACCAATTTTGGAACTCGTCTCAGATGTAAATGAAGCGCAGGTAAAGGTAGCATCAAAATTGCTTGGATACAACCGCTGGACGACAAACTGGGTGGAAGTCGTCACGGATCCCGATGTGGATTTGGTCGATGTCTCCACACCAAATTCCATGCATTTTGAGATGATAAAGCTTGCACTCGAAAATGGCAAACACGTCTTCAGCGAGAAGCCTCTTTCCCTATCAGGTGAAGAATCTAGAATTCTAGCCGATCTCGCAAAAGAAAAAGGCGTCGTCAATTACTGTGGATTCTCCAATGTCATGAACCCTGCAAATCAGTATGTGAAAGAGCTTGTCGACACTGGCAAATTAGGAAAGATTATGCGTATCCATGCGACTTACGATCAAGATATGCTACTTGATCCCGAAATTGCAATTACATGGAGACACAAAAAAGCACTCGCTGGCACGGGCGCACTCGGTGATCTCACATCGCATTTGTTATCTGTCTCTCAGTTTATTCTAGGCGACATCGAAGAGGTCATTGGAATTGAAAGCCTCGTGATTCCAACGCGACCCGTCGAAGTAGGTTCGAGTGAGCATGCTGATGTCGAGACAGAGGATCTTGCGACATTTTTAGTGAGATATAAATCGGGCATCATCGGCGATTTTACTTCATCACGCGTGGCGACAGGTCGCAAGAATTATTTCTATTATGAGATTCAGGGTACAGAAGGTACCGTCGTGTATGATTTGGAGCGCATGGGTGAAGTTCAAGTGTACTTTAAATCGGACGCTGATGTGGACAATGCGCGTGATGCAGGTTTCCGAACAGTCTTACTCAATCCGAATCATGCAGGCTTCAAATGGTTCCAGCCGGCAGCTGGCATCGCAATCGCCTTTGACGATATGAAGACACTTCAGGCACATGAATTGCTTCAGGCTCTAAGTGGCGCACCCTATGCAAGCGATTTCGAAATGGGTGCAAAGGTTGACAGTGTCGTAAGCGCAGTGAAAAAGTCGATTGAGACGCGCCAATGGGAGACGTGCTAATAGGGATATTGTGGTATTTGTCATCTCCAAGTCATGGCACGCCATTGGCTAGTTGCCTTCGCGTAACTGACTGATAGATTAAAGTAGTATTCAAGAATTAAATGATAGATATCTAACATGAAGATGATTAGAATAGCAGATGAAAATGGGGAGGATTATATGAGTTTCAAAAATATAAAATTAGGTATTGCGCCAATCAATTGGACGAATGACGATATGCCGCAGCTGGGTGGCGACATCCCTTTTCAGCAAATGTTATCAGAAGCGGCACTCGCAGGATTCACGGGAACGGAAATTGGCGGCGCATTTCCCGCCGACCCAAAGGTGTTAAAATATTACCTCGATTTAAGAGGTTTGAGCATCGCCTCAGAATGGTTCTCAAGTTTTTTATGCACGACATCGTACGAAGAAAATGAAAAGAATTTCATCGAACAATTGGACTTCTTGGAAGCGCTCGGAGCAAGTCATATCAATGTCTGCGAGCTTTCATATAATCTATTTGCCGAGACAGTATCCATGTTTGGTGATGCAAAACCAATTGCAAATGACGATGAATGGAATAAATTAACAACGGGACTGAATCAGCTAGGTAAAATCGCCACCGCTAGAGGATTCAAACTATGCTTTCACCATCACATGGCAACCGTTGTGCAGACACGAGATGAGACAAGGCGACTCTTGGACAATACAGATCCAGCTCTTGTGTATTTGTGTTTCGATACCGGTCACTTTACCTTTTCGAAAGAAGATGCTGCCTCTTGTGCAAAAGAATTTGGTGCAAGAGTTGGGCATGTACATCTGAAAGATATTCGCAAAGAAAAGATGGAACAAGCATATGCGGAGGGATTTTATTTCAGGCAATCGGTTTTAGAAGGCTGCTTCACGGTTCCTGGCGACGGATTTGTTGACTATGATGGCGTATTTGCAGCACTTGAAGATGCTGGATATGATGACGGCTGGTTTCTCGTGGAAGCGGAGCAGGACCCTGCGATTGCACCGCCTTTTGAATATGCGCTAAAAGCACGCAAGTACATCAAAGAACATGCGGGAATCTAAATTGGAAATTATGATTGGTATTTCCATTGCTCATTTGTTCATTGTATATTCGTGGGATAATACGAATATACAATGAAATCATAATCCTATGATTAGATGTACAAATAAACGAATCTCTTCTTTACTCGATTTTGCGTAGAAAAACAGGCTATTTTTTACGCAAAATCGAGTAAAGAAGAAATCCAACATACGTAAAGAAGAAGCCACGCATACTGGACATGAATAAATGTTAAGATGATTTTAATTATGGATTCATATAAGGATAGCGTTCACATTAGCATTTTCTCTAGGATATGGGGAACGATGTGAGAAAATGCCACTGTGATAACGTTACGATAAGTAAGGATAATCATGTCCATCTGGCTAATTGGAGTGTTCGTAGATAGATGGATTGCGTAAATTTAGATTTGTATGACATACTTTCGTTATCAACGTAATCAAGAAAGGGGATATAAAAATGTCAAAGATTAGATTTGGAGTCATCGGAATTGGTCAGATGGGGCGCGTGCATATTCAGAGCATACAACGCAATAAAAATGCGGAAGTTATTGCCATTTGCGCACGTACTGCGGCTAAAGTTGAGGCAATTCAAAATGAATTTGATATACCATATGGGTATACGGATGTGGACGCATTACTTGGCAACGAGGAAATCGACGCGATTGTCATCGCCACTGGGTCGGACACGCATAAGGAATATATATTGAAATCACTAGCAGCACAGAAACATATCTTCTGCGAAAAACCACTAGCGAAGACACTTTCGGATTGTAAGATCATTGAAGAAGAAGTCGCGAAGCATGGCGATTTAGCATTTACGGTGGCATTTATGCGGCGGTTTGATCCCTCCTATGTTGAAGCAAAAGCGAAGATTAAGGCTGGCGAGATTGGCGCACCCATACTTTATAAAGGTGTGGGAATTGACCCCGCATCTGTGCTTCCTGGACATCTTGAAGGTGTCAAAGCTGGCATTTATGTGCCTTGGTTTATAGAAATGGGGAGCCATGATGCAGACCTTGCAAGGTGGTTTCTTGAGGGCGAACCTGTGGAGTCGTTTGCGACTGGGGATGCTTATGTGTGTAAAGAGCTCGCGGATTATAATGATTATGACAACGGATTTTCGCTTACCAAATTTGACAACAATACCACCGCTTACATTCAAGTTGGCAGAACTGGAACTTGCTCGCAATGTGAGTCGGAGATTGTTGGTACAAAGGGGACAATCAGAGTCAACTCGATTCCGCGCAAGAACTATTTGTCGCAGTTTAAATCAGAAGGTTTTGTTGAGGAATGTCAAGATGACTTTTTGCATCGTTGGGCGGATGCATATATCGCAGAAATGAATGACTTTGTGGATTGTGTGACTGCAGGAACGAAACCGGCAACGACGGTGCATGATGGTACGAAAGGGCTGGAATTCTGTTTGCAATTGCATGAGGCTTATCTACGAGGAACGAGTGTCAGGTAGCTCCCCCGCAAGGACTTCACAGCTTCAGCTCCCCCAGTAAATATTCAAATTTCTGTTGACACAATTTTCGGCGCAAAAATAACCATTACTATGTCGAAAATCATGTTTGACATAAATTACAAAAGATCTTAATGAAATTAAGAAGCATGGTTGGATACAAACAGGCTTTGAAATATTTGAAATAATTTTGATTGAAGATTTGTATTAAAATCAGCTGCATAGCTATGCAATACACCGCCATACAATCACATATCTACACAACAACAAAAAGGAGGGCAACAATGAAAGCAATCGTTTTCACAGAAACGGGCAAGTTCGAATACACAGATTATCCCGAGCCACAGCTCAAAAAAGATGATGATGTAAAATTCAAGATTATAGCCGCAAGCATCTGCGGCACGGATGTGCATTTACTTTCGAATCCGCCAGGCATTGTCGGTACGCCTGGGATTGTGCTCGGTCATGAATGTGTTGGGGAAGTGGTTGAGGTTGGAACGGATGTCATCTCACTTGCCATTGGTGATCGAATCATCTTTGACAACAATGTACCTTGTGGGGTGTGCCCTGCATGCCAGACTGGCAATTCCAATTTGTGTCAGAATATGGGATCGATGGGCGTGTTTGAAGATGGCGTGTTTGCACAGTATGCAGTCGCTCCTGAGCGGCAAATGGTAAAAATACCGCTGGATATTCCACTGGATCAGGCGATATTTGCAGAACCGCTGAACTGCGTCATGGGCGCAATAAAAAAACTCAAAGTCATGCCTGGTGACAATGTGCTTGTGTTGGGTGGCGGTCCAATTGGACTTTATTTTACGACATTGCTGAAAGCTAGCGGTGCGGGCAAGGTGCTTGTAAGCGAAGTCTCAGAATTTCGGACAAAATATGCCTATCAGCAGGGTGCAAATCGCGTGATACATCCATTGACTGAAAATCTTGTAGAAGTCATAAAAAATGAGACGAATGGACAAGGTGTGGACATCGTCATCGATGCTGTTGGTGTATTGCTTGCAGATGCAATCAAAGCAGTAAAGCGTGGTGGATCCATCTTGTTATTTGGACAGAATGACAAAGCACGCCAGGAAATAAGTCAGGGCGATATCGTCTCTCGCGGACTTACCATATATGGTAATTTTATCGGTCACTATACACTTTACAATGTTGCAAAGCTTCTGAATAGCGGTATTGTAGATTTCAGCCCGATGATTACACACCGATTGGCATTATCCGATTTTGGTATTGGGCTTGATGCGATGCGTAAAGGAGTGGCATTGGAAGTTGTACTGGATCCTTGGGCGTGATGATAAATAGCTGTATATTGAAAAAAAAATGAAAATAAAACGCAGTGATTTGAGATTTTCAAACCACTGCGTTTTATTTTCATTGTAATCTCTGCTCGCTATTGTAATCACTGCCACGGTATTGTGATACCAATTCAGAAATCAATCAAGATACCAATCCTGCAGTCAATCAAGATGTCGATCCAGAAGTCAACCTCGGTAACAATCTACTTCAGTAACAATCTACCTTAGTAACAATCAACAATTGAATCATGAATCATAATACATAATCCACAATCTACTTCGGTAACAATCTACTTCGATAACAATCTACCTTAGTAACAATCAACAATTGAATCATGAATTATAATCCACAATCCACTTATCGCTACTGATAGATTGCCTTAATTGGATCTGTCCTCGATGCCCCAACTGCAGGTACAATTCCGAAGAAGAGACCAATTCCGACGGATACGCCGGCTGCAATGATGGTCATCTGCGGGCTGA
>JAISJM010000122.1 GCA_031261525.1 Eubacteriales Family XIII. Incertae Sedis bacterium
TAAGGGTGGTCTTGCGATTCTTCATGGCAACTTTGCGAAGCATGGTGCAGTTGTGAAAGAGAGCGCTGTTGCACCAGAGATGCTTGTACATAGCGGACCTGCGGTTGTCTTTAATTCAGAGGATGATGCGACAGCAGCAATTTGGTCAAAGAAGATTAAAAAGGGCGATGTCATTGTCATTCGTTACGAGGGACCAAAGGGCGGTCCTGGTATGAGAGAGATGCTTGGACCTACATCATCCATCGCGGGGATGGGACTTGACAAAGATGTCGCACTTCTTACGGATGGCAGATTCTCAGGCGCGTCAAGAGGTGCATCCATTGGGCATATCAGTCCAGAAGCAATGAGCGGGGGACTAATTGGATTGATTGAAGATGGCGATATCATCGATATCAATATCCCTGAAAGAAGTCTCAATGTAAGAGTTACAGAGGAAGAATTTGCAAAGCGTAAGGAAAGTTATGTGAAGCCTGAACCGAGAGTCAAGAGTGGCTATCTTGCAAGATATGCGAAGCTTGTAACTTCAGCAAATACAGGTGCAGTACTGGAATAGCAGTGGAACAAACGTAATCATGGCAATTACATGGAATGATTTCAAATTATTGGCGAAAAAATACATACCGATGCTGCTACTTGCGGCATCGGTTATTGCTATGTATCATTTTATTGGCTGTCCATTTCGATTTGTAACGCATATTCCATGTCCGGGGTGTGGTTTTACGAGAGCTATTTTCGCAACGTTCCGGCTTGATTTTAGGGCGGCTTTTTATTTTAATCCCGCGTGGCCACTCGTATATCTATGGGGTATTATTTATGTGATTGGGTTCTATGTGCTGGTTTTACCTAAAAAAATAAGTCGCATCCGAGGATACGACTTACAGTATGTAATAGATGTATTATCAAAGAAAATTGCAATTAATATACTATTATATATGTCTTTTGCGATTATCTTCGCTGTATATTTCTATCGATTATTTCTTCATATCATACCTTAATGATATAAAATCTAGACAATTCCTTGATCAAGCATAGCGCCAGCAACTTTCTTAAATCCAGCGATATTTGCGCCGAGGATATAGTTGCCTTCCTGACCATAATCTTTTGCAGCTTGTGCGATATTGTTGTATATTGTCTGCATGATTGTGCGAAGCTTTGTATCAACTTCTTCGAATGTCCAGCTGAGTCTCTCAGAGTTCTGGCTCATCTCAAGTGCACTTGTGCCTACGCCACCAGCATTTGCAGCTTTGCCAGGGAAGAATGTAACGCCATTCTCAAGTAGGAAGTCAGCAGCTTCTTGTGTTGAAGGCATGTTTGCACCTTCGCCAACAATCTTTACGCCATTTGCAAGTAGGTTCTTTGCATCATTAAGATCAAGCTCATTCTGTGTTGCACATGGAAGTGCGATGTCAACCTTAAGATCCCATGGCTTGCCTTCGCCAGTTGGTGTATAAGTGCTACCTGGATGTCCAGCAGCATATTCTGTAAGTCTTGCACGCTGTACAAGCTTGATGTCCTTGATTGCATCGAGATCGATTCCATTTGGATCGTAGATGTAACCGTTGGAGTCAGTCATTGTAACTGGCTTGCCACCGAATTGATAAACTTTCTGAGCTGCAAAGATTGCAACATTTCCAGAACCAGAAATGGCAACAGTCTTATCCTTGAAGCTATCATCATGCTGATTTAGATGCTCTTCAACGAGGTATACAAGTCCATAACCAGTTGCTTCTGTACGAGCTAAGCTGCCGCCCCAATCAAGACCTTTACCTGTGAGAATACCAGAAAATTCATTTCTGAGTCTCTTATATTGACCAAACATATAACCAATTTCACGACCGCCAACACCGATATCGCCAGCAGGTACATCTGTATCAGGACCAATGTGTCTTGACAATTCAGTCATGAATGATTGACAGAATTTCATAACTTCGCGATCTGACTTTCCTTTTGGATCAAAATCACTACCACCTTTGCCACCACCGATTGGCAGACCTGTAAGTGAATTTTTGAAGATTTGCTCGAAACCTAAGAATTTTAGGATGCTCAAGTTTACGGATGGATGGAAGCGAAGACCACCTTTGTAAGGGCCTATTGCTGAATTGAATTCAACTCTGTAGCCACGATTTACTTGAACATTGCCTTTGTCATCAATCCAAGGAACTCTAAATTGAATGATTCTCTCAGGCTCAACGAGTCTTTCAAGTACAGCATTGTCTTCGTAGATACTGTCAGCGTCTACAACGACTCTTAAAGATTCTAAAACCTCTTTTGCTGCTTGTAGAAATTCTGGTTGATCCGAATTCTTTTTAGTGATATCTTCAATAATTCGATCGACATAACTCATAGTGCACCTCCATATGTTGTTTAATGAATAAACAATAAATAAACTGATAACACGATTATATACTCAGTCAAACAATTGTCAATGGAGAATGAAAAACTAAAACAACTTAAGGGCACATTTCCGCAACTTACTTTATATTGTGTGTTATTTTGTGCATTATTATTGTATATTATACATATACCTAGCATATATCTAGATATGAAATGGAGAGGCAAATGTCAGAAATAAAATCAAATATACCTATATATAGTGAAACAAAGATTATTTGTGAGGATTCGATTCGAACGGCTTTGCCGATACGAAAAAAGGATACGCATAAATATGATTATGGAAGAATTCTTATTGTAGCGGGTTCGGAGGGCATGGTAGGTGCTGCTGCATTTGCTGCAAAGGCGGCATTAAGAACTGGCGCAGGCTTGGTTCAGGTTTGTATTGATAAAAATCTATGGCCGATTATTACAAACTTGATTCCAGAGGTCGTCCTCATCGATCGGGACGAAATCATAAAACGAAACCTTACAATATATGATGCAATTGTCATAGGTCCTGGGCTGGGATTAGAAAAATCAGAAAAAATGTTATTTTACATAAAACATATTATTGACAACTATAATGGTCCGCTTATCCTTGATGCCGATGCTCTAAATCTAGTTTCTTCTTCGAATATAGATTTGTTGAATTACCATAATAATATTATTGTAACACCACATATGGGCGAAGCGCGAAGACTTATTGAACGTACTGACGTCCAGTTCAGCACGCTCAGCCGAAAAGACATTGCAATGAAAATAAGTTCTTATTATGGTGTAGATGTTATATTGAAAGGACATGAGACACTTGTGTATCTTCGCAATGGTGACAGGTATATCAATCCGACCGGAAACCCTGGAATGGCAACGGCTGGAGCGGGTGATGTCCTTTCAGGTATGCTGGCTGCTTTGCTTGGTCAAGGGTTAAGTAATGAAGACGCTGTCATTGCAGCGGTCTATCTTCATGGGCTTGCTGGTGACATCGCAGCCACTAAATTTGGTGAATTTAGTTTGATTGCATCGGATATTATAGATGCAATTCCAGAGGCAATCATGTCAATTATGTATATTCTATGACATAGATAAAATATTATTGTAACCTAATGTTCGCTCGTGTATAATTCTCATATGGACATTCAATTGATACAATTTGAGGATTACCTCAGAAACGAAAAAAAATTAGCTGGCAATAGTATCAGTGCATACATTAAAGATATCAAGGAACTCAAATCTGAGCTCTTAAATCATGGTGTAAATGATTTGGCAGAAGCGACTTCAGCGGATATTGTTGCTTATATATTGCAATTGAAGCAAAGCGGGAAGTCTGCATCGACTGTCAACCGAAAACTGGCATCCATTAGAGCTTACTATAAGTATTTGACTGGAGAAGGCATCATTCAGGTGAATCCAGCTGTCGAATTGAAGACGCCAAGGATTAAGAGACAAGAAGTGGAATATCTTGAAATTGCCGAGGTTGATAAGTTGTTGACAATGCCACTAGATAGTACTTCTGGCATCCGTGATAGTGCCATTATGGAACTTTTTTATGCGACAGGTATCAGAGCGACTGAACTGATTAGTGCAGACGTTGAGGATATCAATCTTCGTATGGGGTTTATTACTTGTGATGGAGAGTTTGGCAAAGCTCGAATTATTCCGATTGGACGTATTGCGAAAGCGGCACTTGAAAAATATATATTTGATGAGAGAGAAGCGATTATTGCTAGAAATGCGCCGCATAAACCTGCGGTGGCACATGAAAAAGCATTGTTTTTAAATTATAATGGTGGCAGAATTACACGTCAATCTCTTTGGAAAATGTTGAAGACCTACGGCGAAAAAGCTGGTATAGAAAAGAAGATTAGTCCTCAAATTCTTCGGAATTCTTTTGCTGTACATATGCTTCATAATGGAGCAGACTTGAAGTCACTTCAAGAGTTGATGGGACATGAAGATATCACCTCAACTCAGATTTATATGAGCGCAACAAAAAATCGAATT
>JAISJM010000022.1 GCA_031261525.1 Eubacteriales Family XIII. Incertae Sedis bacterium
ACACTTCTTTAGAGGTGTCTCAGATTTAGCCAAAGGAAAGCTTGCAAAATCAAAGGCAACAAAGGATACTGCACGCAAATTAGCGAATGCAAAATAAGAAAAGGTGCACATGATTATGAGGAATAAGGAGAAAGAGATGACAGCACTTGAACAGGCTGCACAGATAGAAAAAGCGTCAGATATCAGCGGTATCAAAGGGGTATGGCAACGATTTAAGATTGCACATCCAACGATAGCACAGTTTTTTGTATTTTTTATATTGTCCAATGTTGTGACAATTCTTCAGATGTTGATGATGCCAATACTCAGGGGTGTGCTTGATGGGACAAGTCTCGTTCAGATGGCATTTCAGGTATTTCCAATTGGACACAATCCAGATGGCTCGCAGTATTATATCTTCAACTACGCTGCTGGTGCAATTGCAGGAGACGGAAGTGGTGGCGGACTTGCGTATTTCCTATCCGTTCAAATTACGATGGGCATCGCACAGATTATCAATTTCTTTGCACAGCGTAATGTGACATTTAAGTCCAATGGCTCAATATGGAAAGCGGCATTTTGGTATGTGCTTGCCTATGTTGTCATTACGTTAGTTGCGGGCGCCGTGCAAGGACTCTATAAAGCGCCGATTTACAATATCTTGATGGGTTCAATGGGCGGCATTGGTGAGACTGCCGCTGACTTTATCACAATGATTATCAATTCCGCAATTTCATTTTGGGTATTTTTCCCAATATTTAAAGTTATCTTTCGTAGTAAACCTGCAGCGAAAAAATAGATTTGATTAAAGTCAAGCATTCACTTCGGTGGATGCTTTTTTATATTACAATATATCCCAAATTTGTAAAGTATTGATTTTGTGCAGGTTGCATGATATTATGAATATATGAAACGCAAAAAAGAAAAATCTATAGAAGCTGATGTGGTTATTCCAAATAATCTTGCAAATCCACTTGAGGAGTATGAAATTGAAGTGGCATGGATACTTGCAAAGCATTACAATTGTGCCGTTCGATTTCTTGTTGCTATTGATGGTTATATGGTAAAAACACCTGATATGGTTATGCGTGGTGTTATGTGGGAAATGAAAAGCCCTTGTGGTAATTCAAAGACAACAATTTCAAATAACCTAAAGAATGCAAAAAAGCAATCAGCAAGTATTATTTTTGATAATCGTCGTATGAAGATGTCCGACCCTAAAATTCAAGCCGATTTAATGAGAGAATTAGTAAAGCGAAAGTATATAAGTAGATTGATTATGATTACCAAAGATGAAAAAGTTGTTGAAATTCGTATGTGAGTGTGTTATATTATGTGCAGGAGAGGCCGGGCGTTCTTTACGGATCGTCAAAGGAGCACTCCACATGAAAAGTCAAGCATTCACTTCGGTGGATGCTTTTTTCGCTTATATAAGTCATTTTAATTTCATATTAACAATTCTGAAACAATTCCCAAACATTTCTCAAACAAATAGAATATATAAGCACCAAATATTCAAGTGCTACCGTCTATTCCCTTACGATAGGAATCATTGGAACTGCGTTTATGGCAGGTTCCGTCTTTGCCGTTATCCATGAACCGCCGCTGATTTTGCTGACAGTATTGCTAGGCATAATCGGCGTTGCAGGATGGACATTTGCCCCGCTTCTTCATAAGGTGTTTATAAGGCGCAGCACGATGAAATTCAAACGCGACCGAAAGATACGTAACAAACCAGAACTTACACAACTACAAAGGCGATTGGATTCAATCGCCAGCGAGATTAATTTTCTAGAGCTTTCAAAGATTACAGGTGGCGCAACTGTGGGATATATCGTTGGTGTTATTGGTACGGCATTTATGGCAGGATCTGTATTTGCAGTAACCTCAGCAACGCCAAACATCGCATTGTGTATTGTTTTGGGGATTCCTGGTCTTGCCGCTTGGGTATTGTCCTATCTACTTTTTCGGAGAATTTCAGGTGCGAAAATGGCGCAGGTCACGCCCGTGATTGATAAAAAATACGATGAAATTTACGAAGTGTGTGAAAAAGCCAATCACTTATTGGCAAGTTGATGTCATTGCATCAAAGGTATCTGGTGATGAAAAAACTAAAAATTATGATTCGTCATATATTCCGCCCAGTGGATATTGGTCCATTTCGATTGCAGTGCTGGGTATTGGATTACTGGTTTTTGTCTTTATGTTGAGACTTGATGATACGTTGTTTGGGATTATTACTTATCCGATTACATTATATGCGATGATTGTGCTGGCTATCGGTGTCCCCGATATCATAAAGACGTCAAAAACATTGATTTCGAAGAATAAATATGGCAGGCGTTATATAAAGGAGATTATTACAATGTCAGAAATTAGAGTAAACAGTAAAAATTTTATAGGTTATGAATACAAAGAGATTGCCGCGAGCCGTAACTTGGAGGGCGTGTATGCCGATGGCTATCCGAACTTCGGGTGGGAACTGGATGGTGGCAACTATGGTAGATTGAAATTCAAACGCAACCGTAAGATTCGCAACAAAGTTGAATTATCGCGATTGCAGCGTGAATTTGAATCGAAAATTAGAGAAGTTGAAAATCTCGAACGCTCGAAAACAAGCGGGGCGCAAGTCACAGCATTGACGGTCGGGCTAATTGGTACGGTACTTCTTGGTGGTGCAACATTTGCATACATTTACGGACATATGATACCGTGATGATCGTGCTTGCACTGCCAGGATTTGCCGCATGGGGACTGTCCTATCTGCTCTATGGAAGAGTCAAAGCAAAAAAATCTGCCGTAGCAGAATCATTCATTGATCAGAAGTATGACGAAATTTATGAAGTCTGTGCCAAAGCTCATATGTTGCTTGATATGTAACATATTGCTTGATATATAAGGAGGAAACCACGATGAAACGTATTGTTATCACGATGATTACCGTTGCTGGTATCGTTGTAGCAGGACTTGCTGTAATCACAAAGTTATCTGCAAGTAGCTCAGAGGTAGTAGATGTTAAATCCGAATAGATATAAGACATAAAAAATAAAAGAAATAGGAGGTCACCCATTCATTGGACGACCTCCTATTTCTCCGCTAAAACCTTACGCCGTATGATCCTGAGCAGTCAATTTCTTATTGGCGTCCACAACATTCAGTTTCCACAAAAGAAGTGTGATGAGTGCGGTCAATATCAGTGGTAGCGCGCCATAGGAGAACTTAATCATATTTAGCACTGCCGCAGACTGAACCTCTGCGTCGCCGACATATCCTGCGAGGCTTAGAAGCCAGCCAGCGACTGCGGTTCCAAGACCGCTACCGACTTTAAGACCGACAGACGAGCAACTGAACATCATGCCGTCTGCATGAATCTTTTTCGTGTTGTAGGTATACGCTGAGATTTCTGCAACCAATGCTTGCAAGCTTCCAAATAGTGGCGCTGTAAAGATACATTTTATGAAAGAAAATACGATGACGCCGACCAAACTTCCCATGTAAGCAACAATCATAAGTCCAACCGAGAGAACCGTCGAGATAATATAGGATACGAGGTTTACTTTATACATTCCATACTTTTTAACGAAGGTTGGGTTTAAGATGAGTCCAACAATCATGACAAATGCCGACATGGAGATGATTCCGAGAAGACCTGCATTTCCCAATATATAGGTACAATAATAGACGCCAATTCCAGATGCCAGTCCATTGGTAGCATACAATGCGATATAGATTGCAAGCATAATCAGATAGTATTTATTGCTCAAAATAACTTTGATGGATTCAAAGAACGATATCTGTTTTGCTTCTGCTTTTTTCTCTTTTGACGTCTCGTCAAGTTCTGCATCGGCTTCTGGAATCTCTTTGCATACGAGGCTTGCGATGCTGGAAAATATCACCAATACCAATGCGAAGATAATTGCAACGGTACGCCATCCTGTAGCGCCACCACCAAAAGTAGTAACCAACGCAACGGCGGAGCCAGATACACCAACAGAGGCAATTACCGCAAAGATATAACGAAAGGATCCTAACTGTACACGTTCGGTGTTGTTTTTTGTAATCAGCGCAGACATGGTTGCATATGCAATATTATTTGCAGTGTAGAAAAGGGCATTTGCTGCGGTATAAAATACAAAGAAGAAGGCATATTGCGCGAATTCAGACATGTTTTCAGGAATGGAAAAGATCAAAATCATACTAAGCGCAAGGGGAAATGCGGACCAAAACATCCAAGGTCGTGCTTTGCCCATCTTACTGTGGGTTCGGTCAATGAACCTTCCGAAGATGACATCTGTTACGCCATCTAATATTTTAGAGGCCATCATCAATGTGGCGGCAATCCCCGCATTCAGCCCAACTGAATCTGTTAGATAGATGAGCACAAAGGCGGATACCATCATATAAAAAAAGTTACTACCAAAATCCCCCGAGCCATATGCAATCTTCTTTGGCAGTGATAAGTACTTTTTTTCATCTGTTTTCATTCTATTTTCCTCCAATATAATCCGTTTGCTTTCTTGAATTTCTCCACTTCAAGTTTATACGGCAATTATATAGAGCGAAAAATGTATCGTATATCATTCAGATTGCTTTTTTATAATCAGTTTTACAAGTTTGGCTTTAAAAATCAATCAATTTATTTTTCTCGCGATATTTTTGTGGGGTCAATCCGGTGTGCTCCTTAAACACTTTCCCAAAATAGCTTTGCGATGCAAAACATAGATAATTTGAAATCACAAAGATGCTTTCATCCGAATATTTAAGCATATTTTCTGCTGCTTCAACACGCTTTTTCTGCGTATATTGTTGGATTCCGATGCCTTCTGATTCAGAAAATCGTCTGGATAGATAGGAACTATTGATGGCGATGTCATTAGCGATTTCATCCACGGTAAAATGTTGATTGAGATGCTCTGCGATATAATTTTTACATTTTTCGATGTAGGAATGTTGGCTTCGTTCCTCTTTTTTCTGCTTTACTTGCTGTGCATAATCATGTCCGATTCCTTGAAAAAGTCTGTAGATATCGGATATGGTCTTACAAGATTCCGCTTGTTGTAAGTACAAATCACTCATCAGATAGGAAGTTAGTGGATCAAGTCCACCTTCAATTGCGGCTCGTGACGCTAAGGTAATGTAAGCAATCAACATATATTCATTTTGTTTGAAAGAACTTTTCGCCAGTTTCCCGATGCGGTCTGGTTCAAAGGTGGACATCGTCGTCTCTGCAAACTGCGCAAGACCTTCAGGATTTCCATCTCGAATACTGTTGGTAAAATCAATTTCAACAGAATAACTATAACGTGAAAGTTCGCGCTCTGTTTGATCGAGTTCATAAGATTGCACGAGTGCTTGCTTGGTTGGAATCTTTTCTGTATCTGCGGATTCGATTTCATTTAAGAGAATCTCGGATTCTGTAATCTGTTTTCCCGTTACTGCAAAATAGATGATTGCCAACGCGGCACTTAATTCATCGAGTGTCTTATGCTTGATTTCAAATTGCTCGTTTATCTGGTTGTATTTGTGCGAGTGTAAATGCTTTACATTTGTATCAGGATTATTGAGTCTGATCGGTCCTAAGATGATATTGCAAAGCGAAGCATCACTTAAAATGCCATAGACAAAATCCTCCTCAAATTCCAGATATGGTATGGAATAGGAGGATATCTGGTTTTGTATGACATTTGCACACCAGTCTTCATCACACAGTGATTCATCATGATCGGGATTGCACCCATAAGAAAGCAAGGATATTTTCCCTGTTTTATCCAAGTATCGAATCGGAATATGTGTCGTTCGGTATATCCTTTCCAAGATAAAGATGGTCTTTTCCATTATTTGCACTCCTTCCCAATCGGTTATAATCCAGTCATGATTCATATCTGTATTCTCACATTGTAAAGCAAATTGCAAAAAAGTAAAGCAAATGATATACAACTTATTTTCACTTGTATATATTAAGCATATCAATTATATATGAAGCATATCGGTTCGAGAAGAAACTTTTACAGGAGGAAATTATGGAAATCATTTGTTTTAATAATCAGTGGACCTATTATAAAGAGGGACGTGAGACATCTCAGATACTCGATTTGCCGCATGATGCAATGATAGAGGAGAGGCGTAGTTCTGATAATCCAGGAGGTGGCGCCGTGGCTTTTTTTCAAGGCGGTATCTACGTCTATGAAAAGAATTTTTCTGTGCCTATCTCATGGCAGGAAAAGTGCATCACCTTTGAATTTGAAGGAATATATAAGAACAGCAAAGTGTATATCAACGGACAGGAGGCGGGCGGCAGACCTTATGGATACATTGGATTTTATGTAAATGCCGACAATTTCTTAAAATACGGAGAAGAAAACACGATTCGAGTTGTTGCGGACAATGCCGAGCTTCCAAATAGTCGCTGGTATTCTGGAAGCGGAATCTATCGCCCCGTAAACCTAATCATACAGAATAAGACTCATATTGATATTGAGGGGGTGAAGATTTCCACATTGGCATATAGCCCCGCAAAGATTTTGGTTGAGACGGCGAGTAATGGCGGAGAAATTGCAGTGGCGATTTCCTATGATGGTAAGATTATTGCAACTGGGAATTCTTCCAGTATTGAATTGGATATTCCAAATGCGAAATTATGGTCAGATCAGGCGCCGAACCTCTATCAATGCCATGTAACGTTAACGGAAAATGACACGATTGTCGATGAGGTGACCGTGGACTTTGGCATTCGTTTGGTTAAATGGTGCAATAAAGGTTTATATATCAACGGTGTAGAGACTTTACTACGTGGTGGGTGCGTGCACCATGACAATGGCATACTCGGCGCACGCAGTTATGCCAAAAGTGAAGCTCGCCGCGTGAAAATCATGAAAGATGCGGGTTACAACGCGATTCGGAGTTCTCATAATCCTGCGTCCAAAGCGATGATCGATGCTTGTGATCGGCTCGGCATGTATCTGATTGATGAAACCTGGGACACTTGGTACGGACACAAAAACAAATACGATTATGCAAATGATTTCAATGATTGGTATCAAGCGGATATTAAAAGCTTGGTCGATCGGGATTTCAATCATCCGAGTGTCATCATGTATTCGATTGGCAATGAAGTCTCTGAACCATATCAAGCGCGTGGGGTTGCGCTGACCAAAGAGATTACGGAATATTTTCACTCTCTGGATCAAAACCGTGCGGTCACAGGTGGCATCAACTTGATGATTATTAATCTTGCGAGCAAAGGCAGGGGCATATACAAAGAGGAAAATGTCGAAGCAGCAGCAAATAAAGACACAAAAAAAGATTCAAAAAAGAAAGAAAAGGCAAACGGTAGTGCATTTTTCAATATCATGGCATCGATGATTGGGACTGGCATGAACAAAATGGCAAATTCGAAAGCCGCCGATAGAGTCACTTCTCCATGCTTAGATGCCTTAGATATTGCTGGTTACAATTATGCATCGGGACGGTACAAACTCGAAGGGAAAAGTCATCCAGAACGTGTCCTCTTCGGATCGGAGACTTTCCCACAAGACATTGCGAAGAACTGGGCGATGGTCAAAAGATATCCTTATCTTGTAGGTGATTTTATGTGGACTGCATGGGATTATTTAGGCGAGGTTGGAATTGGCGGCTGGTCTTACAATAAGGAGGACGGTGGTGCCTATAAACCATATCCATGGTTGCTTGCAGACTGTGGCGCGATTGATATATTGGGAAATGTTGGAATAGAAGCGGATTTTGCAGCAACGGTTTGGGGACTGCGAGATGTTCCAACCATTGGTGTCAGACCTGTAAACCATCCAGGAGAACATTATACAAAATCAATTTGGCGTGGTACAAATGCTATAAAAAGTTGGGCTTGGCAGGGATGTGAGGGTAATCTGGCAGAAATTGAAGTCTATGTAGATGCAGATACGGTTGAGCTTTTGTTAGATGGAAAGTCGTGTGGAAAGAAAAAAGTAAAAGCATATAAAACCATGTTCAAACAAAAGTATACGCATGGCACATTGACGGCAGTTGCCTATGACGCAAATGGAAAAGAAACGGGACGCAGTATCCTTGAATCTGCTGACGCCAATCTCAGACTACGCGTCACTCCAGAGGACACAACCGTTCCATCAGGTGAGATTGTATATATCGATATTGATATTGTCGGTGAGAATGGTGTCGTGGAATCCAATGCTGATACGAAATTACGCGTAACCGTGTCAGGTGGTGAATTACTCGCTTTCGGAAGTGCCAATCCGCGCAGCGAAGAATCCTACAATGATGGAAGCTATACAACTTACTATGGACACGCGCAAGCTGTTGTAAAAGCGGCAGATTCCGCTACAAATCCGGCAGGCAAAATCACGATAACGGTAAGTGGAAATAAGCTGGAGACGGAAACCACGACGATTTACGTGGAGAAAGAATCAAGGTGAGAAAATGACTGCGAAACGAGTGGGAATTGTCGGTGTCGGACTCATTAGCGACATTTTTATTAAAAATATGATTGAGATGTTTACAAGTACGCAGGTGGTCGGTTGCACCGCAAGAAATTGGGAACATATCAAAGCAAAGGCGGAGCAATTCAATATTGCTGCAATGACGATGGATGAAATGTTTGAGGATTCGTCCATCGATATCATTGTAAATCTGACACCTGCTGCCGCGCATCATGAGATTATCAAGCGCGCTCTTACAAATGGAAAGCATGTCTATACCGAAAAATCCCTTGCATTGAATTATGCGCAGGCAGATGAACTCATAAAACTCGCGGACGCAAAGGGTCTTCTACTGGGAAGTGCGCCTGATACATTCCTAGGTTCTGGTGTGCAAACGGCAATTCGTGCAGTAAATGATGGTCTCATTGGTGATATCACGGGATATAGCATCGTATTGAATCGAGGACTCGAATTGCTTTATGAGTTTATGGATTTTCTCATAAAGCCAGGTGCTGGAATCGGATATGATTTTGGTGTCTATGCGCTTACGGCGCTGTTCTCTATACTTGGACCAGCCGATGAAGTATGTGGCTTTCTGCAGACCAATAGGCCGCTTCGTGAATACAAAACATCGCTGAAAAATAGAGCTGGCGAACAATATGAAATTGAAAATGAAAACATCATGGCAGCGGCAATCAAAATGAGAAATGGCATCTTAGGCACACTGATGTGCAAGGGGGTTGCAGTATTCCCAGAAATTCCATATCTTTCCTTGCAAGGAACGAGAGGTATTCTATATCTGCCTGATCCCAATGAATTTGGTGGCGATGTCATCTATCAGCCTGGTGCGATGACGCCGAGGCAGATTCGAGGTGGGGAACAGGAACGTATTCTGGAGAACCATCACAGATATTCAGAGGATTCACGAGGGATTGGGGTTGCGGATATGGCGACGTCCCTAAGTGAAGGCAGACCTCATCGGGCAAATGCAACAATACAGCGACATTTGCTAGAACTGCTTGATGGAATTGTGAGTAGTTATAACAGCAAAAGTTATTCGAAGCTCACAAGCGATTTTGTACGACCTACACCATTAACAGGTGATGAAGTATTTTAAAAGGAAGCGAGGGGCGAAAATGATGCCAACATCAGAAATTAGAAAACAGGCGGAAATAATATTGGCTGGACTTACGGCAGAGCAGAAATTAGGACAGCTACAGTGTATGTTTGCAGGAGCGGTGATTCCTGTGCAGATTCTACAGCGATTCCCGAATGGGTTAGGTGCGCTTGCTTTAAATATCGGAATTGAAAGCACCGAAGAAAGCATCGATGCCGCCAAAGAACAACAAGATATCGTTTTGGAAAATTGCGGAATCCCTGCATTGCGTCATGCAGAGGCGCTGACAGGCGTGCTCACCTCAAATGCGACGATATTTCCAGCAGCAATTGGAATGAGCGCGACGTGGAATCCTGATTTGGTTGAAAAGATGGCAGATCTTACGCGCAAGCAGATGGTATCCATTGGCATTCGCCACGCCTTGTCTCCTGTTATGGATGTCGCCAGAGATCCAAGATGGGGACGCGTTGGCGAGACCTATGGCGAGGATCCCACACTTTGCGCTACTATGAGTGTGGCATTTACAAAAGGACTGCAATCGGAAGAATTATCAGCGGGGGTGCTCGCAACAGGCAAGCATTTTCTTGGATATGGCACGAGCCAAGGCGGCTTAAATATGACCGCAAATTCCATTCCGCCAAGAGAGCTTCGTGAAGTCTATGCGAAACCATTCCAGGCTGCTATTTCTGAAGCTGGATTAGGCGCAATGATGAATTCGTACGGCACAATTGATGGCGAGATGGTCATCGAATCGAGGGCAATCTTGAATGACTTGCTTCGAGATGAGATGGGATTTGACGGCATCGTCGTATCCGATTATATGTCCATCAATCGAATGGTGGATTTGAAAGTAAGCGCAACCCCTGTAGATGGTGCGATGCGGGCACTTCGAGCTGGCTTAGATATTGAGCTACCGTCACCATATGGATATATTGAAGATTTACTGAAAGAAATCGAAGCAGGATCATTGGACAAAAACTACTTAGATGAAGCCGTTCTTCGGATTCTGATGACGAAGCTGAGGCTGGGCATATTGGACAATCCATATGGGCAAGAATCGTTGCTTGACGAAGCTTATGATGTGGGGATAACATCTCCAGAAAGTCTAAAAGCTGCGCGTGAATCTATCGTATTGCTGAAAAATGATGGGCTGTTGCCACTTCGTAAAGATGTAAAGAAAATTGCCGTAATCGGTCCACATGCGGATAGTATTCGGCTTTTGTTCGGTTGCTACACTTTCCCTGCGCAATACGATCGAGATATTTCTGGATCAATGAGCGACATGCCTGGCATGAGTGGACTTGGCGGTTTACAGAAAGACAATCCTTATCAGATGCCATACCTTAAAGGTTGCGAAGTAAGGGATACTGCGCCGATTGTCGAAGAAACACTACAAAAAATATATGGTGATCGTACGCCAACCATTCTCGCGTCATTACGAAAAAAAGCTCCCGAAGCAGAATTTATATATGAAAAAGGGTGTGAGATTGCAGGGACAAATAAAACTGGATTTGCAGATGCCATAGATGTGGCAAAGGCTGCCGATGTCGTGATTCTAGTTCTTGGTGGCAAATACGGTTGGGGAACAAACTGTACCACGGGTGAAGGGATTGACTGCGACGATATCGGACTACCAGGTGTACAAGAAGAGTTGGCAAAGGCGATTATTGAAGTGGGCAAGCCATCGGTATTTGTGCATATGGATGCAAAATCCCTGTCGAGTGAATATGTTGCAGCACATTTTGGTGCCGTATTGGAAAACTGGTATCCTGGAGAATCAGGTGGACAAGCCTTGGCAGACGTGTTGTTTGGGGATTATAATCCAAGTGGCAGATTGCCGATTACAGCACCTAGAAATGCTGGACAAATTCCGATTTATGCATCGACACAAAACGGAAGTGGGTATTTTTCAGGCGATGGCATGGTCATAAACCGGTATGTGGAAGGACGCAAAGATCCGCTGTACTATTTTGGCGAGGGCTACAGTTTTACGACATTTGCCTATACCGATTTACAGGTCGATTCTGAAGTCAGCGCGGAGGATACGCTGTATCTATCATGTGATATCACAAATATGGGTCAGATGGATGGCGAAGAGGTTGTTCAAGTCTATGTCAGTGATGACCTCGCATCTATGGTAAGACCCGCGCAGGAGCTTGCGGGGTTCTATCGCGTGAAATTAAGGGTCGGGGAACGAAAGACCGTGCATTTCGCAATGAAAGTCAGTCAATTTGCCTTTTTAAATACACAGATGCAGTGGCACGTTGAGGCGGGAAGCATGACTGTGAAAGTTGGTGCTTCCTCGCACGATATCAGGTTGACGGAGGCTTTTGAAATCACAAATACAACGACAGTTGATGGGAAAACCAGAGGTTTCTACGCGAAAGCATGGGAATAGACGAGACTTCTACGAATCCGTTTTCTTTGACGTTTCCATACGATCCATCTTCGCATGAAGTTCTTTGAGTGAATTCTTGAGTTCTTCATGCGTTTTGTCGTGTTCTTTTAATTTCTGATGCGTCGCGATGCCTGCTCCTGCTGCAATGGATGCGCCGAGCGCGGCGAGCACAGACGTATAGTTATCACCGATGAGCATGGAATTGGTTGATGGTTCTAACCAGTGTAAGCCTGGAATGAGCCCAATGATTGCGATGGGAACGAGATAGATAAACATCAAGATATAGATGATGATTGAGATTCTTCCCGATAGTAGCGCACTGAGCATTTTGTTAAACTTCTCCATAATTGTCATCTCCATTTTTCAGTATTGCGAATTTTTCTTTATATTCAACACCCCATTCTGCCATGGAATCCAATATTGGCTTGAGACTATAACCGAGTTCAGTCAACGTATATTCAACTCGTGGTGGTACTTCTGCATAGACTTTACGCGTCAGAAGTCCCGATTCTTCCATTGCACGGAGATTGCTTGTCAGCACCTTTTGCGATATTTGCCCGACGGACTTCTTTAGCTGACCAAAACGCCTGGTTCCTTCTAGCAAATCGCGCATGATTAGGACTTTCCAGCGATCTGTAATCAAGGTTAACGTTGTCTCAACAGGACAAGCTGGTAATTCTTTATTCATATGAGAATCCTCCTATCAGTAACTTAGTTTCCTCAAAGTGCCTACTTTACAATTGATACCAATAAACCTATTATAGTAGCGGGCTAGATAGAAATCAAGTTTATTTTAACACATATAAGGGGTATTCAATGATTGATTATGTAAGCATATTGGCTGCCAATTCAAATGGTATATTGGCAACACAGGATGGAGATAAGGTTCGGACGCGCATGCTCCAATATCTTTTTACAGAGGAGAATAAAGTGTATTTGTCTACGAGCAATAAGAAGGCGCTATTTGCGCAGCTTCAAGCCAACCCGAATGTATCCTTTTGCACCTATTCAGAGAGTTTTACGTCCGTATTATCCGTATACGGCAAGGTTGTATTTGAGCAGGATTGTACGTTAAGAGCGCGTGCACTAGATGCGAATCGACTGATGCGTAATATCTACACGACGCCAGAAAATCCTTCGTTTGAGCTTTTCTATATTGACGTGGAGGAGGTTGTGACCTTTGATTTTGCAAATGGAAAACAGACTTATGTGATAGCCAAATGAAGCCGAATGAAGCCGAATGAAGTCGAATGAAGTCGAATGAATGATGACGCTTGTTGCTACCTGAGAAACTAGGGATTCTATCAATTTGTTGATAGGAACCCTAGTTTTTTTCATTCTCAAGTTAGGTCTGCCGAGTTCTGATATTTCTGATATAATGAATAATATCCGTTATCATTTGTTTATGGAGCTCCCGAAATCTATGACTTGTACAAAGAAAAAACGTATTCTCTCGATTATAATTACCGTTCTGTTTGCCGCGTGCATCGTCGTTGTCTCTTCCATTCCATCAGACGCATTGCCGTCCAGACCTAGTTTTATAAATGTCATTGCGCATTTCTTCGAATATTTTATATTGGCTATCTTATTGACGATTGATTTTCAGCCCACAGGGGTGGTATCCGAATTCGAATTAAAATCAAAAAAGTTAGCAATGAAATCTGCAATTATCGCAATTGTGATTGCGTCCATTTTCTCGGTTACCGATGAGATTCACCAGTATTTCGTACCTGGGCGCGTCTGCGATCCGCTCGATTGGCTGACCGATACGGCAGGTGCGCTTGTTGGTTCAATCATCATTACGAAAATAATTGCAAGCGGACTATTTGGGAAAAGGCATGGCAAGGAATAATGATATCGTGAGATGATATTGAGACGATATCAAGAGGTGAAATTAAGAATAGAGGGGGTAGAAAATGATAGAGATTACAGCTTTGGTGGAAAATGTCTGCGAACGCGAAGACTTGCAAGCAGAGCACGGATTGTCGCTATTCGTCAACAAGGATAATCGAAAGTTCTTAATTGATACAGGTGAGACAAGAGCATATTTGGAAAATGCCGCAGCGATGGATATCGATCTTGCGCATATCCAGACGTGTATCATCACACATAATCATATCGATCATATCGGTGGACTTGAGTCATTATTGAAGATAAATCCAGAAGTGAAAATCTATCTCCGAGCCGAGGCAAAGAGTGAATTTTACTTTAAATATCTGTTTGCCAAAAAGCAGATTAGCGCAAAACGAGAGTTATTTGAGAAATATGCTGACCGGTTCGTGTGGATTGATGAGGCGGGAAGGAATTTTCGTGTAGACCTCGAAAATGCCGACCACAGAATGGATGAAGATGCATATCTTAATAAAGGTTCAAATAATTCGTCAGGTGCTACACTATCTTACGATTTGCCAGGTGGTATCCATTTGCTTCCTGTCACTGTGCGCGAGGAACAATACATCTGTAAAGACAATCTGCTCTTTGAGAAAAAAGATGGCAAGCTCATCAAGGACCATTTTGATCATGAGCAATTTGTCGTAATGGAAAATGCGGGCGGGCTTGTCATCGTCAGTTCGTGCAGTCATAATGGCATCGTCAACATCATCGAGACGACGAAGAAACATTTTCCAAATAAGCCAATTACGCATATCATCGCAGGCTTTCATATGAAGAAGTCAAAAGGCGATGGACTGAATTGCTCCAAAGAATTTGTGAAAGAAACCGCAGAAGCACTCGCTGCAACTGGTGCGATGGTATATACTTGCCATTGCACAGGACTTGCTGCATACGAAATTATGCAAGAAGTTTTAGGTACACAGCTGCAATATTTGAAGACGGGGAGTGCGATTCGGTTATAGGCGTGCGATTTCGGTTATAAGGGAGTGCGCATGTGGCAATGTTAGAAAAAGCAACAAGATTGCATGAGATGTTGACTTGGGGATTTCGCCCAATTGGTCGCGAAATCGATTGCTAAAAAAGCAACAAATTAGCATGAGATGTCGACTTCGTGACCGTATTTGTTACATTTTGGGCTGATTTGGAGCATTTTATGGTACGAAGTCAACATCTCATTAAAAAATGTTAGGCTTTTCGATATAATTTAGGATTTTCTATACAATATGGATATCAACCAAATAAAAGAAAAAGCGATACAGCTCGTTAATCAGATGACCACTTTAGAGATGGCATCGCTTTGTGTTGGACGTGATTTCTGGAATCTCAATGGGATTGCGCGATTAGGGATTCCGTCCGTCAACATGTCTGATGGTCCGCATGGCTTGAGAAAGCAGAGAGGCGAGGGCGACCATTTGGGGTTGAACGCCGCGTATCCTGCAATTTGTTATCCAGCGGCATGTCTGACTGCGTGTTCTTGGGATACGGATTTAATCTATGAGCTAGGGCAAGCGCTCGGTGAAGAATGTCTCAGCGAAGATGTTGGCATACTGCTTGGACCCGGTATTAATATCAAACGCAATCCACTATGTGGGCGTAATTTTGAATATTTTAGTGAGGATCCGCTACTTAGTGGCAAGCTTGGAGCGGCATTTATTGACGGTGTGCAAAGCAAGGGCGTTGGCACATCGTTGAAACATTTTGCGGGCAATAATCAAGAGACGAGGCGCATGACGACGGATTCGATTATTGACGAGCGCGCACTAAGAGAAATCTATCTGAAACCATTTGAAATTGCAGTCAAAGAGGCGCAGCCGTGGACTGTGATGAGCGCCTACAACAAGCTGAATGGTTCGTTTTGTAGTGAGAATGAACGGCTACTAACGGATATATTGAGAGACGAATGGGAATTTGACGGTGCTGTTGTGACGGATTGGGGCGCGATGAGCGACCAGCTCGATAGCTATCTGTCGGGGCTTGATATTGAGATGCCTGGTCTGGGTACAGCGCGGCACGATAAAGCTTTGGCGCAGGCAGTAAATTCTGGGAATCTCAGTCATGAAGATTTGAAAGCAATTGCGACACGAATTGTCGAGCTGATTCTCAAAGTTTCAGAGAGGCACAATCTTAAAACAAACGATGATTCAGATGTAAGTTGTGATGACGATGCAATTTGCGATGCGGGTGCAATTCCTGCTTCATCGCTGGCAGCTCTACGCATGGATTCTACAACGATTCCTCGGTATTCCATAGCGAGCCACCTCAATCTCGCATCTAAAATTGCAACAGAATCTGCCGTATTATTGAAAAATGGCGGACTTCTCCCACTGAGCGATAAATCAAAAATTGCCATAATTGGTGCATTTGCCAAAGCCCCGCGTTATCAAGGTACAGGAAGCAGCAAAATCAACGCGTTGAGCCTCGATAATCCATATGATGCATTTATTGACGCAGGATTCGATGTGGATTATGCGCCAGGCTATGATCTGAAAGACGATTATCCTCGTGCAAAATTGATAGATGAAGCCGTTGATATTGCGCGCGGCAAAGATGTTGCTGTCCTATTTGTCGGACTGCCAGATTCCTATGAAGCAGAGGGACTCGACCGCGAACACATGAATATGCCCCATGCCCATATCGAACTCATCAACAAAATCGCCAAAGTCAATGCCAATATTGTCGTTGTGCTACAATGCGGAAGCCCCGTCGACATGTCTTGGGAAAATGGCGCAAACAGCATATTACTGACATATCTGGCAGGATGTAGAAATGGTAGGGCGACAGTAGATCTGCTGTGCGGCCGAGCCAACCCTTCTGGCAAACTCGCCGAGACATGGCCAAGCCGAGAAGAAGATGCCCCCAATGCCGATGCCTATCCAGAATTATCAAAAGCCGTAAGATATAAAGAGAGCATCTACGTTGGTTATCGATATTACGATAGCGTGGGTATGAATGTTCGCTATCCATTTGGATATGGGCTGTCTTATACGACATTTGCATATCGTAATCTGACTTACCAGCCCGCTGCAGGCGCGTGTGGTAGAGTCTCCTTTGACATCACGAATACGGGTGACGTGTTCGGCAAAGAAATTGTCCAGTTATATATCTCGCAGCTCAATCCAAAGATTTTTAGACCATCGCATGAACTCAAGGCATACCAAAAAATCAGCCTTGAACCAGGCGAGACAATGCAAGTTACATTCGAATTAAATTACAGCGACTTTGCATATTATGATGTCCTTGAAAAACGTTTTGCAGTAGAAAGTGGCAAATATACACTTTCCATTGGGTCATCAAGTAGGGAGCAAAAGATGTCTACCATCGTTACAATCGAGGGTGATATCGAAAGTAGAGATTATAGAGAATCATTGCCGTCGTATTATATCAGCCATGCGCATCGCAGAAAACTTGCAAAAGGTTTCTCTCGTATCGGCGGTGCATTGAAACTTCAACTATTGACTAAAAATAAACAGACGGGCAATTTGGACGCCGTAAGATACAAGTATTTAAAAAAGTTAAGACCTCCTAAAAATAAAAATGCCAAACAACATCTGCTATTTTCAAGACGTCTTCAGAAATTCCTTCGTGCCCGCAGCAAACTTTTTAGCCGTGCGCATGTGACGAGTGATAGCGTGAGTCTTGTCATCAAGCGATTTATAAGCAGACCACTGAATTCGGGATTGCATTCGGGGCTGAAACTTGTCAGCAAAAGCAAGCGCAATATCACAAGACTTCGGGATACCATTGCGCAGACAAAAATCGGCAAACGATACATAAAAAGTAAGTTTTCAAGCGAAGAATTTACATTGCTTTACGGACTGAATGGTAGTAATATACCTGCAGAGCCACCCAAGAGACCGTATACACAAAATTCGACGTTGAATGATTTCGGGCATCTATTTCTTGGACGAATTTTACTAAGAATCATCGATTCCAACGTCCACCGC
This sequence comes from Eubacteriales Family XIII. Incertae Sedis bacterium, assembly GCA_031261525.1. Classification (GTDB taxonomy): domain Bacteria; phylum Bacillota; class Clostridia; order Peptostreptococcales; family Anaerovoracaceae; genus JAISJM01. Next base: position 17,761 of record JAISJM010000022.1, read on the forward strand.
ATCAGTGGTGAAGACAAGGAAGACCAAAAATACATTCGAAAGATGATGATGGATTTTCCCATTCGGCAATTATCGATGTCGGGTGCAAAGCAGAATTTGATTGAAGGATTGGTTTACCTGCTGAATGGTCGAATATACAAAGCGATTAGACGGCTGATGAATCGGTTGTAAGTTAAGGAGAAATCAATATGAACGCAATAAAACGAACAACGGACAAAATCATTGCAAATCTTATCAACAATGTGGTTCAGATTACGATTCCAGACGTGGAAGATGGATTAGGTACGACACCCGAATTACAGAAGTTGGCGCGTGAATTGGGTGGGGAGGGCTGTGTCTTGTTAAAAAACGATGGTGTCTTGCCACTTTCTCCATCACAATCCATCGCAGTCTTTGGTCGCGTTCAATACAATTATTTCTATGTCGGTTACGGCAGTGGTGGCGAAGTAAAGGCGCCATATCGAGTCTCCCTAATCGAGGGTTTGGAAAATGCAGACTTAACGATAGATGAAGAAGTGAAGTCTCAATATAAGGAATGGACAGAAAAGAATGTCCCAAACGACGGCTATTGGGCACATTGGCCGACAAACTACGAAGAGATGCCACTATCTGACAAATTTGTAACTGACGCCGCAAGCAGGTCTGATACAGCAATTGTCGTCATCGGTCGTAGCGCAGGCGAAGAGCGCGAAAATAAATTGGCAAAAGGCAGCTGGTATCTCACGAATAAAGAGCGCGATATGCTCAGCAAAGTTTCAAAAGCATTCCAGAAAGTGTGCGTCATTCTAAACACAGGAACCATTATCGACATGCACTGGGTGAAGGAATTTAGCATTGATGCCGTTCTTTACGCATGGCAGGGTGGTCAGGAGAGCGGCAATGCGGTCACAGATGTGTTGACAGGCAAAGTCAATCCGAGTGGAAAACTGACCGATACGATTGCCTTTTATGAGGATTATCCATCATCGAAGGATTTTGGCGCAAAGGACTACAATAATTACACCGAAGATATCTACGTTGGCTATCGCTATTTTGAGACATTTGCCCGAGATAAGGTTACGTATCCGTTTGGTTTTGGCTTAAGTTATACGGAATTTGATGTAAAGACGGAGACACTAGAAATACTTGAAGAAACGGGACAAATCAAAGTCGCAGTAACCGTTGCAAATGCCGGCAATTACGCGGGTAAAGAAGTCGTGCAGCTCTATTATAGTGCGCCGCAAGGCTTACTTGGCAAGCCTGTAAGAGAACTCGCTGCCTATAAAAAGACGCGATTATTGCAACCTGGAGAGTCGGATTTTCTGGAATTGATATTTGATATCGATGATATGGCATCATATGATGATTCCGGGAAAACGGGATACAAGGATGCCTTTGTGCTTGAGGCGGGAATCTACGAATTTTTCCTCGGTACGGATGTAAGGACAGCAGATAGTATTGGCACATATGGCTTGAAAGCACTAAAAATGGTAAGTCAATTGTCGGAGGCTTGTCCCGTTGTCAATCCATTCAAGCGCATCATCAATAGTGGGGGATTGTATTACGAGACAACACCAGAAGCAACAAGAAATCTAAAAGAACGAATCTTGTCGAATCTGCCAGAATCCATTCCGCAAACGGGCGATCAAGGCTACAAATTACAAGATGTGAAATCTGCAAATGCTACGGATCATGCAATTTCAATTCAAGATTTCGTCGCGCAATTATCCGACGAGGAGCTCGAAGTTCTGACGAGAGGTAGCAATGATGCGATGTTTTCCCCGCAGGGCGCACCTGGCAATACGGGTGTATTTGCAGGCAGTGAAGCATCTCTTAAAGACAAGGGCGTTCCCGTTGTCTGCACAAACGATGGACCAAGTGGCATAAGACTTCAAGCGCACACGACGTTACTTCCCAATGGCATCGCATTTGCATCCTCTTTCAATGAAGATTTAATCGCAAGAACGATGTTCCATATTGGCAAGGAGATGAAAGATCGGGGTACCCAAGTATTGCTCGCGCCAGGAATGAATATCCACCGCAATCCATTATGCGGCAGAAATTTCGAGTATTTTAGTGAAGACCCCGTGGTCACTGGCAATATTGCTTCTGCTTACGTCAAAGGGGTACAACAAAACGAAGGGATTAGCGCGGTGCCAAAGCATTTCGCCTGCAACAATCAGGAGACAAAGCGCCTCGTACATGATTCCAGAGTCAGTCCGCGTGCACTTCGAGAAATCTATCTAAAAGGCTTTGAAATCTGCGTGAAAAAGTCTGCGCCAGATTTCTTTATGACGTCGTACAATAAACTCAATGGCGTATGGAATTATTATAACTACGATTTAGTGACTCAGATTTTGCGCAAAGAATGGGGATTCAAGGGCATCGTCATGACGGATTGGTGGATTATCGAGGATACTTCGCCAGAATTTCCAGATGTAAGCCTGCAAGCCTATCGTGTGAGATCTGGTATTGATTTGTTTATGCCAGGAAGTGCTAAATCTGGAAAGTATAAAGGCAAGACAGATGGCTCTCTCGTAAAATCACTTCATGCAGAAGAGGGCATCACGCTCGGCGAGGTGCAACAGACCGCAATCCGCGTACTGGAGTATTGTATGAGAGGTTACTATGAGTGAATATTACAAAGTTTTGTTGGTTGACGATGAGGACGAAATTCGTGAAGGTATGGCGCATCGTGTACGTTGGAATGAACTTGGCTTTGAGATTATTGGAACCGCGGAAAATGGTGTTGAAGCGTTAGAACTTGTAGAAAACGAACTTCCTGATATCGTCATTACAGATATTCAGATGCCATTTATGGATGGAATTGACTTTGTTGCGCAGGCAACAGCGATGGTTCCCACTGCAAAATTTATCATGTTGACAGGTCATGTGCAGTTTGAGTATGCACAGAAGGCGGTGTCGCTCCACGTCGAGGATTATATTCTGAAGCCATTTTCCGCAAAACAGCTCGAGGAGAAACTGACCGAATTGAAAGAGGTACTGGATCAGGAGTGGGCGGAGCGCAGAAACATCGAATCCTTGCAGAAAAGTTATCATGAAGGACTGCCGATGATTCGCAATTATTTTCTCGTCAGTTGTTTTAGCGGTCACATCACGGACACGCAGGTGCGAAAGCGCGCGGAGGCTCTTGGACTGAATTCTTTTGGACGCTATGCTATTGCAGCCTTTCAAGTGAATCAGCGAAACCTGCAGTCCGATTCCATCTTCGATGGGCAAGAAGAACTTCTGTCATTTTCCGTGCAGCGAACAGCCGAAGATATTCTCAACAAATATCACCCGAACCAGTACATCTTGATTTTCGGTGAGCTTGTCGTGGCGATTGTGGAAATGTCATCGCAGATGGCAATGACCTTACTCGCAACAGAAGTAAATGAAATCTGCCGTAAAGTCATGAAAGTGAGTAACAGACCCATTGTTGCGGGGATTGGCGAGATGGTTCCGTTGAATCTGCTTCATCGGTCTTTGAGTGGTGCAGAAGATGCGCTTGCATATAGCTATCTGCTCGATCGCGAAGAGATCTTTACAACGTATATCGGTGATGTGACAGGTACATTGGAACAGACGGTACTTTCTACTGAAAAAGAAGAACGCGACTTCATCAATGTCATTAAGTTTGGCGCAGACGATGCAATCGAAGAGGCGGTTTCTATCATCATCAATAAAGTGCGAGACAAACGATTGAATCCAGCACAATACCAAGTCTATATTATAGAATATCTTACCTATCTAGTGAAAATTACAAATTCCTATAATTACAATCTAAATGATGTATTCGAAGAAGATCTCTTTGCGTGTACAGAGCGACTAAAGACGGAAAGTCTAGAGGAGATGCAAACTTGGCTTCTCGAAAAATGCTTACTTTTAAATCGGCAGATTCGCATGGATCAAATCGATAGCCATAAATCTGTCATACAAAAGGCGATTTTATATATCAAACAGAATTTTACAGATCCAGAATTATCGATAGAGAAAATGAGTGGCGAACTATTTATCAGCCCTGCTTATTTTTCAAGTATTTTCAAAAAAGAAATGCAGAAAAGTTTCGTCTCGTTTCTGACAGAGGAACGATTAAATTATGCGGTGAAGTTACTCGAAGAGACAACGGAAAAGACGTATGTCATTGCAGAAAAAGTAGGATATGCGGAGAGCAATTACTTTAGCTATGTATTTAAGAAACAGTATGGCGTCTCACCATCGAAGTATCGAAACCAAATACAGGGCGCGTGATTTAGCGAAACGAAAGGGCGAAGGGGATATCATTGCACAAAATAAGACAGCTTACCAACAATATTCATTATTATTTCGTAAGAAAGGGGATGCAGTTTATCTTGTCCCTTAGTTTTACGTTGGTTGCTGTCATTGCAATTGTTGGTATCACGGTCTTTTATTCACGTCAATTCGATGTAAGTTCTCAGCGGATTGCTGAAAATAACAGTGTCAATGTCATCGATCAGGTCAACATCAATTTAGATAATTATATGCGTGACTTCATGAAATTGTCCGATACCGCCTATTACAATATATTGAAAGTTGCAGATATCAGCCGCGATCGTGGCACCATAGAAAATGAATTGCAACTTTTACTCGATACGAATGAAAACAGCCTGCTGAGTATTGCTCTGTTTGACAAAAACGGAAATCTTATTGCTGGTCAAGCGGGTATGCAAGTCAAAGAGGGGGTGGATCCAACTTCGAAAGAATGGTTTGTCAATGCTGGAAAACAGATTGAGATTCTGCATATATCCGAGCCTTACGTTGATGACATTTTCATGCCTGTAAATGGTACTTACAATTGGGTGATTTCACTCAGTAGGTCCGTCGAAATTAATTATAACGGCGACGTCCAACGGGGGGTCTTGCTCGTATACAGCAAATTTTCAGAGATTGAACGGATTACAAAAAGTGCAAGTCTCGGTGGAAGTGGTTATGCCTATGTACTTTCGGATAACGGCGCAACTATCTTTCACCCAAAACAGCAACTGATTGATGCAGGCTTGATGCGTGAAGATTTTAACAAGGTTCTCGAATATTCGGATGGGATTCACCGAGAGGATTATGATGGCACATCACGGTTGATTACGACAAAAACAATGGGTTATACGGGCTGGAAAATCGTTGGAGTTTCGTCTGTCTCCGAGATGCAGACCTCGCCGTTTGATAATCGACTCTTGATCTGGGGGTTATCCTTATTGGTTTGTATCTTTTTAGTTGGAATCAATTTCTTTATATCTTCTAAGATTACAACACCACTTCGGCGGCTTGACCGCGCAATCTCCGCGATAGAGGGCGATCTTGACGCCGTCCGTATCCCAATTGAGGGTACCTATGAGATTCAGCATCTTGGGAAGACGCTGAATTCAATGACGGCTTCGTTGAAAGCATTGATGGATGATGTTGTCTATGAGCAGGAGCATGTCCGCCGCTCGGAGATGATCGCGCTTCAGTCGCAGATTAATCCTCATTTTCTATATAATACGCTCGATTCTGCTGTATGGATGATTGAAGCCGAGCGCTATGATGGTGCAATTACAATGATTACGTCTCTTGCGCGGTTATTTAGAATCAGCCTAAGCCAAGGAGACAATATCATATCGCTAGAAAAAGAATTGGAGCATGTAGAGAACTATCTGACGATTCAGCAGATGCGTTATAAGAATAAATTTGATTACAAAATAACCTATGATGAAAGGCTAAAAGACATTCCTGTGATTAAACTCATCGTACAACCATTGGTTGAAAATGCGATTTATCATGCGATGGAATATGTGTATGATGATGGTGAAATCCACGTAAAAGCATATGTATCTGAGGATATCTTGTCTATCGATGTGATTGACAATGGACCTGGTATGACGGAAACGCAGGTGAAAGATTTACAAGATGGTGTGCATAAAGTGGATAAGACGAGAGGATCAGGCGTTGGTTTCCAAAATGTATTACAACGTGTTCAGATGTATTATGGCGAACCATTCGGACTGGATGTAATCAGTGAGCCAGACGAGGGCACGACAATTCGGATTCGGATTCCAGTTACGGGAAAAGGCAAAGAGGGGGTGCACGCATGAATTTGATCAAGCATATTCAGACCCCGCTTCTTGTAGCGAGCATCATGATATTGATTGTCACGTGTTTGTTGACATTTGCCCAAAAATCGGCGACAGAGGAGACGCTGCAGATTAGTGTCATCGTTAGGGAGGAGACGGAGGATTTTGGTCAAAGTCCTTTACGGCATGGGATCGAAGATGCCGCGAGTAGCATCAATGCGGAGCTTACTTTTCGTTCGCTAAAAGATATTCGATCAGAGCAAGAGTATATCGAGTTGCTTTCAAAGGAAATCGCAAATGCACCAGATTATTTGCTATTGGAGCCATTTGACACGGACGGGCTGGCAAATTATCTTGATAAAATAAGTAAAAAAACGAAAATTGTTTTTGTAAATGCCAGTATTTCTAGCCGTAATGCGGATGCCGTTGTCGCGGACAATCGTCACGCTGGGAAAATGCTTGGCGATGAAGTTGTGTTTGATAGCAGAGGCAAAGCGCCTGTTCTGATTATCAAGACGGATTTTAATTATTCGGATACAAGGTATTTTTATAATGGTGTAATCGAGGCGCTGAAAGACAATGGGATTGCGTTCGACGTCAGGCAGATTCGAAGTGACGATCAGCAGAAACAATTTTTTCAGTTATTGCAAAACACGACCTATAGTAGTGTTGTGTTTCTTGATACAACGCAAGCAGAATATTTTGCGCATCTAAAAAAGGTGGATGATCGGCTAGAGCATATAAATCTATATGGTTTTGGAATCAATAATAACCTCCTTCCCCTTATTGATGAAGGTGTGATGCGAGGCGTGAGCGTCACAGATCAGTATCATATCGGCTATCAGTCCGTATTTACGGCATATGGGCGTCCCATGAGCGAGGACGAAGAAAATCTATATCCTGTGAAAGAAATTGTTGTCACAAAATATAATTTATTCGATTCAAATCACGAGAGTTTGTTGTTTCCAAAGCAAAATTGATGTGGGCAAATGGCTGAAATGAATCGATTGAAATGGTAAAAATATGAAAAATTGGAAGATAATATTAGCAGCAATCATCTTAATCATTTCCATTGCAATCTTTGGCTATGGTCAATATCGTGATGCCAAATTGCAGGCAAAGACGCATCCATTTAAGATTGGCGTTGTGGTCTATCGAGCAGACGATGCCTATATCTCAGAGATGAGTATGGCGATGGAAGAACATATGGAAGAGGTCGAAGCTCATTTTGATACGAAAATCAATTTAAAGATTGTAGATGCAAATAATGACCAAGTCGAACAAAATTCACTCGTCGATGGTTTTATTCGAAATGGATATGATGCACTTGCCATCAATCTCGTAGATCGTACCGTCGCCGCTGTTATTATTGACAAGGCAAAACAGGCTGGCATTCCTGTCGTATTTTTCAATCGAGAACCCGTGCGAAACGACTTGATTCAATGGAATAAAGCATACTATGTCGGTAGCAAAGCGAAGGAATCAGGCGAGATGGAAGGCGATATTGTCGTCGAGGCATACAAACGCAATCCCGCGGCAGTGGATCGTAACGGCGATGGCAAGCTTCAATATGTCATGCTTGAGGGTGAGAAGACGCATCAGGATACGTTGATTCGTACCGAGTCTTCCGTTGATGAGATTATCAGTTCGGGCATCCCCCTAGAACGCCTT
>JAISJM010000026.1 GCA_031261525.1 Eubacteriales Family XIII. Incertae Sedis bacterium
AGTAAGGACAAAAATGTACATGTCCTAGAATTGCCACATAAGCAGGATACACCAGAAGCCAAGGCACTTTGGCGTGCTGAGATTGTACGCTTAAAAGAACGTGTCGAGCATGATTTTGGTGTGACGATTACGGATGAACAGTTGCATGATGCGATTCGCAGGCGCAATATCGAACGCAGACTTCTGAAAGAACTTTATGAACTGAGTACGTTGACGCCACCACCGATGACGGGATTGAAACAACTCCAAGTGTTGTTTGGCTCGCAGTTTAAATTTGATTGGGATAGCAAGGTTGCGGAGATTCAAAATGCAATCGATCAAATCAAAGCGGCATATGCAGATGGCGAGCGCCCCGTTGATGAAAAAGCACCACGGATTTTAGTTACAGGATGTCCGATTGGTGGGGTAACAGAAAAGGTTGTGAAGGTAATTGAAGATGCTGGTGGGGTTGTCGTTGTCTTTGAAAACTGTACTGGTGCGAAACAGATGGACAGACAATGTAAAGAAGATGGTGATCCTCTGACAAATATTGCAGAACATTATCTGCAAATTGGCTGTGCCGTCATGACGCCGAATAAGAATCGACTGGAGCTTATTGATCGCTTGTGTGAACAGTTTAAAGTGGATGGCGTCGTTGAGATGACGCTTCAAGCTTGCCAACCTTATGCCGTAGAAGCACAGAGTATTAAAACACATCTGCAAGGGATAAATATTCCATACTTGCAATTAGAAACAGATTATGGAAAATCTGATATTGGTCAGCTTTCTACACGTGCAGGTGCTTTTGTGGAGATGCTGTAATGGCTACGATTGGAATTGATTGTGGTTCAGCAGTCTGCAAAGGTGTGTTGATGCAGGATAACGTTGTTGTCTATCAGTGTGCGATGCCTACGGGGTGGAGCCCCAAAGAGGTATCACAACAGATTTTAGCCAATCTACTTGCGAAAAGCTCGCTTGATAGACGAGATGTATCCATTGTAGCAACAGGCTATGGACGCGTTGGCATTGATTTTGCAGACCGTTCTATTACTGAAATAACTTGCCATGCTGTAGGCGCTAGTTATCTGATGCCAAGTGTTCGGACTGTACTTGATATTGGCGGTCAGGATTCCAAAGTAATTTCTGTAAAAGATGGAAAGGTGTTTTCTTTCCAGATGAATGATAAATGTGCTGCAGGAACAGGGCGTTTTCTAGAAATGACAACCATTCGTTTGGGTGTCACTTTTAGCCAGTTTGAATCGCTCTTAGATGCGGGACTCGATTGTTCGATTAACAGTATGTGTGCAGTATTTGCAGACTCTGAGATTATCTCATTACTTGCAGCTGGAAAGAGCCGAGAAGAAGTAGCTGGTGGCATTATTCACGCTGTCGCAGCACGTGCGGTTGCACTTGCTGGTCAGGTTGAAATTCATACACCGATGTTGCTTACCGGTGGACTTTCCTCACTGGATAAACTACGAACGGAGATGAGCCAGCAACTTGGCATCCCCGTTGAGGTATCTCCTGATTCTCGCTTTGCGGGGGCAATTGGTGCTGCAATTCTTGCGGCGCAGTATGCACACACTTAATTTGTAATACACTTATACCTATAGACCTCTCCCAATTAAAAAGTCTATTCCTCGTTGAATAGGCTTTTTAACCCTATCTAAAAAAACTAAACAAAAAATTTGTTTGAATGAAAAAATATTAAAATCAATGGGTGGTCGTTCGATATTCTGGCTGCTCTTTAGGATTTAATCGCACAAGCATCATAAATAGTAAGAATACGAAAGTCAATGCAGAACTTCTGTGTAGACCTTTTTCTTGTATGAACGTTAAAGATAAATACGAGATATAAATATTTTGTTTGATGGACAAAATATTAGTTGCAATGCGATATGAAATTAAATATAATACACATAAGATGATTGTATTTTCAAAATAGATTATAAGATTATATCTGGAGGTTTTATGGAGGCTCTCATTGTCTTTGATAGTACAACCGATGCAATTCAAGCGGAGCAAGAACTGTTAAATGCAGAATTTTTAGTGAAAGTGATGCCAAAGCCTACATCGTTACAAGCTGGATGTGGGTTTTGCTTACGCGTTGCGATTGGTAAGACGCTCGATGCGCTAGAAGTCTTGCAACATGCAGATATTTTGTATTCAGGTGTATATCTAAGAAATAATAAAAACAAGGACAATCCATATACAAAGTTGAATACGCGAGAGGAAATCGAAGCGGCGACAAAAGAACACTCGATTTTAGCGAGTTGCACAAGCGGCGGATGTGGGGCAAAGATTGGTCCAGGTGAATTACGTGATATTTTGGGAAAGCTTCCTCGTGATAGAGGAAATGATAACTTATTGATTGGTTTCGATGCGTCCGATGATGCTGCTGTATACCGAATTGATGAAGTGCATTCTCTGATTTCCACGGTGGACTTCTTTTCTCCAATGGTTGAGGATCCGCGCACCTTTGGTCGAATTGCAGCAGCAAATGCATTGAGCGATGTATGGGCGATGGGTGGTACACCTTTGCTCGCATTGAATCTGGTTTGTTTTCCAGAGGCGATGGATACCTTTATACTTGGAGAGATTCTCGCAGGTGGTGCTGAGAAAATTATGGAATCTGGAGCAGTGCTTGGTGGTGGTCATTCCATTTATGAAAAGGAACCAAAGTACGGTCTTGCTGTGACAGGTACTGTGGAGACAAAGAAATTATTGCGCAACAATACACCCGAGCTTGGGCATAAGTTGATTTTAACGAAGCCTCTAGGCGTAGGGATTGTCCTTGCTGCAGCGCGAGGCGGTGTTGCGAGCAGCATTGCAATGGAGAAAGCAATTTCTCAGATGGAACATCTGAATCGGTATGCAGCGGAGAAATTAGCATCTTATCATGTCAGTGCATGTACGGATATCACGGGTTTTGGTTTATTGGTGCATATGCTTGAAATGGCTGATGAACACGTGACACTGACCCTTCATTCGGATGCATTGCCATTGATTGCAGAGGCCATTGACTATGCGGATGAATATTTACTAACCGCTGCTGGTCAGCGCAATCGCAATTTTGTCCACAATCGCGTGGACGTCAGTAGTCTGCCATTTGCCATTCAGGAATTATTATTTGACCCACAGACTTCTGGTGGACTTCTCATTGCTGCTCCTAGCGAAGAGGCTGAAAGTTTGTTGATGGATATTCATAAAGAGGATCCACTGGCTGCAATCATTGGAGAAGTCGGTCCGAAAAAAAATCAAAGCATTATTTTTTCATAATGATGAACGAAAGAAAGGACGCAAATATGAAGACGATAGATATGTTAGGGGAGCCTTGCCCAATTCCTGTAATCAGTGCAAAAAAGGCGCTTGCTGAGGCAGGTACCGATGGCGTAAAAGTATTGGTAGACAATATTGTTGCGGTACAAAATTTAGAGAAAATGGCAAATGGCACAGGTCGTGCATTTTCCTATGTTGAAGAATCCTCAAACCGTTATGCTGTATCTATCCTTGCCTCGGATACGGTCATCTCGGAGGCTGTCTTGGGCGTTGCATCGGATGCTACCAATGAGATAGATAGCGACAGTGCAGGCAATTTCGTCGATACTGATCACGAGGAGATATCTGTTGTGAATGGCGCGCACAGTGATGGCGCCGTTGTGCTCATTACTGCAAATCACTTGGGTGAGGGCGCAGAGGAACTCGGCAAGATGTTGATCAAAGGGTTTATCTTCTCGCTGACAGAACAATCTCCACTTCCGCAATCTGTGCTTTTTCTAAATGGGGGCGCACATCTCACCACGCAAGGCGCAAATACCGTTCCAGATCTCCAAACGCTTGAAGAAATGGGCGTCGAAATTCTTACCTGTGGCACCTGCGCAAATTATTATAATTTATCAGATTCTCTCGCGGTCGGTGCGATTACCGATATGATGGGTATTGTAAATCGTCTGACAAAGGCATCGAAAGTGATTACAATTTAAGAACCGAGGACATTTTATGAAAATAGACGCAATATTAATGGCATCTGGCTTCTCAAGGCGTTTTGGGGAAGAGGATAAGCTCTTGCATCTGTTTCGCGGGAAACCACTTGCTGTGCATACGCTTGAACTTGTCAGTCGTATGCCTGAATTTGATTCTATCTATTTTATTTCAGCAAGTGATGCTGTTGCGCAGCTTGCTGAAGATTTTCCTGTGATACGGATTCATAATGATAATCCGAGGCGTGGTTCTCGTGAAAGTATCCGCTTAGGCGTCCAAGCATCAAGCGCAGAACAATTTTGTTTTTTCCCTTGTGATCAACCATTTTTAGATGCTTGCACGGTTCATAATATTTTATCACATGCTGCAAAGGATCGTATTGTTTGTCCTACATTAGATGGTATACCAAATTCACCATCGGTCTTTTCAGCGCGTTTTCGGGAGGAACTATTGACGATTCCTGCTGGTGAACAAGGGCGTTCGATTCGGAAAAATCATCCCGAATCACTCATCTTTGTACCGATAACCAATCCACACTTGCTTGCAGATATAGATACGTTAGAGGAGACAACATGCTCGTATTGATTAAAGGGGCTGGGGATATTGCAACAGGCATTGCGCTGCGTCTTTATCGCGCGCATTTTAAAGTGGTGATGACTGACATTGCAGCACCAACGGCAATCAGACGAACAGTTTGCTTTTCTCAAGCTGTTGTTGAGGGTGAGGCGGAGGTTGAGGGCGTACATGCTGTCCATGCACACAATGTAGAAGAAGCCCTTGCCGCTACTGATCAGAATCAGATTGCAGTATGTGTGGATCCAAAAGCAGAAATCGCAAAGACTCTTATGCCAAATGCGTTGGTCGATGCCATTTTAGCGAAAAAAAATATCGGCACAAAGATTACAGATGCGCCCATTGTGATTGCGGTAGGACCTGGTTTCACCGCGGGCGTTGATTGTCATGCAGTCATAGAGACGCAGCGCGGTCATTATCTTGGGCGTGTGCTTACGCATGGCAGCGCAGCACCCAATACAGGAATCCCCGGTAATATTGGTGGTTATACATCAGAACGACTTTTGCGTGCACCAACGGATGGTGTCTTCGAACAATGCTTAGAAATTGGTGCCCAAGTGAAGGCTGGTGATATTGCCGGCATCGTAGATGGGCAGCCCATGATCTGTGAAATTGATGGCATTCTTCGTGGCATTTTACGCACAGGTACACCGGTACATAAAGGCATGAAGAGTGGTGATGTAGATCCGCGCTGTGAATTGGCGCATTGCTTTACAGCCTCTGACAAAGCGCTTGCGGTTGGTGGCGGCATATTAGAGGCTCTATTACATTTCAGTCTTTAGAACTTGCTCCAAAGCCTTACAGGTAATATCAATGTCTTCCATTGTTGTATCGTATCCGAAGCTAAATCTTAAAGTTCCTTCTGGAAATGTCCCCGCTACTTGATGTGCCAATGGTGCACAGTGAAGCCCACTTCGTGTGATGATGCCATGTTCTTCATACAGACGTCTTGCGAGCACGCCAGAATCGATGTGCGGACAGTGGACGGAGACGACAGCAACTGTTTTCGATGCGTCTTCCGGTCCATCGATTATGAGTTCCGGAATTTGATGACAATATGCTCGAAATCGTTGTGTTAATTCTACTTCTTTTGTGCGAATTTCATGGATGCCAATTTTACATATCTCTTCTACAGATAGTGCAAGACTCAGAATTCCCAATGTATTTGGTGTACCTGGCTCGAATTTATCTGGTAGGAAATCCGGTTGCATCAATTGCATGGATGCACTTCCCGTTCCGCCTGTGAACCAAGGTCTGATCTGATCCGAGATCCCATCCTTTAGAACGAATCCGCCGATTCCTGCAAGTCCATGAAGTGCTTTATGTCCTGTAAATGCAAGGATATCTGTATCTTTATCCATAGATACGGGATAGCAACCTGCGGTCTGTGCTGCGTCCAATACGGTTGTGATGCCATAGCTCTTTGCAATAGCAAACGACTCTTTGATTGGTAAAATCGTCCCAAGTACATTGGAGGCGTGTGTCATGACGAGTAGACGCGTATGGGGTTTGATTCTTGTATGAATCATATCTGCATCCATACTTCCGTCTTGATTATGCGGTAGATACTCAACTTCTATAATGCCATTTCGGCGTAACAATTCAAGCGGTCTTGCCACCGCATTATGTTCTAATCCACTTGCAAGTACATGATCTCCTGGTTTTAGAATGCCATTCAATATCATATTTAGCGATGCGGTTACACCGCTTGTAAAAAGCACATTGCTTGCATGAGAGATCTCAAATAACTCGGCGAGTGCTTTTCGTGCGCGTAGCGCAATCAAACTATCCTCAAGACCTTCAAAATTACGACCTGCATTCAGGTGTAGGTTGTCGTTGAGATATGCAGTGAGCCCACCTGTGACATAGGGTGAAGTGCCAGGTGAACTAGCTGCATAATTCATATAAATTTGTTTCATTGAGATGTCTCCCAAAAGCAATTTTGTTTTGCGCTGCCAATGATGATGCGTATCGGGTAGGGATAGATTTCGAGAATCAATTTTTTTAATAATTCTGCATGCTGTCTGTCCTGTGCACTTTCGACTTGATTGATGCATACGATCAATTGCCCTTGATACCTGTGGAACATACCATACTTAAAGTCAATCATAGATGCGAGCGCGTGTAATGTAATCGGATCCTGTTCATGCAAGCCCGTGAGCGTAAGAAATTCGGGCAGGCGATATACATTTGCCTCCGTTGCAGGCAATCCGAGTGCGTGAATGGATACAACGCCGATGGTATGTGTTGTGAAATTTGGTATCACGGGGTCTTGTTTCGTCCAACCTTTGCAGGGAAGACCACGGGAACCATCTGCTTCCATAAGCACTAGATCATATTGCGAGGCGACTTCTGCCAAATCTGTTTCATTCAGTGCTTCCAGTTTATTTGTGCTGCTGTTTAGAATTCCCATGCACTGAATGCCTGTCTGTGCAGCATGTGAGATACACATCTCTCTCGTTGTACAAAGCTGTATATCGTCATCGTACAATGGTCTCATTTTAGTCGTTGGCGTAATGAGGACTTTCTTATTACGATATTCACTCGCCAGTAGATTGACGAGTGAAGTCTTGCCGCCACAACCGCACACCGAAACAGATACCATTTTATTAAATTCTGTAAACCAATTCATATTCATATATAGCATTATATGACATTAAAAAAGGTCTGTGAAGATGCCGTCTGCGTCGATGATTGTTTTTCTAGGACATTTTGTGGTGCACATGCCACACATGACACATCTCGCTAGATTGATTCTTGCGCAATTGTCTATGATTTCAATGGCATCCACAGGACAATTCTTTACGCAGAGTCTACAGGCGATACAGCTTACTTTACAGGCATTTTTAGCTGCCGCACCGATATCTTCATTGGAGCATCGAGGCATAATGCTATATTCGGGTGGCAACATATGAATGATTCCTTTGGGGCAAGCTTTTACACATAAACCACAGCCCACACATTTGCTCGAATCTACTTCTGCCGTTCCAAATTGGTTCATCGATATGGCTCCAAGTCTGCATGCACTGACGCAGCTGCCGAATCCGAGGCATCCTTTTTCGCATGTGAAGATACCATCTGGAAATGCTTCTAAAGCTTGCGCACAATTATCAGCAACTACAGTCTGTTCCAGTTCTTTTGTGGTTCGCTCTCTTCCTCTACAATATACTAAAGCTATTTTTTTTGGTTTTATTCGTTTTTCCATCACTTTTACTCCTACCTCCATAAGCGTATCTTACGATTATGCTAACATTATATATGAATCCAAACAAAATGAACACTAATTTTTTGTTAGATAAAAAGTTTTTTAGATGAAGAATGCGCAAACCTATTGACCTATTGGAAAAAAGTTTATAGAATCATTGCAACGATTATTTTTTATATATGAAAGAGTATGAAAAAGGAGAAAATAATGTTTTCTGTGGTGATTAACAATAAAGAGTATGAATCGTCAGAAGATAAATCTTTGATGGACTTCCTTCGAGATGATTTAGGAATCAAATCTGTGAAGAATGGCTGTGATCAGGGTGCATGTGGTGCGTGTTCGGTCTTGGTGGACGGCAAATCTGTGCGTGCATGTATCCTCAAACTTTCCCGCTTAACGGATAAAAAAGTGACAACGATAGAGGGTTTTACACAAAGAGAGCGTGATGTCTATGGTTATGCATTTGCCAAAGCTGGTGCGGTTCAGTGTGGCTTTTGTATCCCAGGGATGGTGATTGCCGCCAAATCACTCTTGAACGAAAATCCAAATCCAACAAGAGAGGACGCGTCGAAAGCGATACGAACCAATATCTGTCGTTGTACAGGATATGTGAAGATTATTGATGCGATTTTGCTGGCAGCGCAGATGCTACGCGAGGATCTCCCGATTCCTTCGGATAAAGGCACAGAAGGGGTTGGTGGCTGTTTGGCGCGTGTAGATGGCCGCGCAAAGGCACTTGGCACGGGCAAATATGTGGATGATTATACTGTAGACGGAATGGTCTATGCGGCGGCGATCAGGCCCCCATCTGCACGCTGTAAAGTGTTAGCAATCAATCCTGAAAAGGCATTGGCAATGGACGGTGTCCTCGCAGTATATACTGCCGATGACATTCCAGGTGTCAGGTACCTTGGTCACCTTCAAAAGGATTGGCCTGTATTGGTCGCGATTGGAGAAGAGACTCGATTTATCGGCGATGCCGTGGCGTTGATTGTCACAGAACGAAAATGTCAACTGGAGAAAGCGAGCAAATTAGTAGAGATTACCTATGAAGAACTCGAGCCACTCGTTGATCCTTTTGAGGCGATGAAAGAGGGCGCATATCAAATTCACGGTGCGGGGTTCATGCAATTTGGAAATCATTTTACCCCATCCAATAATTGTCTTTCCTATCAGGAGGTCAAGCGAGGTGATGTTGAAGCTGCATTTGCAAATGCCGCATATATATCAGAGCACAATGACTTCTACACACCGATGACGGAGCACGCATTTATGGAACCAGAATGTGCGATTGGGATTCCTGAGGGCGAGGATCACATTAAATTGATTACAGGCGCTCAGGGACTTTATGATGAATATCATGAGATCTGTGAAATGCTAGATTTCGAAGGCGAAGATGCAAATAAATTACGTATTCAGGCAGCCCTCATTGGAGGCGGATTTGGTGGCAAAGAGGATATGAGCGTGCAGCATTTTGCAGCATTGTGCACGTACCATCTTCGTAGACCCGTAAAAGTACTCATGTCACGAAAGGAAAGCCTCAAGATGCATCCAAAGCGTCATGCGATGTATATGACGGTAAAGCTTGCTTGTGACAAAGATGGTACCTTGCTTGCAATGCGTGCGCGTATCGTCTCGGATTCAGGTGCTTATGCATCGCTTGGTGGTCCTGTCTTGCAACGCGCTTGCACGCATGCAGGAGGTCCGTATAATTATCAGAATATGGATATTGAAGGACGTGCGATTATCACAAACAACCCGCCAGGAGGTGCCTATCGTGGGTTTGGCGTCACGCAGTCATGCTTCGCTGTTGAAAGCTGTATCAATGATTTGGCACATCAAATGGGCATCTCTCCATGGGAAATCCGCTATAAGAATGCCATTCGCTATGGTCAATCCTTGCCAAATGGTCAGCTTGCAGATGAAGGCACCGCCTTCGTTGAGACCTTGATGGCGTGCAAAGACTACTATGAAGAATATGATAAGAAAGATGGCTATTATGTCGGCATTGCTTGTGCGATGAAAAATGCTGGCGTTGGTGTTGGTGTACCAGATATTGGACGGTGTCACTTATTTATTCATGATGAGAAAGTGCGTATTCGTACCTCTGCGGCTCCAATTGGACAGGGTCTTCAGACTGTATTGGTGCAGATCGTATGTGAAACCATACAGCTTTCAATCGATGATGTAATCATTGAAAACCCAGATACGAAATATGTGCCAGATTCCGGTACGACGACGGCATCGAGGCAGACCGTATTTACGGGTGAGGCGACACGTCGTGCTGCACAAAATGTGAAAGATGCTTTGGACAGTGGTAAGACATTAAAGGAGCTTGAGGGGGAGACATTTAAAGGTGAATATCACTTTGATTCTGACCCAATTGGTTCACCGAAACCCAATCCAGTCAGCCATGTTGCTTATGGATATGCGACACAGGTCGTCGTAATCGATGAAGATGGCAAGGTCATCACGACAAAGCAAGCTGTTGATGTTGG
The DNA here is from genome assembly GCA_031261525.1 of Eubacteriales Family XIII. Incertae Sedis bacterium. Taxonomy (GTDB): domain Bacteria; phylum Bacillota; class Clostridia; order Peptostreptococcales; family Anaerovoracaceae; genus JAISJM01. The sequence goes on from JAISJM010000026.1 coordinate 10,237, forward strand.
CAAAGCAATCAATCCTACCGCCTTAGAAGGACAGTTTGAAGGTGGTACTGTGATGAGCATGGGATATGGGCTTACGGAAGATTTCCCGCTCGATAAAGGAATCCCTACAGCAAAGTATGGCACATTAGGGTTATTGCGTTCCACGGATATTCCAGAGATTATTTGTGGTGTGATTGAAAAGAATACGCCGGATTTAGCTTTTGGTGCTAAGGGGGCAGGCGAAATCACTGCCGTAACATTTGCCCCAGCTGTCCAACATGCCTATTATCGAAAGGATGGCAAATTCCGCACAAAATTGCCGCTAGAAGACACTTATTATAGAAAGTAAATATCGGCAACCTCCGAAAACCCTCAGTAGATATGACATACATCATACGCGCTGAGGGTTTTCGGAGGTCATCCATAATAGAATCGTCCATTACAAAAGAGGCACCTTCCATTGGAAGATGCCTCTTTCGTAATGATTGTTTTGTTTCTTGATTGTTGATTATTGATGATGATTCGTATGGAGCAGTTCATGCGATTTATGCGATAGCGGCGCTCCTAGGAAGTCCTCATAGAGCTTGAGTACATCTGGGTTTTCATGAGAGAATCGTATCTCTGCATTTTGATCGAGGGCATTCAATCTTTTTCCGCGTACATCTGCGAGTTCTTTTCCTCCGCTGATTGGTTGTCCGCCACCACCGACACAGCCGCCTGGACATGCCATGATTTCAACAAAGTCATAGACGACTTCTTTCTTACGGATTGCATTTACAAGTCTTCTTGCATTGCCAAGACCAGACGCAATCGCTACTTTAAGTTTGATACCTGCGATGTCAAATTCCGCCTCTGTCCATGCATTTTCCTTTGTGCGTACTTCTGAAAATGCATCAACAGGTGGTTTCTCCTTTGTGACGAGATAGTACGCGCTTCGTAAAGCAGCCTCCATGACGCCGCCTTGCATGCCAAAGATGACGCCTGCGCCCGTCGATTCAGCCATTGGCGAATCGAATTCTTCAGGTTCTAATTGTCCGAGATTGATGCTTGCAGCTTTGATGATTCGATCAATTTCTCTTGTTGTAAGCACATAGTCCACATCTTGCCCACGTTCTTCACTACCAAATTTCGGCAGGGTACACTCATCTTTCTTAGATACACATGGCATGATCGAGATCGAACGAATCTTCTTGGGATCGATTTGTTTGGCATTTGCAAAATAGGTCTTGATTACTGCGCCAAACATCTGCTGTGGTGATTTTGCTGTAGACAGATTATCTAACATATCAGGTGCCTGCGATTTGGTGAATCTTACCCAACCTGGGCAGCAGGAGGTATACATCGGCCAAGCGTATTGGTCCGGGTGGGTCAGCCGCTCAATCAGCTCGCTACCTTCTTCCATGATGGTTAAATCTGCTGTGAAGTCCGTGTCAAATACATAATCTACGCCCAATTTTCTTAAGGCTGATGCGAGTTTCTTGATATTGCCACCGAGGCTATCATCATGTAGATCCTCTTGCCATGCTGCTCGAACGGCAGGTGCGATTTGAACGACTGTAATGATTTCTGGGTTTTCTACGTCATCAAAGAAACGATCCATATCATTTCTGGCGGATAGGGCGCCGACCGGGCAGTGTGTGATGCATTGACCGCAATAAGTACAATCTGATTCATTCAGCGGTGTGGATCCGCAGACGCCTACTTTCGCTCTCGCGCCAGATCCAAGTACGTCCCAGACTTTCATTTGCTGCACATAATCGCAGACGCCGATACATCGCATGCAGCGGATACATTTGCTATCATCACGGATGAGGGGCAGGGTGTCATCCCATTTTTTCTTTGTCAGTTCTGGTTTAAATGGCTGGGTCGTGATATTAAGCTGTGCCGATAGGTTTTGAAGCTCGCAATTGCTATTTCTGACACAAGTATTGCACTGCGTATCATGATTTGCAAGAATGAATTGGAGGTTCATGCGTCTTGCATTTCGGACTTTACGTGTCTCCGTTTGTATGTCCATGCCTTCCAAAACTTTTGTATTGCAAGCAGGAAATAATCTTTCATATCCTTTGATTTCGACGAGGCAGATTCGGCAAGCTGCGATTTCATTGATTTCCTTCAGGTAGCACAAGGTTGGAATGTTGATGCCGTACATCTTGCTTGCTTCCAATATTGTTGTATTTTCTGGAACGGAAATCACTTGATTGTTTATGGAAATGTTTACCATATCAGTCCTCCCTTTAATTCTCCAAAGCCATTTTTATCACATCTCAAGCAACGACTGGCTTCTTGCATTGCTTCTTCTTCACACATGCCAACTTCAATCTCTGTAAAGTTACTGATGATTTGGCTTGGCTTACGCTCCACCATATCCACTCTTGCGCATGCAATTAAATCATCTGGAACGGGGTCAGGTATCACAATTTCACGTGGAATTGCATGCGCGAAACCAAGCTCCTTATCGATGACATGAGCTGCTTGCTTTGCAGCAGCGACAGCGAGAATGACGGTTGCTGGTCCTGATACATAGTCGCCACCACTGACAACAAATCCAGATTCATGATCATAATTATTGTCGTAAATGGCTTCGTGTTTTTCCTCGACGGATTGACCAATGGCGGAGATGATGATATCGACGCCTAGGGTCTGTTCTTCTGCTGCTTCAATTGCATGAACTCTTGGTTTACCCGTCTGATCAAGCGCAGATGCAATCTGTTTTCTGATGACAAGGCCTGTGACATTTCCATTTTCATCTCCAGCCGCACGGATGGGACTATGAAGTGTGAGCAATTCACCACCCTCTGCAATCGTGCTTTCAATCTCAATTGCTTGTGCTGTCATATCTTGCCTACGTCTTCGATATACAATTGTGACGCCGTCAGCGCCAAGTCTCAATGATGTGCGCGCAACATCCATTGCGACATTTCCGCCCCCGATGACCGCAACTTTCTTTCCTGTGAAATTTGGCATGTGTTCATCGCCAATTTCTCTGAGTAATTCGACTGCAGAATAGACGCCATTTAATTCTTCACCCTCAATACCAATGGTTTTGCTTCCATGTGCACCAATCGATAGATAGATACAGTCATACTCTTCTTTCAGTTCATCGAGCGTTGTATCAATTCCGAGTGATGTGTTGTAGATGACATGAATGCCACTTCCGAGAATGAACTCAATTTCTGAATCGAGGACTTCCCTTGGAAGTCTATATTTTGGAATCCCATACCGAAGCATACCACCAAGGTGCTCGAGCCTTTCAATAATGGTTACATCGTGTCCCATGACAGCAAGATAATAGGCGCAAGTCAGCCCAGAAGGGCCACCGCCGATTATGGCAATTTTCTTACCAGTTGCTGGGGCATTTTCCTCCCGAATTTCATTGAATGCATGTTCTGTGATGAATCGTTTTAACCCACGGATGTTGATGCTATCATCAATCATGTTGCGGCGGCAGCGATCCTCACAGGGATGCTCGCAAATGAGACCACAGACGGATACAAGCGGATTGTCTTGACGAATCAATCTGACGGCTTCATCATATCTTTTGTGTTTTAATAAGGTGATATAATGTGGAATTTGTACGCCTGCAGGACATCTTGAGATGCATGGCACCGTGATGCGTTTGCTTGTGCATCCGTTCCCATTGGCATGAGACAGGTAATCATCATAAAATACGCCAATGCCTCTGAGCACCATGTCCGCAGATGCAATGCCAATGGCACAGTCAGCCGAGATTTTGATATTGGTTGCGATGTTTTTCAGCTCTTCAATGAGCGCTTCTCCACCTTCGCCATCAAGGATTCGATCAATTTTCTTTTCGAGTTTAATCAAACCGATTCGGCAAGGCGTGCATTTTCCGCAGGATTGCGAACGACTTTGTTTTAGGAAATTAGATGCGACAGCAACTTGGCAGATATCCGATGGATTTGAGATGACTCTTCTGACTAAATCGGAATAAATTCGGTCAATGATAGCCCTAGATTCGTTGTTTCTTGAGATTGCATAACGTTTCATTTATTACCCCCTTTACATTAGAAATCCTTTAAACAAGAAGATTATATACCCATTGAAAACAGTAAGCAACAAAAAGTTAGGCGCGCTGACAAATATTTTGTTGTGGCTTTATTATCGTCAATATTGAATATTTATTTCAGAAATTTGGAGATAAATGTTTTGTTTGTACTGCTTCTTTCGTTGTGTATTTTAAGGCGATTGAAAGAGAGATAATGAAGTATAATACTGTTTGGAAAATCGGTTTTATGATATAATTCTACGAGAATATAGGTTGATCTAGAGGAGATATTGTGAGTAAAAATCAAGAACAAGAAGGCGTGTACGAGGATGAAGAAGAACAAGAACTAGAAGACATGATGGATCAGTCCTGTGCACACGTGGCGAATCATCAATCTTGTTCGGAATTTGAATGTGATGAAGTGTCTCAAGGTGATTTAGAATTTAGATGTGATGAAGAATCGGAAGATGATTCAATCTTGACAAAGGATGACAATAAATCAATGCGTAAAGATGCCAATATCCCCGTGGTATACATGCTTTGGTGTAATGATGGTTCTCTATACACTGGCTGGACGAATCATTTAGCAAAACGACTCACTGCGCATAATGCCGGCACTGGCGGAAAATATACGCGGTCGCGACTTCCTGTTGCATTGGCATGGTACCAAGAATGCGACGACAAAATTAGTGCAATGCAGCTCGAATACAAAATCAAACATAAGATGACACGTAAGCAGAAGCTTGCATTGATTTCGAAAGATAAAGAGCTATGATAAAGTGATAATCCCAACAAGATTTCAACAAGATCTGTAATATTGTGCAATATTCAAATTCACAGAAAATCACAAATTCGTGATAGAATAATTCATTTACATGATTGTATTTTTAAGCTATTATTTTATACGAATCATAGTTTATACGAATCAAGGTTTCACTAAAAAATAGATAATGAGTTTTATAATTTTGTAAAGGGGCGCAAAATATGGAAGGCAAGATGAAAGTTGCATTGATGGAAGGCATTGGCGAGATGGGATTTACGGAGCGCGATATACCCACGCCGAAAGAGGATGAAGTCCTTGTAAAGCTCGAATATGTGGGCATTTGCGGGTCTGACGTGCACTATTATGAGACAGGTGCAATCGGTGATTTTGTCGTTGAGCCTCCATTTGTACTCGGGCATGAAGCAGCAGGAACCGTTGTTGAGGTTGGTGCAAATGTTACAAATCTGGAGGTTGGAGATCGTGTTGCACTCGAGCCTGGCAAGACATGCGGCGAATGTGAATTCTGCAAGACAGGGCGATATAATTTATGCCCAGATGTGGTATTTTTTGCGACACCTCCCGTGGATGGTGTATTTCAAGAGTATGTTGCGCATGAAGCGGGGTTATGTTTCAAACTTCCAGACAATGTGAGCACGCTCGAAGGTGCATTGATTGAGCCATTAGCTGTTGGATTCCATGCAGCAAAGCAAGGTGGCGCGGAAGCTGGACAGACAGCTGTTGTCATGGGTGCTGGCTGTATTGGATTGGTATCATTGTTGGCATTAAAGGCGCTCGGTGTGACGAAAGTTTATGTTGTGGATATCATCGAAAAGCGTCTTGAAAAAGCACTAGAGCTTGGCGCGGATGGTGTTATAAATGGTCGCGATCAAGATGCTGTAGAGGAAATTTTGAAATTAACTGATGGCAAAGGTACTGACCTTGCAATCGAGACAGCTGGCTCTGAATTTACGGCAACGCAAGCCATTCATATGGCTAAAAAAGGCTCAACTATCGTATTGGTCGGCTATAGCAATTCGGGTGAGATGACGCTTCCAATTAGTATTGCGCTCAATAAAGAGTTGACCTTTAAGACCATTTTCCGCTATCGCCATATCTATCCATTGGCAATTGAAGCCGTATCTTCCGGTAAAGTCGACATTAAAGGGATTGTCACCGATTACTTTAAGCTCGATGATGTCCAGAAAGGCATGGATTATAGTATCAATAATAAGGCGGATATTGTGAAAGCTGTGATTGAGATATAGGTATAATTCCAAAATGAAAAGGACAAATTATATATCAACGAATGATATATAATTTGTCCTTTTTTACGTTTTGTTAAAGTAAAAGAGTTGGTTGATGATGGTACAATTGGTCACAATATCGACTATTCATTAGAATTGATAATACGCATAAGCGCGAGTATTATGAACTAGAGTCACTTAACAATGGTTGGATGGGTAGGGAGCTTGAACGACAAATTAATTCTGGTTTATACGAGCGATTAACCAATTATATCTACCTTCGGAGGAAACTTTGTTGGCAGAACTTAATCGTGAATGTGCGTTAATTCTAGGTGATACATATTGATACCAACCAACAAATATGCTATTCTATAAAGGTTATTGTCAAAATTTAAGGTTGATTAAAGGGGGAGCGATGTCAGCAGATAGTATTAAAACTATGATTTCTATGATTGCATATTTATTGTTCATGGTTGGAATTGGTGTATTTTATGCCAAGAGAAGTAATGAGGACAGTGAAAGTTATTATATCGGTGGAAGAAGCCTTGGTCCATTTGTCGCAGCGATGAGTGCAGAGGCAAGTGATATGAGTGGATGGCTTCTTATGGGGCTGCCTGGTGTTGCCTATTGGTGTGGACTTGCTGACGCGGCTTGGACCGCCGTTGGTCTTGCTATTGGTACATACATTAACTGGAAGATTGTATCAAAGCCACTCAGACGTTATTCAGAGATTGCTGACAATGCGATTACAATTCCGGAGTTTTTCTCGAAGCGTTTTCATGAAAAAAAGAATGTTCTGCTTGTGCTTGCAGCTATGATGATTGTCATTTTCTTCACGGTATATTCTGCGAGCTGTTTTGTCACAGCGGGAAAGCTTTTCAATGCAGTATTTGGATTTAATTATCAGCTTATGGTTTTCTTTGGTGCATTCATTGTTGTTGCATATACTTTGATGGGTGGCTTTCTTGCTGAGTCTGTATCAGATTTTGTGCAGGGAATTGTTATGATTATTGCACTTGTGGCTGTGCTTATAGGTGGTATTATTCACGCTGGTGGTATCGGGGCTGTACTTGACAATATAAAGAATATCCCAGGATTCTTCGATTTCTTCCAGATTGCTACACCACAATTATCAGAAGCAGGGAAACAGATATCACAAGATGGCGTGCCACTCTTTGGTGCAGCGGCGCCTTATGCGTTCTTGACAATCCTGTCGACATTGTCGTGGGGACTCGGGTATTTTGGTATGCCGCAAGTTCTCTTACGCTTCATGGCAATTAGGCGCGTTGATGAACTCGGTCGTGCCCGAATTACAGCGGTGACGTGGTGTGTGATTTCTCTTATTGCTGCAGTTCTAATCGGTATCATCGGTCGTACAATCTTCCCTGTTGCATTTGATACAGCTGGCGGTGCAGAAAATATATTCTCTATGCTTTCAGCGTTGTTGTTCCACCCACTCTTTGCAGGAATAATTATGGCAGGCATCTTAGCCGCAACAATGAGTTCGTCAGATTCGTATCTTTTGATTGCATCTTCCGCAATATCTCGTAATCTTTTCAAGGGTGTCTTGAAGAAAGATGCGACAGATGCGCAGATTATGCTTGTCGGAAAGATTACACTGTTGGCAATCATGATGGTTGGAATCTTAATTGCTCTTGACGAAAATAGTGTTATCTTCGAAATCGTATCGTTTGCATGGTCTGGATTTGGTGCGACATTTGGTCCATTGATGTTATTCTCAATCTTCTGGAAGAGAACGACACATACGGGTGCGGTAGCAGGCATGCTCACTGGATTTGCGACTGTATTTGTATGGAAGCTTGCACTAAAACCACTTGGTGGCGTATTCGGTATCTATGAATTGTTACCAGCATTCCTATTATCGACAATCGTTATTGTTGTTGTATCTCTATCTACACCAAAGCCAAGTGCAGAGATTTACAAAGAATTTGAATATGCTCACATGAAAGGTGGTCATATAAAATTTAAGGAAGACAACAAGACAGCATAAGCTCAATCGAGCTGGGAAATGATCGTATATTTAGAATATATAAAGTTGTGACAGTTGCAACTTTATATATTTTTTTTATGACATTAAAATGGGGTAATAGATGCTATGAAAATAGGGTAATAGGCAATATTGTTGAGTGACATGGGTTCATACGCATTCACCAGATAAAAACTCCAGATAAAAATGTTACAAAAAAGTGTTTGACAAGAGGTCAAATCTTTGATATCATATTATACTGCCACGTTTATCGATTTGGCACGTTTTTTCTGTGCATAATTAGTAAATTTATCCATTTTCGATAATCTTTTCCATGGTTATCGGGTTTGTCCATATTTATTAGTTTTCTATTATTAGTTATTTAAGTTGAAGCAAGGAGTGATGCATATGCCTAAGGCTGTACAAAACGGCAAGAGAACTCGCGTAAGCTATTCGAAGATTCATGAAGTCGCGGAGATGCCGAATCTGATCGAGATTCAGACACATTCGTACGATTGGTTCGTCAATGAAGGCTTGAAGGAGGTCTTTGCTGACATTTCTCCAATAAAAGATTACACAGGTAACCTTGTATTGGAATTTCTATCCCACAAATTTAACACTCCGGACGATCCTCCGAAGTACTCACAAGCTGAGTGCAGAGAGCGCGATGCGACATTTGCAGCTTCACTTAAAGTAGTTGTAAGACTCATAAACAATACTACAGGTGAAGTAAAAGAGCAAGAAGTTTTCATGGGTGATTTCCCACTTATGACTGAAAAAGGTACGTTTATATACAATGGTGCGGAGAGAGCGGTCGTTACGCAGCTCGTAAGATCTCCGGGACCATATTTTGGCGTTGAAGCGGATAAGTCCAATAATCAGCTTTATACAGCGCAGGTGATTCCAAACCGTGGTGCATGGCTTGAGTATGAGACGGACTCTTCTGAGATTATCTATGTGCGGGTTGACCGCACGAGAAAGCTTCCAATTACAACGTTGTTAAGAGCACTTGGTGTCACAACGAACGAAGAGATTATCGATTTGTTTGGTGAGGACAGAAGACTTCTGATCACGCTGGAAAAGGATCAGACAAAGACATACGAAGAAGGTATCAAGGAAATCTATAAGAAGCTGAGACCAGGTGAGCCTCCTACCGTTGAGAGTGCAAAGGGTCTATTTGAGTCGCTTTTCTTTGATCCAAAACGTTATGATTTAGCCAAAGTTGGAAGGTATAAATACAACAAAAAGCTCGGTCTTGTGGATCGTATCTCAGGGTTGCGTTTGGCGGAAGACGTCATCGGACCAATCACAGGCGAGATTATTGCAGAAGCTGAAGAAATCCTTACGAGAGAAAAGGCTACAGAGATTGAAAATGCCGGCGTAACTGCTGTATTTGTATATTCTGTTCTTCATGGTGAGACAGATACTGTGTCAAAGGTTATCTCCAATGGATTTGTCAATACAGGTGCATTTGTAGATTTCGATTATAAGGCGCTTGGTCTGCCTGAGAAAATTTACTTCCCAGTATTGGCTGAGATTCTTGAAGCGGGTACTGATTCAGATTATCTGAAAGAAGTTATGGTCGCAAGAAAGAATGATTTGTCTCCAAGACATATCATTGTAGATGATATGATTGCTTCTGTCAGCTATATTTTGGGTCTATCCCATGGTATTGGCAAAGTGGATGACATCGATCATCTAGGCAATAGAAGAGTAAGAACGGTTGGAGAACTTCTCCAGAATCAATTCAGAATTGGACTCGCTCGTATGGAGCGTGTTGTCAAAGAGAGAATGACGATTCAGGATATCGAAGTGACAACTCCACAGGCATTGATGAATATCCGTCCTGTAACAGCTGCAATCAAAGAGTTCTTTGGTAGTTCACAGCTTTCACAGTTTATGGATCAGAACAATCCGCTTGCAGAACTTACTCATAAGAGAAGACTTTCTGCTCTTGGACCCGGTGGTCTATCTAGAGAGAGAGCAGGTTTTGAAGTACGTGACGTCCATCAGTCCCATTATGGCCGTATGTGTCCAATTGAGACACCGGAAGGTCCAAATATCGGACTGATTGGTTCTCTTACAACATATGGTAAAGTCAATGAATATGGTTTCATTGAGACGCCATACCGTAAAGTCGATCGATCTACAGGTATCGTAACAGAGGAAATCCATTACCTCAGTGCCGATGAAGAAGATCCACTCATCATTGCGCAAGCCAATGAGCCGCTCGATTCCGAGGGACATTTTGTCAACAATCGTGTTGCATCCCGTGGTGAAGGTGGTGAAATCGACCTCGTTGCAAAAGAATTAATCGACTACATGGACGTAAGTCCAAAGCAGGTTGTATCTGTCGCAACAGCAATGATTCCATTTTTGGAAAATGACGATGCGAACCGTGCCCTCATGGGTGCAAACATGCAGAGACAGGCTGTGCCACTACTTGTAACAGATGCACCAAGAGTTGGTACTGGTATGGAGTATATCGCTGCGAGAGATTCTGGCGTTGTAATCCTTGCAAAGAATGCTGGTACAATCGAATATGTCGATGCCAACATGATTAAAGTAAGAACTGCTGATGGCGAGTTAGATGTCTATAATCTACTCAAATTCAAGCGTTCAAACCAAGGAACTTGTATCAACCAGAGACCAATCGTAGCCAATGGCGAGAAAGTTGACGCAGGCGAAGTTCTCGCAGATGGTCCTTCTACAAATGAAGGTGAGCTTGCACTAGGTAAGAATCTATTGATTGGATTCATGACTTGGGAAGGTTACAACTATGAGGATGCAATTATCCTCAATGAGAAGCTCATCATGAACGATGTACTCACATCTCTTCATATTGAGAAATACGAGTCAGAAGCACGTGATACAAAGCTTGGACCAGAAGAGATTACAAGAGATATTCCAAATGTAAGCGAAGAAGCACGTAAAAATCTTGACGAAGAAGGCATCATCCGTATCGGTGCTGAAGTCAATTCATATGACATCTTAGTAGGTAAAGTTACACCAAAGGGTGAGACGGAGCTTACAGCTGAAGAGAGACTGCTCAGAGCAATCTTCGGTGAAAAGGCGAGAGAAGTAAGAGATACTTCTTTGAAAGTTCCTCATGGTGAGGCTGGTATCGTCGTTGATATTCAGACGTTCTCAAGGGACGAAGAAGATGAACTTCCTCCAGGTGTCAACAAACGCGTAAGAGTATATATTGCAACAAAGCGTAAGATCAGCGTCGGCGATAAGATGGCTGGACGTCATGGTAATAAGGGTGTAATCTCCAGGATTCTCCCTGAAGAGGATATGCCATTTATGGAAGATGGTGAGCCACTCCAGGTCATGCTGAACCCACTCGGTGTACCATCTCGTATGAACATCGGACAGGTTCTTGAAGTCCATCTAGGACTCGTTGCAAGAAAACAAGATGTCTATTTCTCAACGCCGGTATTTGATGGTGCAAATGAGCACGATATCATTGAATTGCTTGAAGAAAGTGACTATCCACGCAGTGGTAAGCTTGTGCTTCGAGATGGACGTACTGGTGAGGCATTTGACAACCCTGTAACCGTTGGTTATATGTATATGTTGAAGCTCCATCACCTTGTTGATGATAAGATTCACGCAAGATCAACTGGACCATACTCCCTCGTTACACAGCAGCCACTCGGTGGTAAAGCACAGTTCGGTGGACAGCGTTTCGGAGAGATGGAAGTATGGGCACTTGAGGCATATGGTGCTGCATATACACTTCAAGAGATTCTTACCGTGAAGTCCGATGATATTGTCGGTCGTGTAAAGACTTATGAGTCCATTGTAAAAGGCAATAACATTCCTGAACCAGGTATTCCTGAGTCATTTAAAGTACTCATCAAGGAGATGCAGAGCCTTGGCCTCGATGTCAAGATTCTCAACGAAGATGACGAGGAAATTGAACTCAAGGACAACACAGACATGGAATCCGCATCTGGTCTTGAGCATATCATTGCTGGCAATTTTGCTTCAGATGATGACGAGGAGACAAAAGAGAAGATTTCAACTGCTGCTGATATCGTTCCGAAAGAAGAGCTCGTAGCTGCCGATGAACTTCATGATGGCGATCTAGACCTAGATGACGATGATAGCAATATCATTGACAACCTTGAAGATACGCTTGAAGTAGAATAAGGAGGAGCAAACTTGAGTAATACTGAATTAAACAATTTTGAAGCCCTAAAGATAAGCCTTGCGTCCACTGAGAAGATTCTCAGTTGGTCTAGAGGCGAGGTCAAAAAGGCTGAGACGATCAACTATCGTACACTCAAGCCTGAAAAGGACGGTCTCTTCTGTGAGAAGATATTCGGACCGACAAAGGACTGGGAGTGTCACTGTGGTAAGTACAAAAGAGTCCGATTTAAAGGCGTCATCTGCGATCGTTGTGGCGTTGAAGTAACGAGAGCGAAGGTAAGACGTGAGCGTATGGGACATATTGAGCTCGCGACACCTGTTTCCCATATTTGGTATTTTAAGGGAATTCCTAGTCGTATCGGTCTTGTGCTCGATATGAGCCCAAAGAACCTTGAAAAAGTACTATATTTCGCAGCTTATGTTGTCATTGATTCAGGTGAGACAGATCTCGGTTACAAGGAGATTCTTTCTGAGGATCGTTACCGTGAGTATCGAGAACAGTATAAAGATGGATTCAAGGCAGCAATGGGTGCTGCTGCAATCAGAGATTTGCTTTCGGACATTGATCTCGATGAACTTACAGCAAAGCTCAGAGAAGATTTAAAGACTGCAACAGGCCAGAAGAAGATTAAGATTGTAAGAAGATTGGATATTGTCGAGAGTCTTCGTAAGTCTGAAAATAAGCCGGAGTGGATGATTCTTAAAGTCATTCCTGTAATTCCACCGGATATCAGACCGATGGTACAGCTCGATGGTGGTCGTTTTGCGACATCTGATTTGAATGACCTCTATAGACGAGTCATCAACCGTAACAATCGTCTCAAGGATCTTCTTGAGAAGAATGCACCTGAGATTATTGTACGTAACGAGAAGCGTATGCTTCAAGAAGCGGTTGATGCGCTGATTGACAATGGCAGAAGAGGGCGTCCTGTCACAGGACCTGGATCAAGACCACTCAAGTCTCTATCCGATATGCTGAAAGGTAAGCAGGGTAGATTCCGTCAGAACCTACTTGGTAAGCGTGTTGACTATTCTGGTCGTTCAGTAATTGTCGTTGGACCAGAGCTCAAATTCTACCAATGTGGTCTTCCAAAGAAGATGGCGCTTGAGTTGTTCAAGCCTTTCATCATGAAAGAGCTCGTTGACAACGATCATGCACACAACATCAAAGCTGCAAAGCGTATGGTTGAGAAGGTCAATTCAAAGGTCTGGGATGTCCTAGATAAAGTAATCAAAGAACATCCTGTATTATTGAACCGTGCGCCTACACTTCATAGACTGGGTATTCAGGCATTTGAGCCTGTACTTGTTGAAGGTAAGGCGATTAAGCTCCATCCACTCGTATGTACAGCATACAATGCCGATTTCGATGGCGATCAGATGGCTGTCCATGTACCACTTACGGTCGAGGCGCAGGCGGAAGCAAGATTCCTCATGCTTTCTGTCAACAACATCCTCGCACCAAAGGATGGTGCACCAATTACGACACCTACACAGGATATGATTCTCGGTTCGTATTATCTGACGCATGCAGGTTCCGATGCGCGTGATACTCCAGCAGATCAAGGTGATGGCAAGATTTTCTCTGACTATGATGAGATGTTTATGGCATACAGTACTGGCGCCGTAGGTATCCATGCAAGAGTAAAAGTTAGAAGATTTGCAGGTCCTGATGATACAAGAGGAAAACTTGTAGAGTCACATGTCGGAAGATTTATCTTCAATGAACATATTCCGCAGGATCTTGGATTCGTTGAGAACAGAGAGAACGATCCATACACACTGGAAGTAGACTTCCTTTGCAACAAAAAGACACTAGGAACGATTATCGACAAATGTTATCGTAAGCATGCCAATACAAAGACTGCAATCATGCTGGATCATATCAAGGAGATGGGTTTCCATTATTCAACAATTGGTGCTGTTACAATCAGTATTCAAGATATGGAGATTCCAGAAGCAAAGGCTGCAATTGTAGCGGATGCGGATGAGCGCGTTGGAAAGTACGAGCAAGCTTACAATAGTGGTTTGATGAGTAATACAGAGCGTTACGACAATGTTGTAAAGATCTGGAACAAGGCGACAGATGATGTTGCTGATGCCCTGATGGAATCCCTTGGACAGTTGAACAACATGTTCATCATGGCGGATTCCGGAGCTCGAGGTTCGAAGAATCAGATTCGTCAAGTAGGTGGTATGAGAGGCCTCATGGCAAATGCCACAGGTAAGACAATTGAGATTCCAATCAAAGCCAACTTCCGTGAAGGACTATCCGTACTTGAGTACTTCTTGTCCTCAAACGGTGCTAGAAAGGGACTTGCTGATACAGCGCTTCGTACTGCTGAGTCAGGATATCTGACAAGAAGACTTGTAGATGTCAGCCACAATGTCATCATTCTCGAGGATGATTGTGGTAGCGAAGAGTCCATCGAAGTCAAGGCATTCAAGCTTGGCAACAATGTCATTGAAGAACTCCGATTGAGAATTATCGGTCGTACAGCAGGTAAGGATATCGTAAATCCTGTGACAGGTGAGTTGATTCTTGCTCGCAATGAAGAGATTACAGAAGATATTGCAGATAAGATTGATGCAGCTGGTATTGAAAGTGTTGCAATCCGCACAGCAATGACTTGTAATTCGAAAGCAGGTGTCTGTGCGAAGTGTTATGGACGTAACCTTGCGACAGGTGGTCCTGTCAATATCGGTGAGGCTGTTGGTATCATCGCGGCACAATCCATCGGTGAGCCTGGTACACAGCTTACGATGAGAACCTTCCAGACAGGCGGTGTTGCTGGCGGTGGCGATATCACACAGGGTCTTCCTAGAGTTGAGGAGCTTTTCGAGGCAAGAAAGCCAAAGGCACTTGCAGAAATCTCTACCATTAATGGTGCTGTTACGGCTGTTGAAGCGAGATCGGACAATAAGACTGATATCACCGTAAAGGGTACAGAACTAGAAGAAATTTACACCATTCCTTATGGACGTAAACTGATCGTATCTGTTGGCGATGAAGTGAAAGCTGGTGATCCATTGACAGCTGGTCCACTTTATCCAAAGGATGTTCTAAAATACAGAGGCGTCGAAGGTGTCTACGACTACCTTGTCAGTGAAGTACAGACGGTATACAAGCTCCAGGGTGTTGATATCAATGACAAGCACATTGAGGTTATCGCTTCAAGAATGCTTTCGAAGTTTAAGGTTGAAGATGCTGGTGATTCTGAATTATTGCCTGGCGGTTTATGTTCGAAGTTTGAGCTTGACGATGCACTTGCAAAATTAGGTGAAAATGAGACAAGACCTACGGTATACAGAGAGCTTCAAGGTATCACCAAGGCATCCCTATCCACAGGTTCTTTCTTATCTGCGGCATCATTCCAGGAGACAACAAAAGTCTTGACGGATGCAGCAATCAAGGGTAAGACGGATAGACTCAGAGGCCTAAAGGAAAATGTTATCATTGGTAAGCTTATTCCTGCAGGTACTGGTATGAAGATGTACAAGAATGTCGACATTGATTATGGAGAGCATGAAGATTATGTCATGAATAGTCATGACGATGACTTCATTTATGGTACAGAGGCAGACAGTACACGTAGTGGTGGTCTGATTTCAGATGATGATGTTGTCGCATCTTCTATCATTGGCGATCCATTTATTGAGACAAGCAATGAAGATTTTATTCATGACGTGAAGGCTTCAAGAGAAGGATCCGATTTTATCGTTTCTGATGATGCACCAGTAGATTTGATAAAGTAAAAGGTCTATATAATTAAATCTGTTAACAACCTCTGAGATGGAAAACGAATAATATCTCAGAGGTTGTTTTTTATCTTTACCCATAATAAATTTTAGCTTGCTTACATAAAATTTATTATGGGAAATCTGATTTATTTAGAAATGTTGAAAAATCAACAGAATTATGATTTACATAAAACTATTATTGTAAGAACTGATTAAGAGTTTATGACAATTTGATAATTTATTATCTTTCGTCATTATTCTTCTGTTATGATTAATTATATATGTATTTAAAAGACGTGAATTACAAGAAACATATGGTGAGGGTTATATAAATGAATGCAAGAAAAAAGATATTTTCAATAAATAAATTCATATGCGTTATACTGGCATTATTGCTTTTAGGCTTTGTAATTATGCAATCAGCGATTCAATCATCTTGGGCAGAGGTGCTAGATGAGCCGAGTGTAACAGATACGCCAAGTGTCACCGACCGCAATGTACCTAATTCTGAATCAAACATTACCAATTCATCCGAATCTACAGAGATAGAACCGCTTGTCGTTGATTATATTTATATTGACGAACAACTCGTAGCAAAAGATGGTGATGTTAATATCCTCGTTAGCCTTGTTGACAAGTCTATCAATATCAATGCGGCAACCCTTACCTATGCTGACCAATCTGGTCAGACATATCACACCGATGTAAAGTATGGTGCAGATGGTGTCTTTCTTTTTACACCTGATACACAAGCATATGGTAAATATAATCTACTGTCGCTTTCTTATATAGATAATGCAACGAACGCAACAACGGAATTCGATTTTAATAAGCTTGGAATAGAAGCTTTTTATGAAGTTACAACTGCAGATGCTGTTGCTGAAGCAAAGATACAGGCTGAAGCTACTCCAGACAAAGCACCTTTACTTCCAACAGAAGATTCTTCTGATGTGACTGCGACGATTGATGGCAATGGTGTCAGCACAACGGTTGAAGTCATAAATGAAGAGGGCAATCTTGAATCTGTTGATTCGATTGAAGAGGGAATCGCGATTGCTGAAGAGGTAAAGTCAGATATTGCTGCTGAGGCGGAATTAAATTCTTTATCTTACGACAAGGAAATAAAAGCTGAAAAACTGGGTGTGTCATCTACAGCTCAGATTGAAAAATTATCGAACAACGGCAATGTTGTTATCGTGCTTGATCCTGGTCATGGTGGAAGTTCAAGTGCGGGAGGAGATCCCGGTGCTGGAGGATATGGTATCTCGGAGCGAGAATACACTTTAGCAATGGCTCAAGCTTGTAAAACTGAGTTATTAAAATACAAAAATGTTGAAGTTTATTTGACAAGAGAAAATAATGAGACTTTCCCATGGGGTGGTTCTAAAGATATATTAGAGCAACGTGCTATTTTTGCAGCAAATAAGCATGCGGATTTGTTTGTTAGTTTTCATCTCAATTCAGATGGCGTGTATGGTGATGGATCACAAGCATATGGTGCAGAAGTATACATCCAAGAAAAAAATGGTGTAAAAAGCCCATACGATGCAAATAGCCGTCAGCTTGCTGCCAAAATTCTAGCTGAATTGTCTGCGTTAGGATTTTATAATAGAGGCATAAAATATGCCGATTATTCTGTTCTTCGCAATACTGTAGCAAGAGGAATACCATCTGTACTAATTGAGCATGGTTTTGTTGATAACGCGGCGGACAATGCAAGAATAAAGACATTGACATCGAAGATTGGTATCGGAGATGCAAAAGCAATTGCATCACATTTAAAATTAGTACCGCGAACGAATTCTTATGTGGTGAAACCTGCAACAGTCACAGCATCAGATTCAAATGGAAAACAAACCAAAATAAATCTCACTGCCAAAGCTGCTGGGTTGGGTTATGCTGATAATCTATATTTCGCGGTTTGGAGTAATGCTGGTGGACAAGATGATATTGTTTGGTACAGTGGTAAAAAATCTGGAGATACTTTTACTGCAACGGCTGATATTACAAAGCATAAAACTACAGGAAAGTATCAAGTACATGTATATTCTGGTGCCTATGGACAACAATATTATATAGGTGCAGCTACTTTTACTATTGCTGCAAATAGCGCGAAAAGTCTTGTTACATCAGATCAAGGCAATGGAAAATGGAAGATTACACTAAAAGGACTTTCTGCGCCATCTGGTGTAGAAAAAGTCCAGTTCCCCGTTTGGAGCAAAGCAGATCAAAGTGATATTTATTGGTATACTGCAACAAAAAATTCAGACGGTAGCTATTCTGTTGTGACGAACCCTGCAAATCATAAAAATAATAAAGGAACTTATTCTGTACATGCCTATGTAACCTCAAAAAATAAAATTCAGAATTTTGTTGCAGGGACTACCTTTACGGTAAAGTCTACTGTAAAGACGCTAAGCCTTGCTGTAAAAGAGACAACGACACAGAAAAAGTACAAAATGACCGCAGGGAATGTGAGTGTGCGCGGCAATGCATCCGCCGTTCAGTTTGCTGTCTGGAGCGAAGCGGGCGGGCAAAATGATCTTATCTGGTATAAAGGCACGAAGTCTGGTGATAATTGGTCAGCGACTGCTGATATTACGAAGCATAAAACTGCTGGTCGATATCAAGTTCATATCTATGCGACAATAGGAGGAAAGCAGACCTTTATTGGCTCAAAGACATTTACTATAAAATCAAATTCTGCAAAAACTATCACGAAAGTAGATCAGGGAAATGGCAAGTGGAAGCTTACGTTAACGGGAATTTCTGCACCATCGGGTGTAGAGAAAGTTCAATTCCCTGTTTGGAGTAAGTCCAATCAAAGCGATATTTATTGGTACACCGCAACAAAAAATGCAGATGGTAGTTATTCTGTTGTGACAAATCCCGCAAAACATAAGAATAACAGAGGAACCTATTCAGTACATGCGTATATTACATCAAAAAATAAAGTTAACAATTTCGTTGCTGGGACATCCTACCAATATCCAACACCAGTAATAAAGCTTTCCTTGTCAGAATCACAGACGCAAAAGTCATACAAGGTTACTGTAGATAATCCGTACGTACTTGGAAGCGTTACAGATGTACAGTTCGCTACGTGGAGTGAAAGTGGCGGACAAGATGATCTAATCTGGTATAAAGGGAAGAAGTCTGGTAATAATTGGTCTACAACTGTAGATGTGACAAAGCATAAGACGGCAGGAAAATATCAGATTCATATATATGCAACGATTGCTGGACAACAAAAGATGATTGGTTCGAAGACGTTTAACGTTAGTGCCAATTCCGCAACAGGAAGTTTGAAAGTAGCTAGTTCTACGAATGGTACATATAAAGTTACACTTACTGGTGTAAAAGCACCATCGGGTGTCAAAGTTGTTCAACTCCCCGTGTGGCAGAGTGCAGATCAAAGCGATATTTATTGGTATACTGCAACAGGAAGTAACGGAACTTATACTGCAACAATTGATCCTAAAAATCATAAAAATCATACTGGTTCATATTCAGTACATGCTTATGTAACAAGTAATAATCAGGTACGAAATTTTGTAGCTGGAAAAACGTTTACTGTGAAATCTAATTACAGTATCATGGGGGCATCGTCTGTAACTGTAAACCAAATGGTTTCATTGTATAATAGCAAGGGGAAACCATACAATACTGCCCTCTATACGAAGGGTGGCGCAAAAGATATTAAGACTTTTTGCACAATTCTTCTAGATGAAGCAAATAAAGAGGGTGTCAAAGCTGAAGTTGTCTTTGCTCAGAGTATGAAGGAAACAGGATGGTTGCAGTTCGGTGGTTCAGTTAAACCTGAGCAGTATAATTTCGCAGGAATTGGTGCATTAAATTCTCCTTCAGCGCCAATTGCAACCTTTCCAAATGTGAGAATAGGGCTAAGGGCACAGGTTCAGCATCTGAAAGCATATGCAAGTACAGCTCCGCCAAACTCAACGTGCGTTGATCCGCGATTTAACTTAGTAAAAAGGAATTCTGCGCCCTATGTTGAGTGGCTTGGTCAGAATGAGAATCCAGCTGGCTATGGATGGGCAACAGGGGTGAATTATGGTTACGATATCACAAAATTGATTTCGGAGCTCAAAAGCAAGTAGCAGATATTATTTAGGAGGTATGTCATGAATATGCAACATACAAAAAAGCCTGTTATCAAAATACTATCTTTAATGATTGCAGTGATTCTTCTTGCAACAATAGTTGTTGGGTGTAACTCTGATAAAGAGAACGTTAAAACCAAAGATAACGAAAAGAAGACATCGACTTCAGAAGAAACCAAACAAGCAGATAAGCCAAAGAGTGCTGAGAACGTTGAACCGACTGAGCCTGCAGACACAGCAGATGCAGCTGATACAAAGGCATCATCTGTGGATTTGACTGTATATTTTAGCAATGAAAATGCAGATGGTCTCAATACGGAAGTTGTCAAAATCACGGAGTTGAGTCCGATTAACATTATTCATGCATTGATTGATAAAGGTGTATTATCGCCAGATGTTCTGATCAATTCATTTAGTGATACAAGTTATGAGGGATCTAAGGCAATTACTATAGACCTAAATTCATCTTTCGAAGCTTATATTAAGACGATGGGTTCTGCTGGAGAAAGTATTGTTTTGAAAAGTATTGTGAATACATTTTTAGTTGCATATGATTGTGAATATATTCTCATTACTGTCGATGGCAATGATTTATCGACAGGCCATGATTTGTATGATTATTATATGACTTTTAGTGAATAGTAGTATCATTTCATTTATTTATTGATTCAAGAACCCGAAGGTTTTGCAGTATTTTACATAAATCTGCATAAATTTCTTCGGGTTCTTGTTATATTCTTCTTGTAATTGTTGCGAAATATTGTTATACTTATTATTGGTCTGCGTTTGAGGCTTTATTTTTTGTTTCAACATAGATTAGAATTTATTAGGAAAGGAGGAAGGAAATGCCTACAATTAATCAATTAGTAAGAGAAGGCAGAAAAAGCGCTGTAAAGAAGTCAACTGCACCAGCTTTGCTTAAGGGTTTGAATACACTTAAGAGAAAGCCAACAGATTCAAATTCACCACAGAAGCGTGGCGTATGTACATCTGTAAAGACTGTTACACCTAAGAAGCCAAATTCAGCTCTTAGAAAGGTAGCAAGAGTTAGACTATCTAACGGTATCGAGGTTATCGCTTACATCCCTGGAATCGGACACAACTTGCAAGAGCATAGTGTTGTCATGATCAGAGGTGGAAGAGTTAAGGATCTCCCTGGTGTGCGTTATCACATCATCAGAGGCGTACTTGATACAGCAGGCGTTGCTGGCAGGAATCAGGCTCGTTCAAAGTACGGTGCCAAGAGACCAAAGAAGTAGAAAGTATCGGAACACATTGTGCCGTTTATAGATAAAGAGTAGATGATCGCATGCAATTGCGACATTTGCCCACCTTGTATATGCGCCACGGCGGCTTGAAAGATAGTCGTTGAGTACCGATACACATTATTGTGTATTAGGAGGGAAGAGACGTGCCAAGAAAAGGAAACGTTCCAAAAAGAGATGTGCTTCCCGATCCAGTCTACGGTAGCATCGTTGTAACAAAGCTTGTTAACAGCATTATGCTTGACGGTAAGAAGGGTACAGCACAGACAATCGTCTATGACGCATTTGACCAGATCAAAGAGATTACTGGTGAGGAGCCTATCGATATATTCGAGAAAGCTATGAACAACATCATGCCAGTTCTCGAAGTAAAGGCAAGACGTGTAGGCGGTGCCAACTACCAAGTTCCAATGGAAGTTAGGCCAGTTAGAAGACAGACACTCGGACTCAGATGGCTTACGACTTATACGCGTAAGAGAGGCGAGAGAACAATGAGCGATAGACTTGCAAAAGAGCTCATCGATGCAGCAAACAATACGGGTGCATCTGTAAAGAAGAAGGAAGATACGCACAAGATGGCTGAAGCAAATAGAGCTTTCGCACATTTCAGATGGTAATCTTAGGAGAAGCAAATGGCTAGAAAATTTCCCCTAGAAAAAACTAGGAATATAGGCATCATGGCACACATCGATGCCGGTAAGACCACAGCCACAGAGCGTATTCTATTCTATACAGGTCGTACGCACAAGATCGGCGAAGTCCATGAAGGTGCTGCGACAATGGACTGGATGGAGCAGGAGCAGGAAAGAGGTATCACGATTACTTCAGCTGCTACCACCGCTCAGTGGAAAGATATCAATATCAACATTATCGACACACCGGGACACGTGGACTTTACTGTCGAAGTAGAAAGGTCACTCAGAGTTCTCGATAGTGCCGTCACCGTACTTTGTGCAAAGGGCGGTGTAGAGCCACAGTCTGAGACAGTATGGAGACAAGCTGATAAGTACAATGTACCAAGAATGATATTTGTCAACAAGATGGATATCAATGGTGCCAATTTTATCAGAGTTGTCGAGATGGTTAAAGACAGACTCAAAGCCAATGCAGTTCCAATTCAGCTCGCAATCGGTGCTGAAGAGACGTTCATTGGTGTTGTCGATCTCGTAGAGATGGATGCCAAGGTTTATACGGATGAAAAGGGTCTTCATTATGATACCGTTGAGATTCCTGAAGACCTGAAAGATCAAGCTGAAGAATACAGAATGGCACTCGTAGAGGCTGTTGCTGAATCCGATGAAGATCTTATGGAGAGATACCTCGATGGTGAAGAAATCTCAAAAGAAGAGATTAAGAAACAGATTCGAAAGATGACAATTGCAGGAGAGATGGTTCCTTGCCTATGCGGAAGTGCATACAAGAATAAGGGCGTCCAATTATTGCTTGATGCGGTAAATGACTACCTACCATCCCCACTTGATATCCCAGCAATCAAAGGTGTCAACCCTGACACAGAAGAAGAGGATTCAAGACCTGCAGATGACAAAGCACCTTTCTCAGCGCTTGCGTTTAAGATTATGGCGGATCCATTTGTTGGTAAGCTCGCATTCTTTAGAGTATACTCCGGTAAGCTCGATTCAGGTTCTTATGTATATAATTCTACAAAGGACAAGAAGGAAAGAATCGGTCGTGTACTTCAGATGCATGCCAATAAGAGAGAAGAATTAGAGACTGTTTATGCAGGTGATATCGCTGCTGCCGTAGGTCTAAAAGACACGACAACAGGTGATACACTTTGTGACGAGAAATCCCCAATTATCCTCGAGTCTATGGAGTTCCCAGAGCCAGTAATCGAGATTGCAATCGAGCCAAAGACAAAGGCTGGACAGCAGAAGATGGGTATGAGTCTTGCGAAGCTTGCAGAAGAGGATCCAACATTCAAGACTTACACAAACGAAGAGACTGGTCAGACGATTATCGCCGGTATGGGTGAGCTTCACCTTGAGATTATCGTAGACAGACTATTAAGGGAGTTCAAAGTCGAGGCAAATGTCGGCAAGCCACAGGTTTCTTATAAAGAGACAATTACAACGGAGGCTGATGTCGATCATAAGTACGCGAAGCAGTCTGGTGGTAGAGGTCAATACGGTCACGTTAAGATCAAAGTCTACCCAAGAGAGCCTGGCGAAGGCTTCGAATTTAAAAATGCAATCGTTGGTGGTGCAATTCCGAAAGAATACATCCCTAAGGTTGAAGAGGGTATCAAGGAAGCAATGGCAAATGGTCCATTAGCTGGATTCCAGATTGTAGATGTCGGCGTGACACTATATGATGGTTCTTACCATGAAGTCGATTCAAACGAGATGGCGTTTAAGATTGCCGGTTCAATGGCATTCCGTGAGGCTGTAAAGAAGGCGAAACCAGTTCTTCTTGAGCCAATCTTCAAGGTAGAGGTTACTGTACCAGAGGATTATATGGGTGACGTAATTGGTGATATCAGTTCAAGAAGAGGACGTATCGAAGGTTCTGATATGCTCAATGGTGCTTCTATTATTAGAGGTTTCGTACCGCTATCAGAGATGTTTGGTTATGCAACAGACCTCAGATCCAAGACACAGGGTAGAGGTACTTACGTAATGCAGATGGATCACTTCGAACAGCTTCCTACAAGCTTGATTGAAAAGATTAATAAGTAACTTTTTATTATAGAAAGGAATTCCAATGGCTAAGGCAAAATTTGAAAGAACAAAACCACATGTAAATATCGGAACAATTGGTCACGTAGACCATGGTAAAACAACGCTTACAGCTGCAATCACAAAGACTTTATTCGAGAAAT